>NZ_JBNPBA010000009.1:0-39796 GCF_050310315.1 Snodgrassella sp. CS2 | reverse complement strand
AAACGGGCTTACATTACAATACTTTCAGGTATTATGACCCGGATATAGGCAGATTCACGCAGCCGGACCCGATTGGGTTGTTGGGTGGGTTTAATTTGTATCAGTATGCATCGAATGGGTTGATGTGGGTTGATCTGTGGGGGTTGTGTAATGTAGCTAACAACTCAAAACTGAATAAAAAAATAAAAGAAGCACAATCAGGAAAAGATGTAAGTGTTAATTCATTTAAAGAAGCCGATCAAGTATTATATGGCGCTTTTAATAACACCCGAAAAGTTACCGGAGCTGGGAATAAATCGACAGACAAAACATCTAAACAAAAAAAAGAATTTAAACTTAGATCTTTAGAAAAAACAAAACTGCTGTATACCATAAAGATTATCAATTTAATAAAAATGGTGTTTTATATGGACATGAGGGATTACCAGATGTCCATCCTCATAAAACAGTACCACATATTAATGTTTTAACACCAAATGTTTAACACCAAATGGTAAAAAAATAACTATTTATGTTGAGAGGTAATATGCAAAAAATTATCAGCTTTATCGAAAATGAAATTAATTCATTAAATGGAAATAATAAAGAATTATATTTAAAACTATATTTGTTAAAACAACTTACTGTTTATTTATTGCAAAATAAAATTGAAGGAAAAGTGGAAAAAATAATTCCACTAATAAACACATATACGGGATATTCTGAATATAGAGTAATGAATGATTGTGAATCAGATAATAAAGAATTATGGATAGAATATATTTACGAAAATAATAAAATAAGATTAAATACAGGGGACATTTTAGTAAAAATGAAACATTTAAAATAATGTGAAAATATATTATTATGAGTAATCCCTTAACATATAGATACCATCATATTTTAATAAGAAAATTATATTAAAAAACAAAATATTACATAGTTTATGATTACTACAATAACTTTTTCGGGCAATATCAACCGCCACTACTAAAACAGCTATCATAACATTTAGAACATTATCGGCTGCTTACACTTACTTCACTTCCGTGGCCTGCAATACACCTACGACGCACACGGCCGTACCCACAGCAAACAGACCGCCAGCGGTACTCAGTATTACCACTACGATGCCGAACACCACCTGACCGAAGTTCGTATCGAAAAATTAAACCGTACCGAACGCTACGGCTATGTCTACGATGCCTTAGGCCGACGTATCGAAAAGCACCAGATAGACCGGGCGGGCAAAGCCTGCAACCGTACCCGTTTCCTGTGGGACGGGCTGAGAATGATTCAGGAAACCCGTACTGACAGAAGCAAAAGCGTCTATATCTACACGGATGAAAGCGGCTATGAACCCTTAGCCAGAGTGGAGACCACCACCGGTACGGAACAGAAAGTGCTGTACTACCACACCGATGTCAACGGTGCCCCGGAAGAGCTGACGGATGAAGCCGGAGAAATCGTGTGGGCATACAGCTATCAGCTGTGGGGCAAACCGATACAGGAAATCGAACACAGCCAGATACAACAGAACCTGAGGTATCAGGGACAGTATTTAGACAGAGAAACGGGCTTACATTACAATACTTTCAGGTACTATGACCCGGATATAGGCAGATTCACGCAGCCGGACCCGATTGGGTTGTTGGGTGGGTTTAATCTGTATCAGTATGCGCCTAATGGGTTGACTTGGATTGATCCGTGGGGTTGGTGTTCAGTTAAACTTTCTAATAACATGATTAAGAAAGGGATAATAAGACCTAAAAATTCTACAGCCCATCATATTGTTGGTGATACTTCTAAAAGAGCATTACCTGCACAAACAATATTGAAAAAGCATGGAATAGATATAGACAGTGCTGAAAATGGTGTATTTCTACCGAACCGAAATAATAAAGATGGTATGTCAGGAATAGTGCATAATGGCAGACATCCTAAAGAGTATTATGATGCAGTTAATAAACAAATTATTAATGCTGATAAAGAAGGTGGTAAGAAAGGAGTCCTTGAGGAGCTTGATAAAATACGTGATATTCTTTCAAATGCTGATAATAACTCTAGCTGGTATACGATACTATGATTAATAAAATATATATTTTAAAATCTGATACCAAAAATTATGCATCATTTATACAAGATTATGATCCTGATAAAACAGAAAGTATTATAGGATTAGCCATGGATCAAAAATGGAAAGCATTTGAAAAATACGAACCAATTGCACTTGAATTAGATAAAAGTGATACTGGTAAAAAAAATTATAAGTTTGATTTTAGTGGCTCATTATCTCCATTCTACATTCTTAGTCAGCAAGCACTTGAAAAATTAGATAATATTGTATCCTTGAAAGGTCAAATATTACCTGTTATTACTGAGAGTAAGCAAAAAAAATTCTTTGGTTACTATCCAACAAATCCCTTGGCTGGATGTCTAGATAGAGAAAAGTCAATATATTCAGAAACAGAGCGAGGGCTAATCGTTGATAAACCGGTACTAATTGCTAAAAATATTACAGAAGAATATATATTTTCAATCGAAGAAGATATAGGCTGGGTATTTGTAACAGATAAATTTAAACAGCGAGTAGAAAACGCCGGTCTTCTTGCATTTGATTTTTCGAGAGAAATAGAACTTTCATAAAAAAAATAATGCTATTCAATTAAGGTTAAAATGTAGCTAATCCATTATAGCAAACGAATATTAGTGATATTAAAAATTGTTACAACAAGGGCTGTAATCTAAAACCAACTGTGTGACGGGCTGAGAATGATTCAGGAAACCCGTACCGACAGAAGCAAAAGCGTCTATATCTACACGGATGAAAGCGGCTATGAACCCTTAGCCAGAGTAGAGACCACCACCGGCACGGAACAAAAAGTACTGTACTACCATACCGATGTCAACGGTGCCCCGGAAGAACTTACTGATGAAAACGGTCATATTGTATGGGCATGCAGCTATCAGCTGTGGGGCAAACCGATACAGGAAATCGAACACAGCCAGATACAACAGAACCTAAGGTATCAGGGGCAGTATTTCGACAGAGAAACGGGCTTACATTACAATACTTTCAGGTACTATGACCCGGATATAGGCAGATTTACGCAGCCGGACCCGATTGGGCTGTTGGGTGGGTTTAATTTGTATCAGTATGCACCGAATGGGTTGATCCGTGGGGGATTGCATGTTTACCCAATAAAAAAGCAGGTATGGAACGTGAACGAAGGGCGAGAGACGTATTTGAAAGGCGTTATGGTAAAGATAATGTTTTATCTGAACGATATTTAAGAGACGCCAACGGCAAATCCGTTAAAGATCCTCTGACAGGTGAACGACGCAGAATTGATTTTATTGTTAAAAATCAGTATGGAAAATGGAAAGCTGTCGAAATAACAAGTCGACCTAATGTTGCCAAAAAAAATCTACAATTAGCTAAAGAAGAAAGAATCCGAGAGCAAGGAGGAATTTTTGTAAAAAATAAAAAGACTGGTGAACTGATACATCTAGATAATTTATCAACTGTTAGTGGAGTAAAATAATGAATGAAATTGATTATACTTTACATAATTTACCAATGCTGCTTACTAGAAATAAAAACAAATGGTGGCAAGATCCTATTATCCAAAGTTCAATAGCTTTATTGGGATTTTTAAAAAAACATGAATTATTAATTGATGTTGAACCGTTTGATGAGCAGGGAAATTTAAAAAACGATACAGTTATTAAAAAATCTAACCTTACGCCAGAAGGCTTGGAATTATTTAAAACCGCCATACCTGGATGGCATAATTATTTAGCAAGAAGTACAGTTCCAACCAAATATCAAAATGTCAGTCGGCTTGAAAAAGCTTTAGCTAAAATTCGAGAAAGTAAAAATAAATAATTTTGAATTTTTTCTCTAAGAATCTGTGCTGGAATGAGTATGGCTAGCTCAACCAGCATACCAACGCTCCAGCTTGCTGACTCGGTTCAGCTAGGATCTCGTCGGCAACCGCATCGCCGCCAACCTACCGGACAGCCGTACCCTCAACAACCTCTATTACGGTTCCGGCCATCTGCACCAAATCAACCTGGACGGCACCACCATCACCGACATCGAACGCGACCGCCTACATCGCGAAGTCCTGCGTAGCCAGGGACAACTGAACACCGAATTCAAATACGACCGCAACAGCCGCCTGCAACACAAACAAACCCGGCGTGGCCACAACACCATCCTGCCCGACATCCTCACCGACCGCCGCTACCAGTACGACAACCTCGACCGGCTGGTGAGTAAAAAACATACCCGGCAAGGACAGACCGATTACCACTATGACCGCACCGGCCGCATCGAAAGCTGCCGCAACCAAGCCTACTGGGAAACCCTGCAATACGATGCCGCCGCCAACCTGCTGGATAAAAGACGCAACGAAAACAGCAACAGCGACAATCAGAATCTGGTCCGCTTTAACCAGCTACTCCACTTCCGTGGCCTGCAATACACCTACGACGCACACGGCCGTACCCACAGCAAACAGACTGCCAGCGGTACCCAGTATTACCACTACGATGCCGAACACCGCCTGACCGAAGTGCGTATCGAAAAACAAAACCGTACCGAACGTTACGGCTATGTCTACGATGCCTTAGGCCGACGTATCGAAAAGCACCAGATAGACCGGGCGGGCAAAGCCTGCAACCGTACCCACTTCCTGTGGGACGGGCTGAGAATGATTCAGGAAACCCGTACCGACAGAAGCAAAAGCGTCTATATCTACACAGATGAAAGCGGCTATGAACCCTTAGCCAGAGTGGAGACCACCACCGGTACGGAACAAAAAGTGCTGTACTACCACACCGATGTCAATGGCGCCCCGGAAGAACTCACTGATGAAGACGGTCACATTGTATGGGCATGCAGTTATCAGCTGTGGGGCAAACCGATACAGGAAATCGAACACAGCCAGATACAACAGAACCTGAGGTATCAGGGACAGTATTTAGACAGAGAAACGGGCTTACATTACAATACTTTCAGGTATTATGACCCGGATATAGGCAGATTCACGCAGCCGGACCCGATTGGGTTGTTGGGTGGGTTTAATTTGTATCAGTATGCGCCTAATGGGTTGACTTGGATTGATCCGTGGGGTTGGAGTTGTGGTAATACAACACGAGTTCGGCACTATACAAATCGCAAAGGATCAAATGGCATTAAACAAGATGGGATAATTAAGGCTAAAGATAATGGTCGTGTTTATGTTGAAATGGCTAATAAAAAGCCATTGAACCAATTAAAAGCTGAGGAAAAATATGGAATTAAACAAGGCCATGGTCGCGATTACATTGAAACTGATGTTCCTACAGAAAAATTAGAGTGGATAAAAAATCCAGCTTATCATACAAAAGAATTAACAATTAAAGATGATGTTGTTTTAAATAATGCAAAAGTATATCAAAGGAAATGATATGTTAAAAGAAAATGATGAAATAAAAATATCAGGAAAAAAGTTATTAAATGCATTGTCAATTATTGAATTTTTTCTAATTTCTTTAAAAAATATTACAAGATATTATTACGATAACAAGTATCCAAATATTGACAAAATAGGTTACGAAAAGGAAATTGTAAAATTTATTGAGGATAAGCATTTAATTAAAGAATTATCTAAATTGCGCAGTATACTTTCGGAAAATTTTAATAATGAACTTGGTAAGGATGATATGAATGATATTGAGAGAGAAATAGAAAAAATAAATTTCTGGAAAAAACCTGGAGATTAGTTATTTAACAAAATTTTAATTAAATATTTAAATATAATTTCCTAGTAAAGAAAGTTTAGTATTTGAAACATAACCTATATTTATAGCTTTAAAGAGTCAGGGCATAATGTTGAAATTTTTACCACACCGGCATCAACGGCGCCCCAGAAGAACTTACTAGTGAAGACGGTCACATTGTATGGGCATGCAGCTATCAGCTGTGGGGCAAACCGATACAGGAAATCGAACACAGCCAGATACAACAGAACCTGAGGTATCAGGGACAGTATTTAGACAGAGAAACGGGCTTACATTACAATACTTTCAGGTACTATGACCCGGATATAGGCAGATTCACGCAGCCGGACCCGATTGGGTTGTTGGGTGGGTATAATCTGTATCAGTATGCGCCTAACTCACTGATATGGATCGATCCGTGGGGATCCACGTGTGGAAATCTTAAACAGCCTGAATGGAGCACTCATGGATATAAACATTTTCCCCAGAAAAACAAAGCAGGAACTAAAAGTGTATCTGCAAAATATTTACATGATGTTGATGTAAAATCACTGGAATATCATGTATTTAATAACGGCATACCAGTGACAAATGGTAAACCATGGAAAGTTAAAGATATGGGTAAAATTATTGGTGCTAGCGAAGGAAAAGAATCTCAATGGGTTAGAGTAGAGTTAAGTGGTGGAACTATTCATGGGCATCCTATTTCTATTGATGAATTTTTAAAATTAACAAAAGCACTATGAATATTTCTTTTCCTGAAAAAAAAGGGAAAATTGTATTTAATGATTTTTCCATAAAAGATTCCATTCCGATTAGTGAACAAGTTAATGATTTAAAAGAAGATATGCTTCAAATTGAATTTCCTAATAATTTCATTCTTGATGTTGGCTGGAGACCTTCTTTCGATATAAATGGAAAATTTTTTATTTATCTAATAAAAAATTTTGATTGGAGTGCCCCTGTTTATTATAGTAATGCTAAGGATATGCCTTCATTATATAATCAGATAAGTTTAGCTATTAATAAAATAAAGTGATTAAATTGAAAAATAATAATTCATCAGATTCTTTATTTTAACCCTTATTTTTTACATTTTGTTTAATTAGACTTGATGGGCTGTTGGGTGGGTTTAATCTATATAAGTATGCGCCTAATGGGCTGACTTAGGTTGATCCGTGGGGCTGGAAAACAGGCGAGGGCTATACACATATCACCTATCAAGGTGTAAAAAATGGCAACCCTATATTGGTTATGCGAGCAAACCAGGTTTGGGACATTCAGCAGAAGATGTATTAAAGTATCGATATGATAACAACTTTTCAATATTTGATACCATACCAGAACCAATTTATCGTGGAGAAGGTGTGCCAGGAAAAGCAACCGCACGATGATTGGAGCAGAGAACTTTTGAACAGATGGGTGGTTTAGAAGGAACTTCCAATAAGCAAAACCCCATAGGTATCAATAATTCACGGCGGCAAGAATACTTAGCTGCGGCGGATGAACATTTAAAAATAATACCAAATCCAAAGCAGGTGGAAAGAAATGTTAACTAAAAAACAACGTAGTCAAGAAAATACAGTATTCGGCGTCTATATAAAAGAGGGATTGTATTCATTAGCGCAATCCAGAAAAAATCATTGGATGGAGTTTTTTAATATATTTAATGATAAAGATGAATGGGATGGGATAGACCTAAATAAAGTTAATATCTTATTTACTTATTCAGTGGCAGCACACAGACTTAAAGAGTTATTAGTTTCTATACTAGATGAACATGTACGAAAAAATGTACGCCCACAGCAATCTAGAATTATTGCAATAACAGATATTTTGGCTGGTACAAGAGGTCTGGTGGAAATGGATGACAAATATGATACCGTAGATAATAAAGTTTTGATTCCTCAATTAACTGTAAAAGATTATTTAGATATTATTCATACAAAAGAATTAGCAGGCATGTACGGAGATTCTAAAGATATCCAAAAACGTCTACTTAAATTTTACGAAACGGGAGTCAATTGGGATGAATTTAAAAAATTTTTATTTCCTGATGTAACACTGCCAGCACCTACCCAAAAACCTTTAACCAAAGAAAATTATTTGCACTAGTATAAAAACTTGTGCGCAAAACCTTTATTAAGGGTTGAATTGAACAAGTTATAACTATAGTCTACTAAATAGGAAAAGAAAGAAGTTGCTAAGATAAAGTTTGAAGAGCTAATCTGCTTTTAATTTATCATCTTTCCAAATTACCATTACATTGACCGTAGCTGAAACCAACACATCATTACACTGCCTAATTAAGGTTCGTTCGCATCGAAAAACAGAATCATTTTGTACGATAGGATAGGTATAACATGTTTTAGCCCGACGAAAATAGCCAATAGATACAGTAGTTGAAACTCAAAATCTCACCTTTTTTATGAGATGGATTAAAAATTATTCAGGAAGCGGTGTCGGGTAAACGGTACTGCGTATACGTCTATACTGATGCAGGAGGCATCGAACTACCAGCTCGCATTGATAAAAAACTCCAACATTAAATATAAATATTTCAATGACATTTTTAAATTTAAAAGCTGTTATTAATCAAAAAAAGATATTTTAATTCAATTGCATATTTCTGAATATAAATATTAATAATTGTTATGGTATTCATTTTTTACATTTAATGCATAATTTTGTTTATTGCTTTTGAGTATTTTTATATATAACGCTTTATTTTTTTGTTTTAAATAATATTTTAATTTGCATTAATTGATTATTTTTGATATTATTCTTTTGCGGTTGAGATTGGTGTAAATCTTCCCGAAGAGGATGATAATACTAAAGAATTTATTTTATAAATATCTTTATCTCATCGTTAATTATTAAATCATAATAAATTAATAATTATATAATAATTTAACAGAAAATAAAGTGAGGAAAATTAAATGATAAATATAACTAAACCTTGTAAAGTCGTTAAAACAAAATATCCCATTGTACTTGTGCATGGTTTGTTTGGCTTTGATCGGATTATGGGTTATCCCTATTTCTTTAATATTGCTGAATCTTTAAGAAAACTGGGTTGTGAAGTTTATACTGCTGCTGTTTCTGCAACCAATACTACCGAAACCCGTGGTGAACAGTTGCTGACAGAAGTGAAGCAAATACTGGCAAAAACCTGTGCTAAAAAGGTTAATCTGATTGGACATAGTCAGGGTGCGCCTACCAGCCGTTATGTGGCTGCTCTTCATCCGGAGCTGGTGGCATCTGTAACTTCTGTAAATGGTGTAAATTTTGGTTCCGAAATTGCAGATTTGATGCTGGATATTCTTGCTGGCAAAATTGTAGGTGAAACTGCTAATCTGATTGTTGAATCATTTATGAAATTTATCAGTTTATTTAGTACCAAACCTTTGCTGCCACAGGATTTTGAAGGTTCACTGAAAAGTTTGTCAACTGCAGGTACGAATGAATTTAATAAAAAATATCCGCAGGGTCTTCCTAAAACGTGGGGTGGAGAGGGTAAAGAGCTGGAAACCAATGGTGTTTACTATTACTCTTGGAGTGGTATTATCAAATCAAATGTGGTCAATGAAGGTGTAAATACTCTGGATCCATCACATGCTATTTTGGTTGCCTTAAGTGCTTTATTTACTAAAGAACGCAACCAGAATGATGGTTTGGTTGGCCGTTATTGTACTCATTTGGGTAAAGTTATCCGTTCTGACTATCAGATGGATCACTTAGATGCAATCAATCAAATTGCAGGTGCTCATCCGACTACACCAGATCCAGTCAGCATTTATTTGGATCATGCTGCACGTTTGAAATCTAAAGGTCTGTAATTTAGATTCAATATACTCAGAATAATAACTATAAGTATATTTTGGATTGATAAACTGTCTTGAACAAGTGAAGTAGTATCAAAGCTTACTTGTCTGCAAGGACTGAATTCTGTGAATAACAGGATTCAGTTTTTTTATATGTGTATTTTCTGAAAAGAATGCGCAATCAGGCTGAATAAAAGTGGAGTTATTCTGTAACTAAGGTATTTGGTTTGTTGGTTCCAATATATGGCATTCAAATTTCTTCACTATATATTAAATAAATATTAGAAATTATGAGAGATGGATGTGATGTATACAGGTTAACATTAACTAAAATGTAAATGTCAAAATATATTAACCCTATATGTATATTATGTGTTAATATTATACTTATGTTTATAAAGGTTAATTTATTATGAAATCTATTCATCCTCCATCGAAACTTAAAGCTTTAATGCTGGGAGTGCTAAGTTCTTTATCAGTTTATAGTATGGCTGCAGTAACGATATGCCCTGCTATAGATGGCTGCGAGTTTAATCCTTCTGAAAATAATAGTAATAAAATAGTTATTGCTGCGGGTCAATACCGGAATGGCATACCTACCGTAGAGGAATTTAAAAAATTATTTAATGAAGATGATGTTCCTGGGGATACATATCTTCGAAATTTGACTGTGCTTAATATTGGCTATATACCTGAATCAACTACTTTAGGACAGCAGGTGGAATTTTCGCCAAATACTGAAATTATCGTTGATTCATCGTTTTTGAATAATGCTGAATATGGACCATTTAGACAGGATATTGAATATACAGGGGTTCGTTTCAATTCAGAAAAAGGTACTACAAAATTTGTGATACCGAAGGGCGTTCATTTTAGTTTGCAGGGCCAGCCAAAAGAATTAGAGTTTGGTATTACTGGCGTGAGTCTAGATGGTGGTTATTTAAATTCAAATGCGGATTTTTCTATTACTGCGCCAAATTCTAATGCTTATGATATTGGATGGGGTACAGCAGACATTTCTAATTCTGTAATTAATCTTGGCAAAAATAGTGATTTTTCCACAGCAATTTATTTAGGTGGTGAATATGATAATAAAGAAGCGGTAACTAATATAAATAATTTAGAAATAGATGGGGCTGGTTATGGAAATGGTGGTATTGCATTGGCAGGAATTGGTAATAAGAATATTAGAACCAATGTTACTAATACGAAAATAAATCTTACCAATCCCTTCAGCGAAGCTTTCTTTTTCAATAATGGGGGAATCATTGATGTTGCAAATAGTAAAGTACAAGCTGGAATAGGTATAGCCTTACAATCTACTCAGGATTACGCTTCTGAAAATATATTCAATATAAAAAATAGTAGCCTGACTGGCCAAAATGCACTACTTGGTGTCAATGACCACCGATATTATTCCGCAGATGCGACGGAGGATGATGCTATAGGTGATGCTGATGTGGCTGCGCTTCAGCCCTTTACGTTAACTGCAGATAATTCAACGTTAGCAGGACGAGTTTATATCGATCAAGATCCATCTCTGGCACCTAAGATTACATTTAATCTAAATAATGGTACATCATGGCTGATTAACGGTAATAGTGTACTGGATGAACTGAATATTCATGATTCGACTGTTTCTTTCAGCAACGATGGGAAATTCAAAACACTAAAGATTAATGGCGATTTAACTGGTAATAATAGCCAGTTTAATATGAATACCAGTCTGGCTGATGGCAAATCAGATAAAATAGAAATTCACGGTCAGGTACATGGCCAGCATAGAATCAGTGTATCTGATAGCCGCAAACGCCCCAAAACACCGAATGGGCAAGTGACGCTGGTAGAGTCTGAGGGTGGTGATGGTTCCTTTTCTATGGTGCAACCTTATGTTGATGCGGGTAAGTATCGTTATTTCTTCCATCAGAATGGCAATAATTGGATTCTGAGTAATGATAATGGTGCTGCTTCATCTGGTGGTAGCCATTATGGACCGCAGTATGAAATCAGTGATTTTGCTAATTCATTGATCAGTATGCGCCAGGCAGCGAACCAGTATATTTATCAGATGCAAGAACCGTTAAATACACGTTTTATGCGCCGTAAAGATCAGTCTGTTGCTAATAATCTGTGGCTGGACAGTAATTATGCCAATAACCATTTCGATAGTGTGGGTACTAATGATGGATTGGCTACTTCAGGCTTTAAACAAAAATCTTATAGTCTGCAATTAGGTTATGATCATCTGCTGCCGCTGGGAAATGAAAACAATCAGATATATCTAGGGGGGGTGGTAGGCCAAGGCCATTCCAGTGTGGATTTTTATGGCAACTATAAAAATGGTAACCTGAAGGCGCTGACAGCAGGAATTTATGCTGGCTGGAACCATACCAGCGGCTGGTTTGCTGATGCTGCCTATCGTTACAGCCATTTAAAAGCCAGTGCCAGCAAGATGGATAACACAACATGGCATAGTAATAGTTTTAGTGCAGATGTTGGTAAAGATTTTTCCTTGGCAGATAAGTGGGTAGTTACGCCTAAAGCTGGTATGACATTCGGACGTTTGTCTGGAGATGCATACAACAGTAGTACCACTTTTTACCGTAGCCAGCTTGGGGCGGCAGTTAGAACTTCAGTAGCTCTGAATAAAATAACGCTTCATCCATATGCAGGTGCTTACTGGTTGCATGATAAGAACAGTTTGGGACATGCTTTTGTAGATGACAGTAATATGCGTATTGCCGGCGCAGGTAATAGTGGTTTGTATGAAGCTGGTCTGGGTATGGACTTTAATGCCAGTAATCATGCAGATTTAAAACTGGATTACGCCAATGGTCAGCATACAGAGCAGAAGTTTGGCATCAATCTGAATTATCGTTATTCGTGGTAAGCCATTATATTTTTGTTAATGCGCCGGTTTTCCGGCGCATTTTTTATTGAGCCAGATATATTTGTAAAGGTAGCTTCTGCTGGTGTAGAACTGCACGTATGGGCATATCGTTAATATTTTTGCCGGCAAGTGCTTGTTCTAATACCTGCTGCTGTTTTTTCCCGTTTAATTGCAGATATAAATGGCGGCTGTTGAGGATAACCGGTAAGGTCAGTGAAATACGATCATGAGGGGCGGTAAGAGGTTTCATATCGATTACCAGTCTGTCAGATTGCATGTCTATTCCTTTATACAGATTTTCTGCATGCGGAAACAATGATGCAGTATGACCGTCATCGCCCATTCCCAAAACCAATGCATCAATAGGTAAGGGTAGTGATTGCTGAAGCCGTGTCTGAATTTCATCCACGCCATCATAGGGATTTTCAGCAATAGTTTTGAGGCTAATGAAATGCGCGTCCTTTGCTTTATTTTGTAATAAATGGGTATGAATTAGACGCTCATTACTGTCTTCGTGATGTTTGTCTACCCAACGTTCATCAACAAGGGTTATGTAAACTTGATTCCACGCTATCTGTGCCTGACTGAGAATCTGAAAGAGTTCAACAGGTGTCGGGCCTCCGGATACTGCCAGTGAGGCTTTACTGCGCAAATTAATTGCATCTTGCAGGTTGGCAGTAATGGCTGTGGCCAATGCTGTATTCATTGCATTAGGGGTGTCAAAAAGATGTAACTGATACATGCTTGCCTCCGATAATAATGGATATGCATTCGGTTTTATTACAAATTTCTTTTTCTTTTATCAAATAAATATTATTTGCTTTCAATTGGTTAATAAGTTGTGTTTGCGGGTAATTATTGTTAAAGGGCAATATTGTTTGTGATAAATAACGGTATGGGTCTTTATTAGAATATCTGATTTTGTAGTGAGTTGAGATTGATTACTGCAACTGTCGTTTTTTTTAAATAATGTCATCAAAATTTTTTTTAGACTAATAATAATTTTTATGTGAATGGGGTTAAGGCTACGGAAAGCTTAGGCTGATGGTGTTAAGTTATCGTTGTAACCGAGAGTTTTGTGTAATTAATTTGTTTGATTGTTAGTTCGGAGGGGGTTTTACGTGTCAAACTCGCTGTTTTGTCTTAGAATAGGCGGTTAATTTTTATTTGTTATTGCCTGAATTTTATAACTTGTTTGATGTTTCAGGTAGGGCAGTAGTTTATTGAGAATTACTGCGTATGGTATGAGGATGCATATGAGCGAACAGCAGAATGCGCCGGCGGCGGCCGCGCATGAAGAACAACTGGATGAAAACCAGATTATGGCCCATCGCCGTGAGAAGCTGGCGGCAATTCGTGCTGAGGGGATTGCTTTTCCGAATGATTTCAAACGTGATGCTTTTGCTGGTGATTTACACCAGCAATTTGAGCAGTTTGATAAGGATGAGCTGGCAAACAAAGCTATTCCGGTAAAGGTAGCTGGGCGAATTATGCTGAAGCGTCATATGGGTAAGGCTAGTTTTGCCACAATTCAGGATATGACTGGGCGTATTCAGCTGTATATTAATAATCAGGGTGTTGGTGAAGAACTGCACGATGCGTTTAAGCACTGGGATCTGGGTGATATTGTCGGTGCTGAAGGTGAGCTGATGAAAACCAATCATGGCGAACTGACTGTTCGAGTTTCTGGCCTACGCTTATTGACTAAATCATTGCGCCCATTGCCTGATAAATTCCATGGCCTGGCTGATCAAGAGCAGAAATATCGGCAGCGTTATGTGGATTTGATTACGAATGAACAGACGCGGGATACGTTTGTTAAACGCAGCCGGATTATTCAGGCTGTGCGGAATGTAATGGTTAGCGAGCGTTATTTGGAAGTGGAAACGCCGATGATGCATCCGATTCCGGGTGGAGCCACGGCGAAGCCGTTTGTAACGCACCACAATGCCCTCGATATGGATCTGTTTTTGCGGGTAGCTCCTGAGTTGTATTTGAAACGGCTGGTTGTAGGTGGTCTGGAAAGGGTGTTTGAAATCAACCGCAATTTCCGCAATGAAGGTATGAGTACGCGCCATAATCCTGAATTTACCATGATGGAATTCTATGAAGCATATGGTGATTATCAGCGCATGATGGATATGACGGAAAAGGTCATTCGTGCTGCTGCTATTGAGGCTACTGGTAGCGCTGTTGTAAGTTATAACGGAAAGAATGTGGATTTAAGCCAGCCGTTTGCACGGATGACTATTGTTGAAGCAATTAAACATTTCAATCCGCAATATCTAGATGCGCAACTGGCTGATGCTGAATGGCTAAAAACTGAAATCAAAAAGCTGGGTGGAGCCTTACCGGTTTCTCAGGCTGTAGGCAGTTTACAGCTGGCCTTGTTTGAGGAGTGTGCTGAAGCGCAGCTATGGCAGCCGACATTTATTGTAGATTATCCGGTAGAAGTGTCACCGCTGGCACGCGCGTCTGATACCAAACCAGGTTTGACCGAACGTTTTGAGCTGTTTGTAGTTGGACGTGAATTGGCAAATGGATATTCAGAATTAAATGACCCAGAAGATCAGGCAGCACGTTTCCGTGAGCAAGTAGCACAGTTGGATGCTGGAGACGATGAGGCCATGCATTTTGATGCAGATTATATTCGTGCGATGGAATATGGTTTGCCTCCTACGGGTGGTTGTGGCATTGGCATGGATCGTTTGATTATGCTTTTGACTGATGCGCAGACAATCCGGGATGTAATCCTGTTTCCGCAAATGCGCTTGGCGTAAATAATCTGGAAGAAAAAAGCCGCCGGCTGAATGCTGTGCGGCTTTTGTTTTTTTTACAGGTTATTCATGGGGCAGTTGCTGATTGTTATGTGGGTGCTTTACATTGCCTGTTTCAACGGTGAATTCTCCTTCAATAATGTCACCACGCTCTGGTTGAGACTGGCCGGTAAAAGGATTGTTGTTTGTGCTGTTTAATGGCTTACCACTGATGGGCAAGAGCAATAATATAGCGATAATGTCTGATACGAAGCCTGGGCTGATAAGCATGATGGCAGCGAGCACATAACGCAGCGGCCATAGTAACTGGTAAAGTGAAACATTGCTGCCGGTACGGATGGTTGCTATGGCAAGAAATAGTCCAGATACACCGATATTGCGCAGCATAAAAATGCCGCATGCTATCGATAGAATGATAATCAGCAAAGTCCAGCCTGCACCAATCAGATTGCTGACCAGAATAATGGAAATTACTTCCAATGCTGCCAGTATCAGTATAGCCCAGCTCAAATATCGCATGTAAGTTTCCCTTAATTAAGCAATAACAGTTTTTACAGATGGTTGCGGGTTGGAGGAATTCAATATGGACATCTTAAAACTGTCTGTTTATTGTTGGCATGCAGACCGTTGCTGGACGATGTGAGGGCAAAGCTATGTTAATATCAACCTCAAATTAGCTTTAGCCGTTATGCTATACGAATGTATGTTGCGGCTGGGATGGAGTAATGAAGCAGATAGAAATAGGGTCTGTAATGATTAGAAGGTTTGGTTTATATCTGATTTATTGTCTGGCGATAGCGCTGAGTGGTTGCAAAAGTAGTGGTTCGGTAAATGCCCCAGTGATGAGTGCCAGCGCTCAAAATGGTTATTATCGTGTACAGCGTGGCGATACCTTATACAGAATTGGATTACGCTTTAATCAGAATGTTAATACGCTGGTGCGTTGGAATAATTTGGCAAATGCAAATGCAATTGAGGTAGGGCAGCTGATACGTGTGCGTAAACCGGTAGGGGGTTCGCGTAAGAACTCAGTAAAAAAACAGTCGTCAGGAAATGTGGTGCGTCAGCCAGCACCAGTTGCTGTTAGTAATGCCGCTCCTGATATCAGCCTGCAATGGCCGGTGCGCGGGAGGGTGATTAGTATGTTTAACGGTCAGACGCAAAAGGGGATTGATATTGCTGGTAACCGTGGAACACCGGTTAAGGCTGCGGCTGCAGGTACTGTACAGTATGCTGGTGATGAGCTGCGTGGGTATGGCAGGCTGATACTGATTAAACACAGCAATACTACCATGACGGCTTATGCATATAATGACTCTCTGAATGTCCGTAATGGACAAAGAGTGCAGGCAGGTCAGACCATTGCCACGATGGGTGACAGTGGAACGAGCGGTGTAAAACTGCATTTTGAAATACGGGTAAACAGTCAGGCTGTGAATCCTATGCGATATTTACCGGAATAAATCAATACGGCTAGCTGGTGTGCTTGTCCATAAGTGTTTTTATAGGCCTAAGCACGAAGTTGATCAAATGGATTTTAATCTATAATAGGGCAAAGATTAAGGAAGCATTATGAAAGAACATCGTGCCCGTAAGCGGTTCGGACAGAATTTTCTGCAAGATAAAAGTATTATTCAGGATATTGTGCGTGCAGTACGTCCTCAGCCGGCAGATACAGTAATTGAGATCGGTCCCGGGCTGGCCGCTATTACAGAACCATTGGCTAAAGCGGTGGATAAACTGCATGTAATTGAGATTGACCGAGATATTGTAGCGCGTTTACGTACATTACCTTTTGCTTGGAAGCTGGAAATCCATGAGGGTGATGTACTGCAGTTTGATTTTGCGAGTGTGCCTGGGCGAAAAAAAATAGTAGGCAATTTACCTTATAATATTTCAACACCGTTGTTATTTCGCTTTGGTGAGTATGTTGATGAAATTGTAGACATGCATTTTATGCTGCAAAAGGAAGTAGTCGAGCGCATGGTGGCGGAGGCTGGTAGTAATGATTATGGGCGTTTAAGTGTGATGTTGCAGTATTTTTTTGAAATGGAAAATTTACTGGATGTGCCCCCTCAGGCATTTAACCCTGCTCCAAAAGTTGATTCAGCGGTAGTGAGAATGATTCCACAGCGCGGGCGTATCGGAATTGCGCAGGATTTTCAGCATTTTTCGGTTTTGGTTAAACAGGCTTTCCAGCAACGACGTAAGACCATTCATAATAATCTGAAGGAGTGGGTGGATGATGCCAGATTAATAGATGTAGGCATTGATCCAGGTTGGCGACCAGAGCGGATTAAACCCGAGCTTTATGTGGCTTTGAGTAATATTTTGTTGGACAATGGCGCGTGTATTTGAATAACTGATACCGTCTGTTCCATGATGTGGGGAATACATGATTGAATTTAAAAACGTCCATAAGTGGTTTAAGGACTTACATGTTATTAATGGTGTGAATCTGAATGTCAGCCAGGGTGAAGTAGTGGTGGTTTGCGGTCCGTCTGGAAGCGGAAAATCCACCTTGATCCGTACTGTGAATCAGTTAGAAAAAATCCAGCAAGGTGAAATCTGGGTTGATGGAATTAACGTGGCTGACCCTAAGGCTGATTTAAACCGAGTACGTACAGAAGTTGGATTCGTATTCCAGCATTTCAATCTATATCCACATCTGACGGTACTGGAAAATATTATTTTGTCACCGATGAAGGTGAAAAAACAAAGCCGTGCTCAGGCTGAAGCGAAAGCTCAAGAGTTATTGGCTAAGGTGGGTCTGGCACATAAGTGTGATGCTTATCCGCAGCAGTTATCCGGCGGACAGCAGCAGCGTGTAGCGATTGCACGCGGTCTGGCTATGGAACCAAGGGTGATGTTGTTTGATGAACCAACCTCTGCTCTTGATCCAGAAATGATTGGTGAAGTACTTAAAGTAATGAAAGATTTGGCACTTAGTGGTATGACCATGATGGTAGTTACACATGAGATGGGTTTTGCCCGTGAAGTGGCCGACAGAGTGGTATTTATTGATCATGGTGAAATTGTTGAGGAGGCTGCTCCTGAAGAGTTTTTCCTACATCCGCAGCATGAGCGTGCGCAACAATTTTTGAATCAGTTGTTAACGCATTAGCATAATTTATTTTCTGGCTGCTTGTTGATGGTTTTTAGCTGCTAAAAAATTGAGAATACAGAATTATGATGCCCCTTTTCATAAAGATGATAAGGGGCATCATTTTTTGAAACTGTAAATTTGAAATATTAAGAGTTTTTGAAGGGAAAAGTAGTTTATGTTTTTAATTTCTGCTTTGGCTTAGGATTAATATCCTAAACGCTGACAGATTGTTGAGACTAAACCAGCCTGATTTAAAGTATAGAAATGTAAACTAGGTGCACCCTGCTGTAGTAAATGGTCGCACATTTCGGTAACCACATCCAAACCAAGGGCTTTAATTGATGCGGTATCGTCGGCGTAGGATTGCAGTTTTAACCGTAGCCAGCGAGGAATTTCGGCACCACAGGTTTCAGAAAAACGGGCTAGTTTTGAGAAGCTGGCAATCGGCATGATGCCGGGAATAATTGGAATATTGACCCCACGGCTTTGAACTTCATCTACGAACCAAAAATAACTGTCTGCATTAAAGAAATATTGGGTGATGGCCGAATCGGCACCAGCTTGACATTTTTTTACGAAATGATTGATATCGTCTTCGGCACTGCGCGATTGTGGATGAAATTCTGGATAGGCTGCTATTTCTATATGAAACCAGTCGCCAAATTCTTGCCGGATAAGTCCTACCAATTCATTTGCATATCGTAGCCCCTGATGTCCAAATCCGACTCCAGATGGAACATCGCCACGCAAAGCCACAATATGGCGGATACCCATATCTTTATAGGTCTGAAGCAGACTGGTCATTTCTTCGCGACTGGCTCCGATACAGGCAAGATGCGGAGCTGCAGCCACGCCATCGTTCATGATATCGGTAATGGTCTGAAGTGTTCCGGCACGAGTGGTGCCACCAGCTCCATAAGTGCATGAAAAATATTCAGGTTGATATTGGCTGAGTTGTTTGCGGGTAATACTCAGTTTCCGCCGCCCCTCTTCGGTACGCGGCGGAAAAAATTCAAAACTCAGCGGTGTAAAACTCATGATTGAACAGCCTCTCCAGTTGTTATAGGTAGATATCTAACCATAACGTTTCAGGCAAGGCCAATCAATGCTTTATGTACATATTTTCTTTGAAAAATTCGATGCTTATTATGAATATAATTCATAATCTATTGGTAATGGTTATACAAGTGGTTGCTCAACCGTTTTATTTTTCTGTTTGGCGCCGTGAAAACTGAATACCGAGCTGTTTCAATTTGCGATACAGGTGCGTACGCTCTAATCCGACTTTCTGAGCAACTTTGCTCATGTTATGTCCTTCCTGAGCAATATGGTATTCGAAGTAACGTCGTTCCAGATCTTCGCGCAATTCACGCAGTGGCATATCGAAATTAAAGCCCGTCATGTTTTCCTGCGGGTGATTATGCTTAAATTGGTTCAGTATGGTACTGATGGCATTTACATCGATTTCATTATTTTCTGCGGTCATCATCAGACTTTTGACGACACTGCGCAGTTGTTCCAAATTACCCGGCCAGTCGTACTGGCGTAATTCATTCAGAGCTGCTGTGGTGAATTTTACCGGTGGAATTTTCTGACTTTCAGCCAGCTCGTTGGTAATTTGTTCAACTAGAAATACCATATCATCCAACTGTTGGCGTAAAGGTGGAATTGGCACTATCAAAGATGAAAGGGTATTGAGCAGTTTGTTGTCCTGTAACGGATCGGTAATCATTTCTTTGATGGGGCGGCTACACACGCATACGATACGGGCATTGTAGCGATCAGCTTTGGTCAGGATAAAGCCGATACTTTGCTGAGTGCTTTTGCCGTACTGGGCAATATCGCCCAGATAAAGAATGCCACCGGTGGCTTTTTGTAATAATTCTATCGGGGCGTCAACAATTTGTTCTACTTTGGATGGTTCTACCCAAGGCGTGGCATTTTTATGAAAAGAGCGGGCTACAAGCTCAAATGGAGAACCCAATTCACCAGTCAGTAACACTGGGGTGCTGAATTTTGCGATGCGTTCCAGTTGCTGATTTAATTCTTTAATCGCAGGGCTATGTCCAAGCTTGTCCAGAGATAGGTTGGAAGCGGCTTGCATTTGTCCGTATTTCAAAGCGCGGTCTACGGAGCTAAGCAGTTTTTGCAGGGAAATAGGTTTTTCCAGAAAATCAAGTGCACCGATTTTGGTAGCTTCTATAGCAGTATCGATACTGGCATGGCCACTCATCATTACTACTGGCATGGTAAGCTGTCCCGATTTTGCCCATTCTTTTAGTAAAGTAATTCCATCACAGTCTGGCATCCAGATATCCAGTAACACCATAGCGGGACGGGTTTGCTGGCGTAATTGGCGGGCAGTATCGGCGTTTTCGGCCGTAGTGACGGTATAACCTTCATCTTGCAGGATTTCCGATAGTAAATCGCGGATACCTATTTCATCGTCAACAATTAAAATATCACTGCTTCGCATTTCTATTCACCTGTAATGGTAAGGTTATTTTGACACAAGCCAGTCCATTTTTCTGATTACTGATCTGGATTCGTCCGCCGTGTTCTTCAATGATTTTTTTGACTACTGGCAATCCCAGTCCGGTACCACCGGGTTTGTCCGTTACATATGGATCAAATGCATGTAATAACATCTCCTGACTGAATGTTTTACCATTGTTGCTCACATAGAAAAGGATATGTTCGTTATTTATTTCGGTTGTTACGCTGATATGGGGTAAAGCATCAGCGCTGGCAGCCTCCACGGCGTTTTTGAGCAGGTTGTGAATAACCTGACGTAATGCGCCGCTATCGGCGTTAACATACATTACTATCTTACTCAAATTAACCGTAAATGTACAATTACTACCTTCATAAAGTACTAAAACCTCGCGAATTAGTTCATTTAAATCAAGGTTTGTGAATTTTAATGCTGGGGCATGTGCATAATTGCGGAATGCTTCAACCATGTCTTTCATGGCGGCTACTTGTCTAATAATAGTATTGGTGGCACGGTTGAGAATCTGTGCATCCGATTCATTAAGTTTATCACTGAGTTTCCAAGCCAGCCGCTCGGCTGAGAGCTGAATAGGCGTAAGTGGATTACGGATTTCATGTGCCAGCCGTTGTGCTACTTCACCCCATGCAGCTTCTTTTTGCGCGCTTACCAGTGCAGTAACATCATCAAATACCAAAATAGTGCCGCCACCGCTGTCTTCCGGCAGTGGCGTAGCTTTACCCAGCAGTATCAGGGTTTCATCTTTGTGATTATAAGTGATTTGTACAGGTTTGTTTTGTTGTTTTGTGGACAAAATCTGCCGAAATACATCAGCCAGCATGGCTGATTGCGGGTTTAGCTCGGGCAGTTGGTCTATATTTTGCCCTAGAATGGCATCTAGGTTTTGTCCGAGGATATTTTCTGCCATCTGGTTGTAGGTAATCGGATGGTTATCAGCGTCAAGCGTGACTACGCCAGTGGTCAGACTGTTGAGAATATATTCCAAATAGTGGCGTGCAGCTTCTTGCTGTTCACGTGAGTGTCGAAGCTGTACAGTCATGTGATTAAAGAGTCCGGTAAGCTTGCCTAGTTCGTCATTGCGGTAAATCGTTTGCTGTACATTCAGATCACCTTTGGCTACGGCTCTGGCGCCATCTGCAAGAGAAAGAATCGGTGCTACAAACTGACGGGCAAAATACAATGCTACCAGTAAAGCCAAAACGATTGCCAGCAGGGTAGCCATCAGCAGAGTGGCCAGAAAAAAGGTTTGCAAGCTTTTTTTGGTAAAACTCAGTTCTCCGTATTTGGCGTGTGCGGCTTCGATTAAGGTAGCATCCCGCGCCACTTTGGCTGGAATAGGTTGGCGGAAAAACAAGGCCTTGTCGTTGTTATGCCCCGGCAAAATCAGCCAGCCCTGCGCATAAAGTATATTGTTAATGCTTTCAATTTCGCGGATTGAACCCGTGCTATGCAGATGGGACAAAAGATTTGGATTGAGTTCTGGTGCGGGCAGGTGCTTGGGGTTGTATTCGGCAACTAGTTGGCCGTTATGAAGATTGCGAATATTGAGTTGGCTAAACTGTTTATTCTGACCATAAGTTTGTAAAATCGGTAAAACTGGGCTTTGCAATCCATTGGCTGCTATTAATGCAATTTGGATATTAACGGCGCGTCGCACGCTGTTATCTAATTCATAATCCAGAGCCGATTTACTCAAACTAATACTGCGGTTGAGGGCTTCTTCGGTATCGTTACCAAACCATGAATGTATGCTGTGAGAGATGAATTGTGCAGAAACGCCAAACAGAAACAGGCCAGGTAGAACAGCCACCAATGTAAACATTAATGCCAGACGCATAGCAATTTTGGAACCAAACTCCTGCCGGTGCCGACTTTGTAAAAGTTTCCACCAGTAAGAAGCAGCCACAACGGCCAGTGTCAGTACAAGTAAGGAAGCAAATCCGAATGCGAACCAGAAATACTGTGATAAGAAGCCAGTATTACCGGTGGCGACAGCCAGAACATACAGAGTCACTACACAGAGTACTGCCATGACCAGAAGTAGCCGTCTCATATTAATTAATCCGCGTTGATAACCAGACGATGCCAGCCGGAATCCAGTTGCCAGTTATGAGAAGTTAGAGCATTGATTTGGAAAGGTTTCGGTAATTGGCTGATGCTCAAACTAAGGCGGACATCAGCCCGTACTTCTCCGGCTGATACGCCACTGAGTGTGCCACTACTGAGAACACGCCAGTTTGCAGCTGCACCAATGGCTTTAAGTGCTGTTTCCAAACTATTGTATTCGGTAGAGAACGTTGACCCCATGCTGACTCGATAGCGATTGGTCAGAGGATGATATGCGAGCTTGTACTGGATAAGATTATCACCTGCAATCAGATTGTTAATCCGGTTGCGGTAGGAGGCAAGAGTAGGAGCGGTGAGCTGGTAGTTGAGATCGAAGTTTAAAGGAACGCCTTGCGTCAGTGCCTGTTTGAGCTGATCGGGCAGCTGGGTGTTAAAACGGGTATTGATGGAAAGCTGGCCATTGGGAGTAATATAGGCCTGAGCACGCGTGGTGCTTATGCCTTCTGCCTGTGCCAGAGTGATGCTCAGGCAGAGCAGACAGGCAAAAAATAGACTAAATTTTATCGATAAGCGCGTAAAAAAAGCCATCTTGTCTGCTGTTCGGTAACAATACACGTGACAGACGCTCTCGGGCGTCGGAATGTCGGGTTAAAAAACGGGCCAGTTGCTGCTGATTTTCCTCGACAAAAATCGAACAAGTGGCCAATAGCATGCGTCCGCCAGATTTTAATGTCAGCCACAAATTATCCAGTAAAGCCTGCTGCTGTAAGGCTGTTTTTTGGCCATCTTGTGGCTGACGCAGCCATTTGATATCCGGATGACGTTTTACTACACCGGAAGCGGTACAGGGTACATCGGCCAAAATGGCATCAAAAGTGTTGTTATCATACCATGAGTGCAGCTCTTTTGCGTCGGCACAATGCAGCTGTGCCTGTTGCTGAAGACGTTGCAGATTATTCTTTACTCGCTGCAAACGCTGAGAATCAATATCTAGTGCTGTGACTTCGCATTCTGCCCATTCAAGTATATGTCCGGTTTTACCACCCGGCGCGGCACAGGCATCCAAAATGCGTTCGCCATTCTGTGGATTCAGCAATGGAATAGCCTGCTGTGCTCCATAATCCTGTACGGAAACCAGACCATCTGCAAAGCCTGGTAGTTTTTGCACAGTTATAGGCTGTTGCAACATGATGCTATGCGTATCTAAAATTTTTGCCGGTATGTCGGCTTTAACCAGTTCGTTCAAATATTGTTCAGCATCGGTAACACGGCGGTTTACGCGCAGGGTCATGGGTGGGTGTTGCTGCATGGCCGTAGCTATATTATGCCAATGTTGAGGATAGTGTTTTTTCAGGTAATTTAACCACCACGCTGGCAGATTGTAGCGTGCTTCTTCCTGCTTGTTGGTGGTGGCTATAAGCGTTTCACGCTCGCGCAGAAAACGCCGGAGTAAAGCATTAACCAGCTTCTGATAGCGGCCGCCGTTGATCTGACGAGCATTATTCACTGCTTCATTGACCACTGCATGAGTAGCGTTACGGCTGAAATTTAGCTGATACAAGGCAATGATAAGCAGATGATTGATCTCATTAGGCGGAAATGATTTTGTCATTTTTCGTACTAGCTGCTGCAGTAAACCTAAATACCGCAAGCTGCCATGACTTAAATCTTGCAATGCACCTTTGTCTGCTGGAGACAGTTCACTATGCTGCTGTATAAGATGAGTCAGTACTTCACTTAAATTACGACCGCTTAATACTTCTCCTAAGGAGTAGGCTGCCAACTGTTGAGCTCGTGCCATGCTCATGCACTGATCTCCGCTGAGTCCAATCTGCTACCCTCTGGTAAGGTATGTCCACTCTGAAATGAAGCTACAGACATGGCTTTACTGCCTGCCTTCTGAATTTCCTGAATGCTGATGGCACCTGTGCCACAGGCAATAATCAGTTCATGTTCGTTGCTATGCAAGACAGTACCTGCCGCACCAGAATGTGCGGTGATGTTTGCCTGCCAGATTTTTAGTGGTTTATCTTGCCAGATAGTCCAAGCTCCGGGTACGGGGTTAAAGGCACGAATTTTGCGGACAATTTCAGTAGCCGGTTGACACCAATCGATTTGTGCCTCTGCTTTGGTTAATTTCTGGGCATAGGTAACACCCGTCTCACTCTGAGGAATAGCTTGTAAACGCTCAATCTGTCGTAAATCAGCAACAATCGCAGTGGCACCTAAATGCATTAAAGCATCGTGTACGTTAGCTGCCGTATCATCAGCACCTATAGTGTAGGTATGGCGGCTGATTATCGCACCGGTATCCAGACCAGCATCCATTTGCATGATACAGACGCCGGTTTCTTTATCGCCAGCTTCGATGGCGCGCTGGATGGGCGCCGCACCGCGCCATCGTGGTAAAAGAGAAGCATGAATATTTAGACAACCGTACTTAGGTATTTCCAATACAGCCTGCGGCAGTATTAATCCGTAAGCTGCTACAACCATCACATCTGCATTCTGTTCCTGTAATATGGTCTGTGCTTCCGCCGTCTTAAGTGTTGCAGGCTGAAGAACGTTAAGTCCATGTGTCAAGGCAGCTTTTTTTACCGCGCTTGGTTGTAGTTTCAATCCGCGGCCACTGGGACGATCTGGCTGGGTTAAAACCAATGGCACTTCAAAACCGGCAGCAACGATGGCATTAAGTGCGGCTGCGGCAAAATCAGGAGTACCAGCAAATATTACAGAAGGCTTCATACAACAAATCCACAATGCATCACCGCAAGTATTTATTACTGGCGATACAGTTAACAGGTCAGACAAAAGGTCAAATTACATTTTTTCGCGGGCGCGTTTTTTCAGTTTGGTTTTTATGCGATTCTGTTTTAATGGCGACAGATATTCGACAAATACTTTACCAGCAAGGTGATCAAGCTCATGCTGGATACAGATGGCCAGCAAGCCGTCTGCTTCCAGAGTAAACTTTTCACCGTGCTCATTATATGCTTCAACCGAGATACGTTCAGAGCGGTGTACCATTTCATAAATGCCGGGTACAGAAAGACAGCCTTCTTCATATTCGGTATCACCCTCACGGGCAGTTATTACCGGATTAATGAAGACTCTGAGTTCATTACGTTCTTCGGAGAGATCCATCACTACTACACGTTCATGAACATTTACCTGAGTGGCAGCCAAACCGATTCCTCTGGCCTGATACATGGTCTCGGCCATATCCTGCACTAGTGTGCGGATTCTGTCATTAAATTGAGTCACAGACTGCGCAACAGTATGTAAACGCTCATCAGGATATTGTAAAATGTTTAATAGAGCCATTATGTGTTTAATTCCTTGTTCAATCTGACCTGTTTACATGATGGCAAAACTGGATTTTTAAAGATTGTTGATATAGATTCAGGTAAACTGGCACTTATATCCATACTATGTCATATAACAACTATTTAAAACAGTAATTTCCCTAAGGATACTTTACATGCATAAACATATTATAACTCTGCTGTGTACACTGAGTATGGCCATATCCGCACCTGTGATGGCAAAACTGAAAATTCGTCCAGATGCACCAGCGCAATATGTAGTCAAAAACGGCGATACACTGTGGAGCATATCCGGTAAGTATCTTTATAGCCCATGGCAGTGGCCCAAGCTCTGGGGTTCTAATCGTAGTCAAATTCATAATCCGCAAAGGATTTATCCAGGGCAGGTATTGTCTTTGCGCTATGTAGATGGTCAGCCCCGTCTTGGCTTTGATAACAGTGCGGGAATTCCAACGATTAAGTTGGAGCCGAAAATTCGTAATCTGTCTTCTGGTTATGGCATCAGTACTATAGATGTTGATTTTTTCAGAATGTTTATGCAGCATCCGCAGGTCATTGATAAGGAGGAGACCAGAAATGCGCCACGATTAGCTGCGGGACCGGAAAACAGAATATTGTTTTCTAAAGGGGATAGAGTTTATGCAGATCGCCAACTTGAACCAGGCCGTTATCTGGTTTATCGCATTGAACAGAATGTTACCGACCCAGATACGCATAAATATCTTGGTCAGCTAGTACGCTTTAGCGGTGAAGTTGCTACTTTAGCGGGACAAAACAGTGCTCTGAACGAGCGAAGCACAGATGAAGCTGCCAACTTACCCAAAGATGAATATTATACACGTGTGAATCCATTGATTAAATTACCAACACGTACCGCACAGCCAATGGTTGTGACTAATATTGCATCTGAAATCAATAAGGGCGATTATCTGTTAAAAATTACAGATGAGCATGATCCGTTTCAAATGATGCCTCATGCACCTAATACTCAGGTTAAGGGCAAAATTGTGTCTGTAATGGACGGTATACAGGAAGCTGGCCCTTATCAGACAATTACTATTAATTTGGGTAAAAATGACGGTATAGATAAAGGCACTGTATTGAGTTTGTATACTAAAAGTCGTCAGTTTAAAGCAGGATTTTCGACAGATTCAAAATCATCACGCAACGTATTTAAATATTTAAGTATTCCTGCTGAGGAGGTTGGTCTGGCAATGGTATACCGTGTGAGTGATAATTTATCTTCTGCATTGATTATTAGTGCATCTAATGCAGTTCAAATAGGTGATCTGGTAATGAATCCTGGACATGATATGGATGATGTCCGTCCTGAGTCAGCACATGTATTCGGTTTGCAAAATGCTGAACCTAAAATGACTGACGATTAAAGACCTATATGATGCAGATTCTTCAGAAAATTGCATATAATCAAATATGATTATAAAAAAAGTGCGGAATAGCTATTTCGCACTTTTTCTGCTTTTTGCGGATTAGATGAATAAATATGTAAATCAGATAGATAGATTTTTCGGGCTGAGAAATCATTCTCATACTTTGAAATAGAAATTTATCAGTTATTTGCCAATTTGTCTTTGTCAATCAAACCGTTCAAATCTTTTTTTCACATTTTAAAAATTTTTCTGTTTGAATTATTTCGTGAAACAAGCCAATTACCAAGAAATCCATTTATTTTTCTAAATTCTCGTTGACCTTTAAAACTAATCCAATTCCTTATATGTGAAATGATATTGCAAATCGCTTCAATAAAATGATTTTATGCTGACCAATGCATTAATAGCCTATTTTGTAAAAATAATATAATTTAATCAATTATTTGTTCTTTGATATTGCAAAAATAACAATTGATATTATTTCGAGTCACAATTTTCAATGATAATTTTATAGATACATTAATTACGTAGGTTTGATTTCTGGATGAAATGTTTTAGAATACCCAGTTTATTTGCCAAATATTTCTCAAATATTTCAGTAATCTGAATAGAAGTGTGTCTGATAAGTGCGGGAATTGAGCTGAATGTATAGTGGATAAATACAATCTACTGTCAGAGTTATAGCATATTTCTGCAATTATTTCTGTGGGCAATGGAATGTTGCTGTGAAGCTTTATTTGAAATAAATATTAAGTAAATCAGTCGATTTTGATTTTAGTTGCCTTAATCTCAGGTTGGTAAATCAGGATTGTTGCTGCTTGCATAAATAGTAGCAGCGTGACTATGTTAAACCGGACGTGCTGGTTATGCTTTTTGCACGATTGTATTTAATCAATTTAAATAACCCACCCTTTATCCCTTTTACAATACTAGCCTGTTTTCGTTTGTAATTTATACACGGAATGATATGAGTTGTTTTACACCCATTGTTGAAAATAAGACTGGTCTGAAATCTTTATTTCAGGCAACTGATTTGTATCAGTATGCTGTATTGTGTGATTTTGACGGTACCATCAGTGAGAAAGATGTTACTGATACATTGCTTGAACATTTTGGTAACGATACATGTATCCAATTGGAGAAGCAATGGCAGGAAGGCATGATTGGTTCGCGAGAATGCATGCGTCAGCAGATTGCTAATATGGACGCCAGTCTGTCCGAGCTGGACAATGTACTCACAACAATCCGCATTGATCCGGCTTTCAGCAAGTTTATTCATTTAGCTCGTAACATGCATTTGAATGTGCATATCGTCAGTGATGGGTTGGATTATGCTATTCGGTCAATTCTGAATCGCTATGGCTATGATTTTCTTCCTGTTTATGCCAACCGATTATTACATAATCAACAGCGGGGTTGGCAGCTGGAATTTCCTTATGCTAATGAGCACTGCCTCAAAGCCAGTGGAAATTGCAAATGTCAACATCGTCAGAAATTGTTTGGTTTTCAGAAAGTTTTTTATGTCGGCGATGGTACTTCGGATTTTTGTGTGGCCGATAAAGTCGATCTGGTTTTTGCCAAGGATAAACTGATTGATTTCTGTCAGCAGCGGGGTATCCAGTACTATCCGATTCAGGATTTTGGTGATGTTGCAGCTATTCTGCCTAATTTGATTGAAGAACCGGTAGAAAATTATTGCCTGTCTCCAGCCTAAAGTATCATCCGCCGATTTATTATTATGATTCAAGATTCCTCCTATTTTTTACCCGGTAATCACAATGGTGTGCTACTCATCCATGGTTTGACCGGCACGCCGAATGAAATGCGTATTCTGGCTAAAGGATTGCATCAGGCAGGCTTTACTGTCTATGCTATGCAGCTAGCGGGACATTGTGGTGATGAAGCTGATTTATGTCAGACTAGCTGGCGTGACTGGTATGCTAGTGTGCAGGAAGCCGCTCAGTTTTTACGGGAGCGTGTTGATAACCTGTTTGTTGCGGGATTATCCATGGGTGCATTGCTGGCTTTGAAGCTGGCCGCTGATCAGCCCGAGCTAGTAAAAGGAGTTGGCGTCTATGGAGTGACGTTCAGCTATGATGGCTGGTCTATTCCGTTATGGGCAAAACAGCTTTTTGTTCTGCTGCCTGTTTTAAAAAAACTGCATTTATTCCAAAAAACTTCATTTATCGAAAAGCCACCGTACGGTCTGAAGGATGAACGTATCCGTGCCACGGTCGCTGCTAGTATGTTCAGTGGTGACAGTGCTAGTGCCGGTTTAGCAGGTAATCCGTTTCCTGCTCTGGCAGAAATGCAAGCGTTGGCCAAACTGATGCGTCAGCAGCTTTCACAGGTAAAAGCACCCTGTTTGATTATGCATTCAGGTCATGATGATATTGCCAATATCAACACCAATGCGCGACTAGTGGAAAAACACGTAAGTGGTCCTACGCGATTTGTAGTGCTTGATGACAGCTATCATCTAATTACTATAGACAGGCAGCGGCGGGAAGTAATTAATCAATCAGTAGCTTTCTTTGAAAATATCGCTCAATCAGCTTAAAAAGTTTTTCCTGTTGCAGAAAGAATGATTGTATGTCCCTGATTGTTTTTGTGCTGTGGTTTGCCAATATCTGTTTTGATACCCTTGGTCAAACAGCATTTAAATATGCAGCCATCGCACCTAATAACCGCGATGGTTGGTATTACTGGATTGATTTGTTTTGTAATTATTGGCTGTGGATTGGTATTGGTTCCTATGTAGCCGAATTTTTATTATGGCTGGCGTTTTTAAGTCAGGTACCATTATCACAGGGTATATTGCTTGGCTCAATTAATATTATTGTGCTGATGCTGGTAGGACGTCTTCTGTTTCAGGAAAAGCTCACCCGCTTCCGGCTTCTTGGCATGTTCTGTATCACCATTGGTGTAGTGCTGGTAGGAGCTTCATAATGCGTAAATTTTATCTAATCGGCTTTGCACTTTTATTATTATTTGACACTCTGGGACAGAGCAGTTTTAAACTCACAGCTATTCATGCACAGCCACTTGAAGCCAATCTGGGTTGGATTTTAAGGGTCTTTACCCAGCCATGGGTTTATATTGCCATTGCTGGCTATATTGGTGCTTTTTTTACTTGGATGGCATTACTGAAAAAGGCTCCGGTCGGCCCAGCTTTTGCTGCTTCGCATCTGGAAGTGGTAACAGTCATGCTGGTTTCGGCTTTTCTATTTCATGAACATATTACGGCCATACGCATTATTGGTGCATTATTTATTGTGGGTGGTATCATCTTTCTGGCGTTGGCAGAAAAAGAAATTGTCCAGAATGAAAATCGTCACGATGATGAAACCTGTTGAATATTTCAGGTCTAAATTTTAATGCCGTTTATGTTTAACTATTATGAAAATCCGCCTACCGCCGGCTTACCGCTGCAATGGCGGGACTGGCTGCCGGTAAAATCATCGTTGGCCGACAAAGTAAGCGCACGCTTTAACTTGCCACCATTACAACTAACCTGTTCGGGTACGGCAGCGCTGGTAATAGCGTTAACTACACTAGTGCAACAGCAGCCTGAGCGTAAAACCGTAATCGTACCTGCCTATACTTGTCCATTAGTAGCATTAGCTATCCATCATTGTGGTTTGCAGATACAGCTTTGCGATTTAAAACCCAACAGTATTGATTTGGAGACCGCGCACTTAACTAATTTATTGAATGAAAAAGTGCTGGCGGTCATTCCAACTCATCTGGGCGGGCGGGTCTCTGATGTAGCTAGTGTTAAAAAGTTAGCCCAATTTCAACAGATAGCTGTAATCGAAGATGCTGCGCAGGCTCTGGGCGCAGAAGTCGGTCAATACTGTGATGTGGTTCTCTTCAGTTTGGCTGCCGGTAAAGGTTTGACCATGTATGAGGGCGGATTAGTTACCGCCCCCGAAACTCAATTGCGCAGGAGCTTACAGAAAACTGCCAATAAACTGTTACCACACCGTTTTAAATGGGAATTCCTGCGTACACTACAACTATTCGGATATACAGCCTTATATCATCCTGCCGGTCTGCATTTTGTCTATGGCCGCGGCCGGCGCAAAGCTTTGCGTCAGCAGCAATGGATTGCAGCAGTAGGTGATGATTTTGATTTCGACATTCCTATGCATCGGGTAGGCCATATACGGCAGCATGTTGCCACCAATGCCTTCCAGCGATTACCGGCATTTTTGCAAACATTACACCTACAAGCGCAACAGCGGATTCAACAGTTGCAGAAAATCAGCGCTATACAAGTTATTGTTGATCAGTATGGTCAGGGAGTGTGGCCATTTTTAATGGTGTTAGTGCCGACTAATCAACAGCGTGATGCTATTTTAAAAGAGTTATGGACTAGCCCCTTGGGCGTAACCCGCTTATTTATCCATACACTGGCGCAGTACGATTACCTAAAGCCGATTGTACCAAAGGAATCCACACCCAATGCTGAAGATTTTGCAGCTCGTATGTTAACCATTACCAATAGCCCTTGGCTGACAGATGCGCAATTTGAGCAAATTTGTGCAGTTATTCAGCGTGTGGTTTGCGGGTGCTGAACTAAGGCTGAGAGTAACTGCTGATTGACAGCATGGTGTTGTTGCTGCCATGCAGATAGCGTGGCTTCCGGAATTGGTTCCTGTTTGTCCATAGCACTGAGCATACGTTTAAGCCAGCTTGTATATTCCCATTGTGAAACTTCGCCAGTAATATCACTACCAATAATGCGTTGATTTAGTGAATTTATTACGGACAATAAATGGTTAAGCTGCATATGTCCCTGATCCCAGTTAGTCTGCACCACATCCTTAGCTAGCACATCCTTATCAATCGAAACATATACTGGTCTGGTATTTCGTTGCTGTGTTTGAATAAAAGCACTAACCAGCTCTTCCGGGGATGCAAAACTACGAAAAGCATGGCTCAAACCGATTTTTTTGGCCCAGCCAATTTTTACATCCATATTCCAGTAGGTAAGTTTGCCCTGAAATAATGGAGCTAGCCGGTTTTCCCAGCTATGAGCAAAGCCAATATCTTTGGAAGTAATACCTAGCACATGCACATGGCTGACAAAAGGCAATTGCGCCACATAGCTCACCCAGGAACCACAATGAATCCCGAACAGATAGCGCATGTTGTCTGGATGGTTATCAAAAATAACCACTTCTATCGGTTTTGTAGCAGTAAAATATTGTTGTAAACGTTTTATAAGCAACAGCGAAACATGATGATAATCACCGCTGCCCATCAAAACTGTGCCATAGTGTTCCGGTAACTTTTGCTCGAGTTCTTGCTTCAGCTGGCTGAAGCGAGCGTGCGAACATCCAAAACGAATAGCCTCCTGCCATTGCCCTAGCTCAATTCTGACAGCATCGGGTATAGTGCCAGTGCTGTTGTCAAAATCCAGAATAACCGTTTTATTCATACTATCTGCCGTCCTGATTATCCTGTTTATGCGCTTCCTGCCAGTTTTTATCTTGTTCAAAACGACTACTGAGTTTACTAAGCAAAGCACGCAAAACTGGGTTGCGGACATACACCATGTGTTTGGTAAAAGTAAACTGAGCGCCTAAAGAAGCCTTAACCTGCGGATCTGTCCAGCCGGCTATATAAAACTTCAAACCTTGCTCTCTCGCATACTCCAGATTGTAAAACCAGCTTAGATAATACAGATTCAGTTCGCGTGCCAACGGATAAGCAAAACCAATATATTTATCTACCAGCATATTATTGAGCACAAAGCAAATATTGTAGCCGACCGTTTGCTGCTGATAATGATAAGTGAAAATTCTGGCCTGATTATTACCGTCCTGAAGCAACCTACGGAAAAAATCCCGCGTTAGTAAATCAAAATGTACATCACTTTGATTGTAAACATTTAAATACAGCTGATAATACTGCTCTAAAACTACTTCATCTTGAAAGCAAACATCTCCACTATGCAAGCAGCTTATTTCAACTAGGGTTTGAGTTTTCAGCTTACGGCGAAAATTTTTACGTCGTTGATAGGATAAGCGCCCTAGATATTCATTAATATCCTGAAAATCAATCGGTACCCAAGCTAGCGCCTGACCTTCCACTTCAATCAAACCTTGTTGCTTCAAAGTCAGAATCAGCTCGTTTGCATACTCATTTGCTTCTTTATTTAATAATGGTGATTGTTGAGGAATATCTTTCACAATCAGCAGCGGATATTTTTTGCCATAACTTTGTAATATTTCTGTTGCCAGTTGCTGAGCCGGTTGTCGTGGTGAAAACAGAGCATACTCAGATACTGTTGTTCCGATAAAACAGGTAAGAGGGTGTAGAAAACGCTGCCACCAATCAAAAAAAGGCCAATGCCGTATCTTCTGTTGAAAATCGGTATCAGCAGTCGTGAGCAAATTAAAGCGTGTCGCAAAAGCAGGCACGCCGTTTGATAGTTCCCACGCGCTGAAATTGAGTGGTGGACAGGCCAGAAATGTTTCCACCAGCCCGTCCGGTTCCAGTTGACTTAGATATTTCATATAATCTCAAAGGGCAGCCAGCTAAACCGATTGCTGAGCTGCCGTATACCGTAGCTTAAGCGTTCAGCTCTTTTTTAGCCCGCGTAATCAATTGATCCAGCAACTCAATGCCCTGATCGATTTCCGCCCTAGTAATATGTAATGACGGTGCAAAAGTAATTACATTCTTATAATAACCACCAATGTCCAGTACCAGACCCATTTTCTGACCGTGCCAGTCCAGATCACCAGACATACCGATGTCGACCATCTTATCTACCAAAGCCTTATTCGGAGTGAAACCATCTTCAGTACAGATTTCTGCCCGTAGAGCCAACCCCAGACCATCTACTTCGCCGATTTCTTTATGGCGTTGTTCCAGCATTTTCAGGCCTTCAAGGAAGTAAGCTCCACTTTCCATCACCATTTTTTCGTAATCAACTTCCGCCATCATCTTGAATACCTCAAGGCCAACAGCCGTACCCAAAGGATTAGAGGCAAAAGTTGAATGTGTAGAACCAGCCGGAAATACTTGCGGATTAATCAATTCTTCCCGCGCCCATAAACCACCCAGCGGATTCATACCGTTTGTGAGTGCCTTAGCAAATACCAGCATATCAGGCTTAACATCAAAGTGCTCGATTGACCACAACTTACCAGTACGGTAAAAGCCCATCTGGATTTCATCCACCACCAGCAAAATTCCATATTGGTCCAAAACTTTTTTCAGACCTTTAAAATAATTACGTGGTGGCACAATATAACCGCCCGTACCTTGCAGCGGTTCCACATAAAAGGCTGCATATTCAGCCTGGCCTGCTTTCGGATCCCATACACCATGGTATTCCGTTTCAAACAAGCGAGCAAAATCAGCCACTAGATGTTCACCATATTCCTCAGCCGTCATTCCTTTAGGACGGCGAAACGGATAGGGAAACGGAATAAACATCGCGCGATCACCAAAGTGTCCGTAGCGACGGCGATAACGGAAGCTGGAGGTAATCGAAGAAGCGCCCAGCGTACGGCCGTGATAGCCACCTTCAAACGCAAACATCAGCGAACGGCCCTCACAAGCATTACGAATGATTTTCAGTGAATCTTCAATACACTGAGAACCACCAACGTTAAAATGTACCCGTCCATCATGGCCAAACTTGCGTTTCATATCCAAAGCAATGGTTTTAGCCAGCTCAATCTTGGTAGGATGCAGATACTGACTAGCACACTGCGGCAAACTGTCAACCTGTTGTTTCAGTACATTATTCAATCGCTCATTGGCATAACCGAAATTGCAGGCCGAATACCACATCTGTAAATCCAAATACGGCTTACCATCCTTATCGTACATATAGCTGCCTTCACAGCCATCAAAAATTTTCGGTGGATTAACATAATGAACCGTATCACCGAAAGAGCAATACTTAGCCTCATCAGCCAGCAACTGCGCATCATCCAGACGATTTTCAAGGGTTTGAGCACTGGGCTTACTCATCATTCATTCCAATCAAATAAAATTAAACAGTATATAAAAAGTACACGATTAAACTTATTATATCCTGCTATAGCAACGTAACTGTAAGAAACAATGGCCTCCTAACCCTAAAAAAACAATAACAATCGCAAATTAAATTATCTTTGCATTAAAATAAATATTTCCAACACCACAAAACAGCGTACAAAATGGTTGCAACAGCATAAAAATTACTCAAAAAACTTCATCGCATTTTCTGCATCATAACCATTACACCAACCCATTCAAAAAATGCCAAGAAATTTCAGAAAAAATCCGTATTTTTACTTATGATTCTCAATCAGTTAGACTAAAACAAATCAACCATACAACAAATTCAGCAGCATCAATGCTGAACCACATGCCTATGAATACAGAACTCAACCGCATTCTACATCCCCGCTGGCTCCTGTTTGCCCTTGCCGTTGGCGGCTTTGCCATCGGTACCACTGAATTTGCTACCATGAGCGTATTACCTTACATTGCCAGCGGACTGAACATCAGCGAACCCACGGCCGGTCACCTAATCAGTATCTATGCACTTGGTGTCGTTGTAGGCGCACCCGTAATAGCCATATTTGGCGCTCGGTTCAGCAGGCGAAGCCTACTACTGGTGCTCATGGCTTTTTTCTCTCTGGCTCATCTGGGTACCATGCTTGCTCCTGATTACAAAAGCATGATGCTGTTTCGTTTTTTAAGTGGCTTGCCGCATGGCGCCTACTTTGGCGTAGGTGCGTTGGTTGCCGCAGCCATGGTACAGCCGGATAAGCGTACACAAGCAGTCGGATTAATGATGATTGGCTTAACCATAGCCACTACTGTTGGCGTACCCTTAAGCAGCTGGCTGGCACAGGCCTTAGGTTGGCGTGTCGTTTTTTTAATTGTAGCTATACTGGCAGCCATCACTGTTATCCTTGTAGCCGTTTTTCTACCACCTCACTGTATGCAAGGTGGAGACAGCAGTGCGGTGCGCGAACTAGGTGCACTGACTAACCGGCAGATATGGCTGACTCTTGCCATAGGCGCCATAGGATTTGGCGGCATGTTCGGCATCTACGCCTATATGGCCTCAACTCTCGAAAACATCACAGGCATGTCACCCCGAAACGTACCATTAGTTATGTGTCTCTACGGCGTAGGCATGACCATTGGCAATATCATCGTACCGCGGCTAGTAGGCCGCCACGTCATGACTGGCCTTGCATGGTTACTCGTTTGGTCTGCAGCCATGTTAGCCTTGTATCCTTTTGCCGTGCATTATCCCTACTGGGTATGTATACAGGTTATCCTGATAGGTATGAGCGGTGCCGTTGGTACCTTGCTGCAAATCCGCCTTATGGATGTAGCCAAAGATGCCCAAACATTGGCCGCAGCATTAAATCACAGCGCCTTTAACGCTGCCAATGCACTCGGTCCTTATCTTGGAGGACTGACCATAGCTGCTGGCTGGGGTTGGACCAGCACAGCATGGGTTGGCGTCATGCTGGCGATCATTGGCTTGATTGTGTGGTGGATTACCGTACGAGATGAACAGCGCATAACGATTAAAAATGATAATGGCAACTGATTAAGTAGATCCTAATAAAGCTTGATACGAAGAATAAGCAGATATAAACAAACGTATTAAGATGTTAATGTAAAAATGCGTAACTAAAGTTGCAAACAATTGTTAATATTAATATTCTGTGTATAACAGTTAAATTTATTTAATCATTAACAAACATCAAAGGGGTAATCATGATAGACAAACAACAACCACTAACTGAAGCACCCAATATAAATCAGCCTCAACCTCAAAATGACAACCCAATTGACAAAAAGCACAAACAAAAAAAACTTACCAAAAAGAAATACTACAAAGAACTGGAAAAATTACAGGGAGAGATGGTTGCCCTACAAGAATGGGTAAAAGAATCCGGCCAAAAAGTATGCATCATTTTTGAAGGTCGTGATGGAGCAGGTAAAGGAGGTGCCATCAAAGCACTTACCGAAAGAGTCAGCCCGCGCATATTTCAGGTAGTAGCTCTTCCTGCGCCCAGTGAGCGCCAGAAAAGCCAGATGTACATGCAGCGCTATATTCCACATTTACCCGCTGCCGGAGAAGTCGTTATTTTCGACCGAAGCTGGTACAACCGTGCCGGTGTAGAGCGCGTAATGGGATTCTGCACCGAACAGGAAAGTAAAGAGTTTCTAGAAATCATTCCGTTTATGGAAAAAGCCATCATCAATTCCGGCATCATCCTGCTCAAATATTGGCTTGAAGTAAACATGAAAGAACAAGAAAAACGCATGCTTGGTCGCATAAACGATCCGCGTAAAATCTGGAAATTGTCACCCATGGACATCAAATCCTACAGCCGCTGGTACGATTATTCCCGAGCACGCGACGAAATGATCATGACCACTGATACCTCATGGGCCCCGTGGTATATCGTAGACTCCAACGACAAAAAAAAGGCTCGGCTCAACATCATTGAACACGTCCTTAGCGAAATTCCATATAAAAAAACACCGCGCAAAAAAGTCGAATTACCTAAACGACAGGATAAAGGCGATTACCAAGAACCCAACTATCCTTATCGTTACATACCTGAAAAATACTAAATATAATATCAGCCAGTTGCTAAAACAGACTGGCTGAATTTTTCATGTTCACAAAGCTAATTCTCTTTACCCACGGAAATCCCCCCATAATGCCTGCATAGCAGCCAGTGCCGCCAGAGAAGCCGTTTCCGTACGTAATACTCGCGGTCCTAAGCTGAATGCCGAAAACCCATACCGAGTCGCTTGTTCTTCCTCAGATGCGCTCAACCCACCTTCAGGACCAATTAACAACGTCACCGCATGGGGCTGAGAAAATTCATTCAAAGCCAGCGGCCTACGCAAACTCATTAGCAGCTTCAAATCAGCATCAGCCACATCTTTCAATGCACTGGCTAAATCCATAATAGGCCTAATTTCCGGCACAACAGTTCGCCCGCATTGCTCACATGCTGCAATGGCAATATCCTGCCAACGTTCCCGCTTTTTCGTTGCCCGTTCACCACCTAAGCGCTGACTGCTTCGTTCAGACAATACCGGCTGAATCACAGACACCCCAAGTTCTACGCTTTTCTGAATCGTCATATCCATCCGCTCACTGCTCGACACTGATTGCAGCAATGTGGTTGTCAAAGAAGACTCAACCTTAACGGTTTTACAGTCATGAATCATTACATCCACATTTTTCTTGCCCATAGACATAATCTCAGCCACATATACCAGACCTTGACCATTAAACAACTCAATCAGCTCTCCCGGCTGACAGCGTAAAACTTGTACATGGCGAGCAGTTGCATCAGGTAAAGAAAAAGCATTTACTTCACACAATTCTGCAGGAACATAAAAACGAGGCATAATCGTAAAATCACTATAAATAAAGAATAGCGCCAGCTACAATAACAAATTATAAGCTTAAATCATAAGCACAAATATCGACCAGCACACAATAACAAGAATCAAACACAATAATAAGAACTCACTCATAAGAGCTAAATAGCAAGATATTAAAAAATAAATTACAACAAATAAAAATAATTAATCTATGACTCGTGAATAGCACATTCAGGGTACTTTGCTTGAAAAATAACAAAAACATCAAACAACAAAATAAACTATACCTTTCAAACATGCATATCCCGCACTATTGGATCTATTTACACTTTTTCCTTAAACTTAAAAGCATTAAATCTGAATCATAAAATAAGTGGTAATAAAGGAAACATCATCAATAAATTAAAATAATAAAAAAGAAAGAGCCCACCTAATAATTACCTAACTCAGCAAGTGCAACAAAAGCAGTAAAGCCTTCTTATCGTCAAAAGAGTTACTTAAAATTGCAAAAAAATCCGACCCATTTACTGAACCAATTGCAGCACGGATTTGGATAAAGTTAAAGAAAGCTTATATGGGTAACACAGACGATATCTCAGTTAAATAACAAAATTAATGCAGTAAAAAGTCATCAAAAGGGTGAAATAGAGACGAAGAACTGAATTAGGATCAAACCAAGGGTGATGGCGAAAAAAATAAATCTTATTAGAACAGTGGTTTGGTGGATTGGATAAAAATAAGAGGAGGAAGTAGTTGACAGGGTGTAT
>NZ_JBNPBA010000008.1:0-79930 GCF_050310315.1 Snodgrassella sp. CS2 | reverse complement strand
GATAGATTCAGTGAGCGGATATGGGAAGTCTGAGGGATACGCAGGCAGTGATCTGCTCTGGCCTGTGCGAACTCCTGGGGGAGGCCGGTCGTTTCGCGGCCGAAGAGGAAATAGATTGCTTGCTTGCTGTTGCTGTAGTCAAATCCTGTGTAGTTACGTGTGCCGTACGTCTCGATTAGATAATTTGATTTGAAATCATAAATATCTAAAAATAAGTATGATACAAAAATTCTTAACAATAATTTTGACCAAAAGATTTATTAAAAAATAAATTATTAAAAACTGAGCATTTCAAGAACTTAAGAATTTTTCATTGAAAATAGATATCAGTTGTATATTAAGAATTTTGACTAAAATACACATCTTGTGGATAAAGCTTAAAACCTGAATCTTTTTCTTTCAATATTTCTCTTTCTGCTATAAGACAAGTATGATAAGTTTTCGAAAAAATGATATTCAGTTGAGTTTTAGCTTATTTTTACTGGGCAGCGATAGCATGTGCAATTATTTTTCGTTTATGAGAAATATTCGGTACACTTGGAGCTGTAATTGTAATAGGTTATACGATGATAGGTTTGATGATTGTAACCCATGAGACTGTGGGACAGGCAAATATGCAGTTAATTCAGCATATTTTTGGATCTGTACCTGAAAAAGTTTCATTAATCGGGGTACGTAGCAGCGATTTAATAGAAAATATACATAAAGAGGTGGTAGAGAAACTGGCCGCTTTGGATTATGGCCATGGTGTACTGATTTTGACAGATATATTTGGAGCTACGCCATGCAATTTGGTACGCCGGCTGATTCAGCGAGAAGATGTTATTCTACTTACTGGTTTGAATGCTCCTATGTTAATCAAAGCACTGCAAAATTTTACTAAAGCAGAAGATGTGCATAAATTTGCTGATGATGTTAAAGCAGCTGCTATCGCCGGTATTATGACTATATCTAATCAGGATGAGCCCTAACATGATAAAAAAGGAAATTGAAATTGTTAATAAGCTAGGTTTGCATGCACGAGCTTCGAATAGGTTTACTCAGGTGGCCAGTAGTTTTCAGTGTGAAGTGTGGGTAACACGGAAAAGCCGGCGAGTGAATGGTAAAAGTATCATGGGTCTGATGATGCTAGCTGCCGCGCAGGGTAGTGTTATTGAGCTCGAAACAGATGGAGTAGATGAAAATCAGGCGATGCAGGCATTAGTTGAACTGATTAACAATTATTTTGGTGAAGACGAATAATGTGTATAGTGCTGCATGGTGTGGCAGTAGGAACCGGAGTAGCTATTGGACGGGCTCATTTAGTCGTACGTGGAATGGACGATGTTCCTCATCGCGATTTATCCATAGAAGAAATTCCAGCAGAAATTGCCCGTTATGAGCAGGCTATTAAAACGACACGCCGTCAGTTAGAACAGCTACGCACCGATATTCCTCAAAATGCACCTTCGGAACTAGGTGCGTTTATTTCTTTGCATCTGATGCTGCTTGGAGATGTCAGCCTGTCTCGAGAGCCTGTTGATATTATTAAAGAAAAGTGTATTAATGCTGAATGGGCTTTAAAGTTACAAACAGATAAGTTAGCTGAACAGTTTGATGCAATTGAAGATAATTATCTGCGCGCGCGTAAACAAGATATGTTGCAGGTGGTTGAGCGTATTTTTAAAAATCTGATTGGACTATCTACAGAAGTTGTAACTGAAGCCGAGGACTTTGAAGAAGATACGATTCTGGTTGCACATGATTTATCACCGGCAGATACCGTATTTTTTAAAGACAGCCGTATTGCTGCTTTTGTTACAGATGCAGGTGGTCCAACTAGTCACACAGCTATTTTGGGGCGTAGTCTGGATATTCCATCAGTAATTGCGCTTGGATATGCTCGTGAGTTAATTAATGAAGATGAATTGATAATAGTTGACGGTTCAATGGGCGTGGTCATTATTGCGCCTGATGATGTTATTTTAAAAGAATATCGTCGGCGATTACGCGAATTTCGTAGTCTAAAACGGCAATTAAATAAACTAAAAAATACGGCGGCAACAACTCTAGATGGCATCAATATAGAGCTTTTAGGCAATATTGAAAGTGTTAATGATATTAAATCATTAAATAATCTGGGTGTAGATGGTATCGGGCTGTACCGCAGTGAATTTTTTTACCTGAATCGGGATGCATTACCGACAGAAGAAGAGCTATATACAGAATATGCTGATGTGGTAAAAAGGCTGAAAGGTAAACCATTAACTATACGCACTATTGATTTGGGTGTTGATAAAAATCCGCGTTGGTTTGGACCCAGTCATACGATGAATCCAGCCCTAGGTCTGACTGGAATTCGATTATGTTTGGCAGAACCTGTGATGTTTCGTACTCAGATGAGGGCTATTATGAGAGCTGCTGTTCTCGGTCCTGTACGCATGATGTGGCCAATGATTTCGTCAGTCACTGAAATTCAACAATGCTTAACTCATCTGAATACTGCTAAACAGCAGTTAAATGACCGTTTTCAAAAGTTTGATGAAAAAATTCTGGTTGGCGCGATGATAGAAATACCATCAGCTGCTTTAACTGTGAATTCTATTCTGAAACTGATTGATTTTGTGTCTGTGGGTACCAATGATTTGATTCAGTATACATTGGCTGCTGATCGTAATGATGAAAGCGTTAGTTATTTATATCAGCCTGGTCATCCTGCAGTGCTTAAGCTGCTATTACATGTTATTCGTACTGCTGTGCGGTTAAATAAACCAGTGTCGATTTGCGGAGAAATGGCTGGAGATGCCCAGTATACGCGTCTGCTTATGGCGATGGGGTTACGTCGTTTTTCGATGAATGCGAATAACATTCTAGCTGTAAAAAATCAGATTATTCAAAGTGATTTGTTAATGCTAGAAAATGAGGTGCAGAAAATTCTGCGCAATGATGATCCAGATAAGGCATTAAAATTGCTTAAAAAATTTAATTCTTCACATGAATTGGCTGATTCTGTGGAATAAAACAAATTCTTTTGTTTGACTTAGCATAGATTAACTGCGTTTAATGCTCGGATTAATATAATTTATTTATCAATATTGTTGTTGCCTGACAGTCAGTATTGAGTAAGTAGTGTTTTCCCGCAAATTGTCCACCGATATTCTCTCCCTTGGTATCGGTGGTTTTTTTTAGATAAATATATGCAATATGAATATATTATTTAAATTGATTGATTACATAGTATGTTTTCAATATCGAAGAGTTGAAGGAATCTACTATCTTATTAAAGTAATTAATTGCAAGTTGGTGTCTGGAGTAAGCTGTTATAATAGCGGTCTATTTTTATACAATAAATTGATGATTCATGATGCAAGAACAATACTGTCCTGAGAAAATTGAACCCGCAGCGCAGGCACGCTGGCAGGAATACCGCTTATTTAACGCTGAAGATTTTAGTCCAAAACCCAAATATTATTGTCTGTCGATGTTCCCTTATCCTTCTGGTAAGTTACATATGGGACATGTGCGTAACTACACAATTGGTGATGTATTGAGCCGTTATCGTCTGCTTAATGGTTTTAATGTTATGCAGCCGATGGGGTGGGATGCATTTGGCTTGCCGGCTGAAAATGCAGCAATGAAGCATCAAGTGGCGCCCGCACAATGGACGTATGACAATATTGCTTATATGAAAAAACAGTTGCAAAGTCTGGGCTTTGCGATTGACTGGGGTCGAGAAATTGCGACATGTACGCCAGAGTATTATCGCTGGGAACAATGGCTGTTTGTGCGTTTGTTTCAAAAAGGCATTATTTATAAGAAAAATGGTACGGTTAACTGGGATCCGGTAGATCAGACTGTATTGGCTAATGAACAAGTAGTAGATGGGCGTGGTTGGCGTTCTGGTGCGATTGTGGAAAAACGCGAAATCCCGATGTACTACTTTAAAATTACGGATTATGCTGAAGAGCTGCTTAATGGGCTGGATACACTGGAGCATTGGCCTGAGCAGGTTAAAACCATGCAGCGCAATTGGATTGGAAAGTCGCGTGGTATGCAGGTTCGGTTTGCGCTAGCTGATGACAGTAAGGCCGGTTTGAGCGGTGAGTATGCTGACTATGTGCAGGTCTACACTACACGTCCAGATACGCTGATGGGTGCAACTTACATTGCGGTAGCAGCAGAACATCCTCTAGCCACTGCTGCAGCTATTGATAATCCAGATTTACAGCAGTTTATTGCTGAGTGTAAGGCTGGTTCAGTTGCAGAAGCTGATATGGCTACGATGGAAAAGAAAGGTATGCCGACAGGTCGGTTTGCTGTTAATCCTCTGAACGGTGATGTACTGCCGGTGTGGGTAGCTAATTATGTGCTATGGGGTTACGGTGATGGTGCTGTGATGGCAGTTCCGGCTCATGATGAGCGTGATTTTGAATTTGCCACTAAGTATCGCTTGCCGATTAAGCAGGTAATTGCTTCTACTCAGGCTGATGATGAATTCAATACGCAAGCTTGGCAGGAATGGTATGGTCGTAAGGAGCAGACGCAATGTATTAACAGTGGTGAATTGGACGGTTTAGATTTTCAGGCAGCGTTTGAACGTATAGGTGAAATTTTGCAGGCGAAAAATGCTGGTGCACCGAAAACGCAATACCGTCTGCGCGACTGGGGTATTTCTCGCCAGCGTTACTGGGGCTGTCCGATTCCGGTTATTCATTGTGATGATTGTGGTGATGTTACGGTGCCGGAAGATCAGCTGCCTGTAGTATTACCAGAAAATGTTGTCCCTGATGGTGCTGGATCACCTTTGACCAGAATGCCGGAATTTTATGAAACCAATTGTCCGTGCTGTGGAAAGCCTGCTCGCCGCGAGACCGATACAATGGATACGTTTGTTGAATCCAGCTGGTATGCGATACGCTATGCTTCACCGCAATGTGATACGGCTATGGTGGATAAAGAGGCTGCTAATTACTGGTTGAATGCTGACCAGTATATTGGTGGGATTGAACATGCAATTTTGCACTTGTTATATGCGCGCTTCTTTACTAAATTAATGCGTGATGAAGGGTTGTTAAATGTAGATGAACCATTTGAACGTCTGCTTACTCAGGGTATGGTAGTTTGTGAAACCTATTACCGTGAGGGTGCGAATGGTAGTAAAGAATGGATTGCACCACAAGATGTGGACTTGAAGCGTGATGATAAGGGTAGACCACTGGAGGCAACTTTAAAAGCAGATGGCAAACCTGTTTGTATTGGCGGCATTGAGAAAATGTCTAAATCTAAAAATAACGGTGTCGATCCCCAAGAGCTGATCGACCGTTATGGAGCAGATACAGCGCGTTTGTTTATGATGTTTGCTGCACCACCAGAACAATCGCTGGAATGGTCTGATGCTGGTGTAGATGGTGCACACCGCTTCCTACGGCGTTTATGGCGTACGGTGTATGAGTACTTGCAGCAAGGTACCAGTGTAAAGGCATTTTCAGGTAGTCAGGATGGGTTGTCCGCTGAACTGAAAGCATTGCGTCTAAAATTACACACCACGATAGCCAAGGTAACCGATGACTATGGCCGTCGCCAGCAGTTCAATACTGCTATTGCTGCAGTGATGGAACTGCTTAATCAATATGATCGTACCGATTGCAGTTCAGAGCTAGGACGTACAGTAGCTCAAGAGGTGTTGGAATCCGTGTTGCGCCTGCTGTGGCCGATTGTGCCTCATGTATGTGAAATATTGTGGAATGAGGTGTCTACGCAGAAAACGCTGTGGGAAGCAGCATGGCCGCGTGTGGATGAAGCTGCACTGGTACAAGACGAAATAACCTTAATGGTGCAGGTAAATGGTAAGCTGCGCGGACAGATTACCGTTGCAGCTGATATCAGTAATGATGCAGCACAGGCCGCGGCATTGGCTGAGCCATCTGTACAGCGTTTTGTTGAAGGAAGAACGCCGAAAAAAGTAATTGTGGTGCCAAAACGTTTGGTTAATATCGTCGTCTGAATTTTGTAAGGACTAAAAAAAGACATGTTTTAACATGTCTTTTTTGTTTATATTTGTCTGATTTGAGTATGAACAGTCAGTAATCAGATTATCCGTGTTCTTTAAAACTTATGGCAGGGTATAGGCAATTAATGTATCACCCATTTTTGTACCAAAGGAACCATGACCGCCAGCCATTTGTACAATGTATTGTTTACCATTAACAGCATAGGTCATAGGTGTTGCTTGACCACCTGCTGGTAAGCGTGCCTGCCATAATAATTGACCATTACTAGTGTCGAAGGCACGTAGATAATCATCTTGTGTGGCACTGACAAACATTACATTACCTGCAGTAGATATTGAACCGCCAAGCCCTGGTACACCGATTTTCATCGGAGGCAGTTCAAACAGTTTCGGTAGGCTATCGCGTATCGTTCCGATACGTTTTTTCCAGACTACTTTATTAGTTTGTAAATCTACGCCGCTAACAAATCCCCAGGCTGGTTGTTTGCAGGGTAAGCCAATCGGAGATAGGAAAGGATTGATTTCTACTCCATAAGGTACCCCATACATGGGTTGCATACCGTTTTCTGTGCCTGCACCTTGTTCTTGCTGTGCTCTGTTTGGATTGGTTGGTATCAGGCGAGAAATGAAAGGTAGTCCAATCGGATTCATTAGTGCAATCTGACGATCTTGATTCACAGATATACCACCCCATTCAAACACACCTAGATTTCCGGGAAATACGAGCGTGCCATTTTCAGAAGGTGGAGTATAAATGCCATCATAATTTAGACGTTTAAATTGAATTCGGCAGACAAGCTGATCGAACATAGTTGCACCCCACATATCCTTATCTGTGAGTTTGCCCTGTGGAGTCAGGCTTAGTGCTGAGAATGGCTGAGTTGCTGCATAGTGCTCGCCTTTAGTCGGATTGCCACGTTTTAAGGTTTGTGGTACTGATTTTTCGGTAATGGGAACAATGGGTTGTCCAGTTTCACGATTAAGCACAAAAATATTACCAGTTTTAGTCAAAATATAAATGGCTGGTACTCGTTTTCCTGAAGGTAGTGTTACATCCATTAATGATGGTTGAGCTGGCACATCCATATCCCATAAATCGTGATGAGTGGTCTGAAAATGCCAAATAAGTTTTCCGGTGGAGGCATTTAGTGCCACGATGGAATTAGCATACCGTTCTTTGAGTTTATCTCGATTGCCTCCCCAGATATCTGGTGTACCTACCCCAGTAGGTACATAAACAATATTCCTTTGCTGGTCATAGGCTAGAGGTGCCCAAGCATTGGGAGAATTATGCACAAAAGTAGTATTTTCACCCGGCATGGCATTCGGATTTTGTGCACCAGTATCAAATATCCATTTCAGATGGCCATTGTTGGCATCATAACCACGGATGACACCAGAGGGCTCTTTTGTGGAGAGATTATCAGTAACAGACCCACCAATGATAATAGTGCTGGGTGTCACTACCGGCGGTGAAGTAGGATTGTAGCCACCTAAATATGCGTAAGGCATTTTAGCTTGAAGGTTGATTTCGCCGTTATTGCCAAAGTCCTGACATTTTTGTCCATTGTCGGCATTAACTGCAATTAAACGTCCATCATTAACCGGCAAAAGGACTTTTCGTAGACATAAAGTAGAAGGAGTGGTTTCATTTTGCTTAGCTTTGGTCGCGTCGTAATAGCTGACACCACGGCAAGTTAGATGTTGAAAGGTTTTATTGCTGCGTAACTTTGGATCAAAACGCCAAAGCCTTTTACCTGTTGTGGCATCGAGGGCATCCAGAAACTGATGTGGTGTACAAATGAATAGTTTGTTACCGATTTTAATTGGTGTCAGCTCATTAGTTGTTTCGGCTGAGTCGTTATTAGTTTTGAAATCACCGGTGTGGTAGGTCCAGGCTACTTTAAGCTGATTAACGTTATTGGTATTGATTTGAGTTAAAGGTGAATAGCGTGTGCCGCCTTGTGTACGGCCATAGGCGGGCCAGTCTTCTGCTGCTACGCCATTTGGGTCTACTGCAGGTGCTGGCTGGGCACGCGAAATGGTACCGTTGATTTCTTGTGGGTCATGATTAATGCTGTAAAGCATGATACCCAGAATAACTATCAATCCAATGGCAATGGCGGCTTGGCCACTGCGTTTTGTAGTTAATTGGCGTGTTGGCCATGGTAACAGTAGCCACAGACCTAGTATAAACAGAATGTCAAAACGTGGTGCCAATGCCCAAAAGTCTGTACCGGATTCCGATAATCCCCAATCAAGTGTGGCAATGAGGATTATCGCGAACCACCACAGGCTATTGCTGCAATTACGCTGATATAGAACGGTGAACAAACCAAGTGCGATTGCTAGGATTGCATAATAAGCAGAACCGCCCAGACTAATTAACCAGATTCCTCCTATAAGCAAATAAAGAGTAGCTAGCCATAATATGATCGATGTGATGATTTTGGCGACGGAACGCTTTGATTTATGTGTGTTCATTATGCCTCTGTATGTTGTTTTAATAAAATTCTTATGGTTAATAAAAGTCATTATAGTCAGCAATAATAATTATGCAAATGACTATCTTTATGAATATTAAATAATTAATATTCAAGATTTTATATACTATTTATCTAAAAATTATTGTCTTAGGGATTCAAAAGCTAATTTAGCAGATTTATTGATAATAAATTATATTATTGACGATGGTGTATAAAAGTTAATTCTTTTTTCAAAAATTTGGTTGATCATGATTCAGAACAGATTCTTTCAGTAGTATTAATTATCGCTAGGGCGCAACAATAATATTTTCTTATGTGAAAATTCCTGATTTTGTTTTTATCTGATGCCATCGCACAGATTCGATACGAATAGATGTAGTTTTGTTAATATAATTATTTCAAAAAATTCAAAGTTTTTGATAAAAATGGTTGGTTAATGCTGAAGCTATCTGGTTGGCTTAATTCACTATTAATTATTTTAAGACAAAAAACTATGAGAAAACATTTGAATAAACCTTGAATAAAAAGCATCAAAAAATTGAATGGTTAATTATTTTTTAAATAAGCTGATAAATTATTAGATTGATAAATTATTTAATAAATGAACTTTTCTTAAGATAAAAAATTCTTCCGTATATTCTTTGCTTTTATTGAAAAGTTTGAAATTAATATATTTTCTATTGCTGATGGCATATAAAATATATTACTGGCGCAAGCTTAGCAATAAATCACGGAATACATTTGGATCCTTGATGAAGGTGATTTCGCCAACTTGCGGAAAATGATAATCAAGCAGGCGTGAAACCCAGAAACGGATACATGCTGCCCGTTGTGCAATCGGGAAATAATCTTTTTCATCAGTGGTTAGTGTTCGTATGCTTTCATATCCACGGAAAAAAGCTTGTTGCAGATTCTGATCAAGATGATTGTCTGCTCGTCGAGCCCAATCGTTTACTGCAATAGCAAGGTCGTACATGAAATTGCCATTACATGCATAATAGAAATCAATAAATCCGGCTACCTGCTCCCCGTCCAACAAAACATTATCACGGAACAGATCGGCATGGATAATGCCTTCTGGTAAATCCGCACGATTATGACTATCAAAAAAAGCAATTTCTTCTAGCAATAGATGCTTATCTTCTGCATTTAGAAACGGTAACAGCCGATTGCTGGCTTCGTGCCACCAGCTTATGTAGCGTGGATTAGGCATTGTTTGTAGAAATTCAGTTCCGGCCAAATGCATTTTCGCCAGCATGGCTCCTGTATGGAAGCATTGCTGTTCGGAAGGGCTGCTGGTGTCTTTGCCAGACAAGCAAGTAACCAAACAGGCTGGCTTGCTTGCAAGCGTACTATCCAACCGGCCGTCTATTCGGGCAATGGGAGCAGGACAAGCAACATCATGAGCACTGAGATGCTGGGTAAGATCCAGAAAAAAAGGCAGTTCAGCTTGGGTCATGGCTTCAAATACTGTTAATACATAACGTCCCTGTGTGGTGGTAACGAAGTAATTACTGTTGGTTACCCCTTGAGCGATACCTTGTAAACCAATAAATCGACCCAAGTGATAATCGCGCAGAAAAGTGCGCATTTCATCATCGCTGACACTGGTATAAACAGACATAGATATCACCAATCAAACAGGATATAGACATTATTAAAAGCTGAAACAGAAAACAGGAGTGACTTCAGCAAAACGTGTGCATGATAACAAAAAAATCTTGTATTCAGGCAGCTAAACAGGACTAATACAGCGGTTATTATGCTTTTAACATATAATAAAAAGGAATAAATGAATGCATAAGGGCTATTTCACAAGCTTAGAAGATTTACGTATCCTTGATAAGCACTATGTATTAAACGCTGGCTGAAGGTTTGCCGGTTCAGGAGGATAAAATGAATTTATCTGTGCTTGCGAACACGATAGTGTTCGCATTGTTATTATGCGTGCTTGGTCGAACGCAATCTGCCAGATGGAGTCTTTCCAGAAAAGTATTGCTGGGTATGATTCTGGGTGTTTTATTCGGGCTGGGGCTACAGCTTGTATACGGCACAGCCAGTCCAGCTGTTGATGCATCATTGCAGTGGATTAATGTAATTGGTAATGGTTATGTTCAGCTTTTACAGATGGTAGTGATGCCGCTAGTATTTGCTTCTATTCTGAGTGCGGTAGCGCGTTTACATAATGCCACACAGCTGGGCAAAATCAGCCTGATGACAATAGGTGTATTGTTGCTGACTACGGCTATTGCGGCCCTGATAGGAACTCTTCTTACCAGCTTGTTTGGATTGACTGCGAACGGCTTGATTCAGGGTGAGGCTGAAACTGCACGTTATATTGCAATTCAAACAAATTATGTTGGAAAGGTAGCCGATTTAACCGTACCACAACTGCTTCTTTCATTTATTCCGAAAAATCCCTTTGCTGATTTAACCGGAGCAAATCCAACATCTATTATCAGTGTTGTGATTTTTGCTGCATTTTTAGGTATAGCGGCATTAAAACTTTTGAAAGATGATGCCGCTAAAGGTGAAAGGGTATTGCTGGCTATAGATACGTTTCAAAGTTGGATTATGAAGCTGGTTCGGATCGTCATGTTATTAACTCCCTATGGCGTGCTGGCGTTAATGACAAAAGTAGTGGCCGCTTCCAATTTACAAGATATCATCAAGCTTGGGGCTTTTGTACTGGTGTCTTATTTGGGATTGACATTAATGTTTATGGTACATGGTTTGTTGCTAGGGGTTTCTGGTATCAATCCAAGAAAATATATACAGAAGGTTTGGCCGGTGCTGACATTTGCCTTTACCAGCCGCTCCAGTGCTGCTTCTATTCCGCTAAATGTCGAGGCACAGACACAACGCCTAGGTGTGCCAAAGTCGATTGCTGGTTTTGCTGCCTCTTTTGGTGCAACCATCGGGCAGAATGGCTGTGCTGGCCTGTATCCAGCCATGCTGGCTACTATGGTTGCACCAACAGTAGGAATTAATCCGCTTGACCCTTGGTGGATAGCTTCTCTGGTTGGAATAGTAACCATCAGCTCAGTTGGGGTAGCAGGTGTGGGTGGTGGTGCGACTTTTGCTGCTTTGATTGTATTACCGGCAATGGGCTTGCCGATTACACTAGTTGCGTTACTAATTTCGGTGGAACCTTTAATTGATATGGGCCGCACGGCATTGAATGTTAGTGGCGCCATGACCGCCGGTACTTTAACCAGCCAGTGGCTACACCAAACGGATCAAACCATACTAAATAGTAGCGAACATGATGAGCTTACACCATAATCGTTTTGAGTGAACTAAAACTACGTTGAATTTCAGCCAGTCTTTTAATACGGACTGGCTGAATTTATATTGATGCTCTCGCATTGATCTGAACAGATTGCGATTATGAATGCATTCAGAAAAACAGGGTAATTATATATAAATCAACCTGTTATGAATACAGCACAAGTAAATATTATCCAACTTGCTACTGAATATTTATCTGCTGTGTAGAACAATTTGCAACATGCGCCGGATGGGTTCTGCGGCACCCCATAAAAGCTGGTCGCCAACGGTAAATGCACTAATGTAATCACCGCCCATACCCATTTTGCGAATACGTCCGACAGGTACAGTTAATGTGCCGGTAACAGCCGCAGGTGTCAGCTCGTGCATGGAGGCATTTTTTTCATTCGGCACGACTTTTACCCAGTCATTAGCTGACGCCAAAATATGTTCAATTTCAGAGACCGGTAAATCCTGTTTCAGTTTTATAGTTAGTGCCTGACTGTGGCAGCGCATGGCACCCACACGTACGCACAATCCATCAATCACCAGTGGTTGGGTACTACGACCTAAAATCTTATTGGTTTCCACGGCACCTTTCCACTCTTCCTTTGACTGGCCATTACCCAGATCGGCATCAATCCAAGGAATCAGGCTTCCGGCCAACGGTACGCCAAATTGTGTCTGCGGATAAGCATCGCTGCGCAGAAAATCGGCTACTTTGCGGTCGATGGACAGAATAGCACTGGCCGGATCGGCCAGCTCAGTACTAACCTGTGATTCAATTGCACCCATGGCACTGATCAGCTCGCGCATATTTTGAGCACCAGCTCCGGAAGCTGCCTGATAGGTCATGCTGGTAGCCCATTCTACTAAATCTTGCTCAAACAGACCGCCAAGAGCCATCAACATCAGTGATACTGTACAATTACCACCTACAAAATCTTTGATTCCACTAGATAATGCAGTATCAATTACAGCACGGTTGACTGGGTCAAGTACGATAACGGCTTTATCACTCATACGCAGGGTAGAGGCAGCATCAATCCAGAAACCCTGCCAGCCTTGTTCACGCAATGGCTGATGCACAGCTTTTGTATAATCACCACCTTGGCAGGTAACAATAATATCCATTTGTGCCAGAGCTTCCAGATTATGCGCGTCCAGCAAAGTTTTAGCTGTCTGACCAAAATCCGGCGCTGCCGCACCTGCAGCCGACGTCGTGAAAAAATACGCATCAGCAATGTTCTGAAAATCATTTTCTTCCTGCATGCGCTGCATCAATACCGAACCCACCATGCCGCGCCAGCCAACAAAACCTACTTTCACCGGGTGCTCCTTAAGTCACTTTAAATGAATCAAAATCTCTGTTACCAGAAGTCGTTCACTCTTATAACCATATTCGTGACTATTTGTAAACTGTTAATTTTTGTTTGAATTGTATTTGATGCTGAATAGCACGTTTTGGCAGATTAGTGCTATCCGTTTGAGCTCAATTCTGGCCGTATAGAATCGGTAGCCATTCCGGTGTACACTTTCGCCTTTGTTTTTAGTTGGTGCAATCGATGAATTTACTGCGTACTCTGGCCAAAGTCAGCAGCATGACCATGTTGTCACGTGTGCTAGGTTTCATCCGTGACACCATAATAGCCCGCAGCTTTGGTGCGGGCATGGCAACAGATGCATTTTTTGTGGCGTTTAAACTCCCCAATCTGTTGCGCCGTATTTTTGCCGAAGGCGCATTTTCACAGGCCTTTGTGCCGATACTGGCTGAGTACCGCGAGACGCGTTCACCAGAAGCAACGCGGGCTTTTGTGCAGCATGTGGCCGGATTGCTGTCGTTTGTACTAATAATCGTGACTGCCATCGGGATTCTGGCTGCGCCGGTGGTAATTTATATTTCTGCGCCTGGTTTTCAACAAGATGCCGATAAATTTGCACTTTCTGTCCAGCTATTGCGGATCACATTCCCGTATATATTTTTGATTTCGTTGTCCTCACTGGTTGGCAGCGTACTCAATACCTATCATCAGTTCAGTGTGCCGGCTTTTACCCCCACATTTTTGAATATCTCCTTTATTGTATTTGCTTTATGGCTGGCACCATATTTTCATCCGCCGGTACTGGCTCTGGCATGGGCAGTATTTGTAGGAGGATTGTTGCAGCTGCTGTATCAATTGCCATATTTATTTAGGCTGGGTTTTCTGGCCATGCCTAAGCTAAAACTTAGGGACAAGGCCGTAAACCGTGTTTTAAAGCAAATGGCACCGGCCATTCTTGGTGTATCAGTGGCGCAGATATCTTTAGTGATTAACACCATCTTTGCTTCCTATCTGCAATCAGGTTCAGTATCGTGGATGTATTACGCCGATCGCCTAATGGAGTTGCCAACGGGTGTACTAGGCGTAGCACTGGGAACAATTCTACTGCCCACGCTGTCTAAACACTCTGCTACTAATGACATTGCCAGTTTTTCCGCTTTACTCGACTGGGGGTTGCGTCTATGTATGCTACTCACTTTGCCGGCAGCTGTGGGTATGGCGGTTTTGTCCTTTCCACTGGTAGCGACGCTGTTTATGTACCGAGAGTTCAATGAATATGATGCACTGATGACACAAGGCGCATTGGTGGCCTATTCTGTTGGTCTAATTGGCCTGATTTTGATAAAGGTATTGGCACCAGGTTTTTATGCGCGTCAAAACATTAAAACGCCAGTCAAAATCGCGATTTTCACCTTATGTATGACGCAGTTAATGAATCTATTGTTTGTGTGGAAACTGCATCATGTTGGTCTGGCTCTGGCCATCAGCTTAGGTGCCTGTATCAATGCTGGGCTGTTGTATATTCTTTTACGGCGGCAGAAACTGTATACACCCACAGCAGGATGGATGCGTTTTCTGGTACGGCTGGTGCTGGCATTGATCATTATGGGAAGCGGTCTGTGGCTCTTGCAGCATTATTTGCCGTTTAATTGGCATAGTGGCGGACTGATAAAAGTAGGTCAGCTAAGTGTCTTGATTGCGGCCGGAATTGTCTTGTACTTCGGTGCTCTTTTCGCATTGGGTTTCCGGATACGTGATTTCCGGCGTGCCGAAGCAGAATAAATAGCTCAATATTTTAGCCTTCTTGATGAGTAAAGTAAGCGTATTACTTGCGTTCAAATTCTTTCAATTCTTCGGCAATAAAATATTTAACCAAATCAGAGTACAGCGTTTTGATTACCTCTCCGTTTAGACCTTGCTCTTCTGCCCAGTGCTGGCGTTTTTCAAGCATGCTTTTAAAACGTTCACTGGCTTGAACATCGGCAGTATTTTTTTTAAATTTACTGGCTGCTTTGACATAACCGAAACGGATGGACAATAACTGAATTATCGCATAATCAATGTTATCAATTTCGCTACGGATTTCATTCATATTGCTGCAATCATCTGGCAGACGGTGTGGAGTATATGGCATATTTGTAAGTTATTTATTTATCAAGAAATTATATTTTAGGCTAGTAAAGATGTTATGTATAGTTAAAAACGTTAAGCTTAACAAATGAAAAATATCGATTAAAAGAATTTAATTCAAGTTAAACAGTGGGGCGTACTCTCAACCCTCTTAATTATGTTATTAGAATTATCTAAAAGTGATATTTATAGCGCAAAATTGTAACTAACAGGGATTAATAAAAAATTTTATAATTGATATTCAGTTTTCTTTAGCAGAAAAAAATATAGAAAATTAACAAGTAATTGTTCGAAGATATTAATGATAACAATTATCATTATATTATTGAAAACATTATTTTTTTATTTCTGTTTAATGTAATACGTACTTTTAATAACGTTCGAAATTAGTTACAATACATCAATTTTACCAATATTTGCATAAGGTCGGCGCAATTATGTTGGCGAATTATTTCCCCATCTTAATATTTGTTCTGGTTGGCTTTGCTGCCGGAGTTCTTTTTATTTCTCTGGGTCTGTTACTGGGACCAAATCGCCCGTATAAAATGAAGCAGGAACCGTTTGAGTGCGGTTTCGAAGCGTTTGAAAACGCACGTATGAAATTTGATGTGCGCTACTATCTGGTGGCCATTTTATTCATCCTCTTTGATCTGGAAGTGGCCTTTATGGTGCCGTGGGCCGTGGTGTTTAAAGAGCTTGGTGCCTATGGCTTCTGGTCGATGATGGTGTTTTTGCTGATTCTGGTTATCGGCTTTGTTTATGAATGGAAAAAAGGCGCTCTGGAATGGGAATAGAAGGCGTTTTAAAAAAAGGTTTTGTCACAACTACTGCCGATACCGTACTTAACTACGTGCGTACCGGTTCATTGTGGCCGGCTACTTTTGGGCTGGCCTGTTGTGCTGTAGAGATGATGCAGGCCGGTGCTGCCCGTTATGACCTAGACCGCTTCGGCATTATTTTCCGTCCCTCGCCGCGCCAGTCTGACCTTATGATTGTGGCCGGTACCTTATGTAACAAAATGGCGCCTGCCTTGCGCCGAGTTTATGACCAGATGGCAGAGCCGCGCTGGGTATTGTCAATGGGTTCCTGCGCCAATGGTGGCGGTTATTACCATTATTCCTATTCGGTAGTGCGCGGCTGCGACCGTATTGTGCCGGTCGATGTGTATGTACCTGGCTGCCCGCCTACAGCAGAAGCACTGGTTTATGGTCTGTTGCAATTGCAGCTGAAAATAAAGCGTACCGCTACCATAGCGCGGGTCTGAAAGTGAGGAAAATATGGCAGATATAGCAATACTGAAGGCCGTGTGTGAAACCACTTTCGGCGATAAAGTACGTTACTGTCTGGATCGCGGTGAGCTGACGCTGGATTGCGCCGCCGCAGATTATCATCAACTGATGCAAACCCTGCGAGACCACCAAGAACTTAAATTCGAAACTCTGATTGATTTATGTGGTGTGGATTATCAGAGCTACAAAAATGAACCATGGGAAGGCAAACGTTTTGCCGTTGTAAGCCATTTACTGTCAATCAGCAATAACTGGCGCGTTCGCGTGCGTGTATGGGCAGAGGAGGAAGATTTTCCTACGGTTGATTCTGTTGTGGACATTTATAACGGTGCCAACTGGTATGAACGCGAAGCGTTTGATATGTTCGGCATCCTGTTTAACAACCATCCCGACTTGCGCCGTATTTTGACTGACTATGGCTTTGTCGGTCACCCATTTCGTAAAGATTTTCCGGTTTCCGGCTATGTGGAAATGCGCTATGACGAGGCCGAAGGCCGCGTGATTTATCAGCCGGTAACGATTGAACCGCGTGAAGTCACGCCGCGCGTGGTGAGAGAGGAGCAGTACGGTGTCTAAATTACGCAATTACACCATTAATTTCGGGCCGCAGCATCCGGCTGCACATGGCGTGTTGCGCCTGATTCTGGAAATGGATGGTGAAAATATCGTTCGTGCCGATCCACATATCGGGCTATTACACCGTGGTACGGAAAAATTAGCTGAATCACGTACCTATCTTCAGGCATTGCCGTACATGGATCGTCTGGATTATGTATCCATGATGTGTAATGAACAGGCCTACTGCCTGTCTGTTGAACGTCTGCTGAATATTGATGTACCCATTCGCGCTCAATATATTCGCGTGATGTTTGCCGAAATTACTCGAATCCTCAACCATCTCATGGGTATCGGTTCGCATGCACTGGATATCGGGGCCATGACTGTGTTTCTGTATGCATTCCGCGAACGTGAAGACCTGATGGATATTTACGAGGCGGTATCCGGTGCACGTATGCATGCTGCTTATTTCCGTCCAGGCGGCGTTTACCGTGATCTGCCGGATTTCATGCCTAAGTATGAGTCCAGCAAATACCGTAATGCCAAGGTATTGCAAAAACTCAACGCTAGCCGTGAAGGCACCTTGCTAGACTTCATTGAAGACTTTACTAATCGGTTCCCAGCCTGCGTGGATGAATATGAAAATCTGCTTACCGATAATCGCATCTGGAAACAGCGTACAGTTGGTATTGGTGTGGTTTCACCAGAGCGAGCCATGCAGAAAGGTTTTACCGGCGTGATGCTCCGTGGCTCCGGTATAGAGTGGGATATTCGTAAGAAACAGCCTTATGATGCCTATGCTGCCATGGATTTCGATATTCCGGTCGGCATCAATGGTGACTGCTACGACCGCTATCTGTGTCGCATTCATGAAATGCGGCAAGCTAACCGCATTATCCGCCAGTGTGTTGACTGGCTCAGAACCAATCCTGGGCCGGTGATTACGGATGATCATACAGTGGCGCCGCCACATCGTACCGCTATGAAAGACGGGATGGAAGAATTGATTCACCACTTCAAGCTGTTTACCGAAGGGATGCATGTGCCGGAGGGTGAAGTTTATGTGCCCACTGAGCATCCGAAAGGGGAGTTTGGTGTGTATCTGATTTCAGATGGTGCCAACAAACCTTATCGCATGAAAATCCGTGCACCGGGCTTTGCCCATTTACAAGGTATGGATGAAATGGCACGCGGCCATATGCTTGCAGACGTGGTCGCCATTATTGGTACTCAGGATATTGTATTTGGGGAGGTGGATAGATAATGTTGTCCGCTGAGAGTTTAAAACAGATTGATACAGAACTGGCCAAATATCCGGCCGACCAGCGTCGCAGTGCCATTATGTCAGCCCTGCGCATCGCACAGACAGAAAAGGGCTGGTTACAGCCAGAAACCATCGAGGAAGTAGCAGACTACATAGGTATCCCACCGGCACAAGCATTAGAAGTGGCTACTTTTTACAATATGTATAACCTCCAGCCGGTAGGTAAATATAAACTCACCGTATGTACCAATCTTCCCTGTGCGTTGCGTGGTGGTGTCAATGCCGGTGAATATCTGCAAAAGCGCCTTGGTATTCGCTATGGCGAAACCACTGCTGACGGCAAATACACGCTTTTAGAAGGCGAATGCATGGGTGCCTGTGGTGATGCGCCGGTGCTGTTAGTGAACAATCATAAAATGTGTAGCTTTATGAGCGAAGAAGCCATCGAAGCGAAACTGGCGGAGTTGAACTGATGGCAATGTACCAAAATGGCGTAATTTTCAATCAGGTTGATACAACTGATCCGGAATGCTGGACGCTGGAAGCCTATTTAGCCCGCGGCGGCTATCAAGCACTAAAAAAAATCATTCATGACAAAATACCGCAGGACGATGTGATAGCCGAGCTGAAAACATCTGGCCTGCGTGGACGTGGCGGCGCTGGCTTTCCGACTGGACTGAAATGGAGTTTCATGCCGCGTTCGTTTCCAGGTACCAAATACATCGTCTGCAATACCGATGAAGGTGAGCCCGGTACATTTAAAGACCGGGATATCATTGATTACAATCCTCATGCCCTGATTGAAGGCATGATTATTGGTGGTTATGCAATGGGTGCGGCTACCGGCTATAACTATATTCACGGCGAAATCTTCGAAAGCTATCTGCGCTTTGAAACTGCTTTACAGCAGGCACGGGATGCTGGTTTCCTCGGGCAAAATATTCTGGGCAGTGATTTCAGCTTTGAGTTACATGCCCATCATGGCTATGGTGCTTATATTTGCGGCGAAGAAACCGCTCTGCTGGAGTCACTGGAAGGCAAAAAAGGTCAGCCGCGCTTTAAACCACCATTTCCGGCTTCCTATGGCTTATATGGCAAGCCCACTACTGTCAATAACACAGAAACGTTCTCTTCGGTGCCGTTTATTATTCGCGATGGTGGCCAGAAATTTGCGGATAAGGGTATTCCAAATAATGGCGGTACCAAGCTATTTTCAGTTTCCGGCCATGTAGAACGCCCCGGTAACTACGAAATACCGCTGGGCACACCGTTTAGAGATTTACTCGATATGTGCGGTGGCATGCGCAATGGCAAAAAGCTGAAAGCAGTGATTCCAGGTGGCTCCTCCGCACCGGTACTGCCGGCCGATGTCATGATGGAAATTACAATGGATTATGACGCCATTGCCAAAGCTGGTTCTATGCTTGGATCCGGTGCAGTGATTGTCATGGATGAAGATGTCTGTATGGTTAAAGCATTGGAGCGGCTAAGTTACTTCTATTTTGAAGAATCATGCGGCCAATGTACCCCATGTCGTGAAGGTACAGGATGGCTGTATCGCATTATCCACCGTATTACCTCGGGTAAAGGACGGCCGGAGGATTTAGATTTGCTGGAGTCACTCGGTAATAATATTTCGGGGCGTACAATCTGCGCGTTGGCGGATGCGGCGGTGATGCCGATTCAGGGCTTTATGAAGCATTTCCGCCCCGAGTTTGAGCACTACATCGAACACGGCAAACCCATGAAAGAACATCGCTGGTGCTAAGGCACTATCTGCTTAGTTAGGATTGCGAACCTATGTTACAAATTCAAATTGACGGTAAACAACTTTCTGTCGAGCAGGGTAGTACGGTGATAGAAGCCGCCCGTCAGGCCGGTACGTTCATTCCGCACTTTTGCTATCACAAAAAATTGTCCATCGCCGCCAACTGCCGAATGTGTCTGGTTGAGGTGGAAAAGTCACGCAAACCGTTGCCTGCCTGTGCCACACCGGTAACCGATGGTATGGTGGTGAAAACCGATTCTAAATTGACGAAAGATGCCCAAAAAGGGGTAATGGAGTTTCTGCTGATTAATCACCCGCTGGATTGCCCGATTTGTGATCAGGGTGGTGAGTGCTTGCTGCAGGATTTATCCATGGGCTATGGCAAAGGCGCCAGTCGTTACAGCGAAGCCAAACATGCTGTTGCCGGTAAAGAGATGGGGCCGTTGGTGTCGGCTGCCGAAATGAGCCGCTGCATTCATTGTACCCGCTGCATCCGTTTTACTGAAGAAATCGCCGGTAAACAGGAGCTGGCGATGAAAAATCGTGGTGAACATTCTGAAATTGCTCCCTTTAATGGCAAAACACTGGAAACCGAACTGTCTGGCAACGTCATTGACTTATGTCCAGTTGGTGCTTTAACCAGCAAACCATTCCGTTTTGACAGCCGTTCATGGGAGCTGAGCCGACGGAAATCCATTTCTGCCCATGATGCGCTGGGCAGTAATCTGATTGTGCAGACCAAAGACCATACAGTGCGCCGTGTGTTGCCACTGGAAAACGAAGCCATTAACGAATGCTGGCTCAGTGACCGCGACCGCTTTGCTTATGCAGGACTGTATCAGGAACGCTTAACCCAACCGCAAATCAAACAGGATAACCAGTGGCATACCGTCGACTGGCAAACTGCACTCGATTATGTGGCCAAGGGCTTACATGGTGTCAGCCACGATTTTGGCAGCGAAGCAATTGGCATGTGGGTCAATCCTGCCAATACTGTGGAAGAAATGCATTTGGCCGGCAAACTGGCTCAAGGACTGGGCATCACTGCTGTTGATAGTCGTCTACGAGCGCTAGATGGGCGACTGGGCGCAGCTGCAAAAGGGGCGCAGTGGCTGGGACAGAACATTGAGCAGCTCGTGGCTAATGAGGTAATTCTGATTGTTGGTGCCCGCCTGCGTCAGGAGCAGCCATTGCTCACCGCTCGCATACGGCAAGCCACCAAAAACGGCACACAGGTGGCAGTACTGGCTGCAGCCCAAGAAGAACTATTCATGCCTTTACTGGCTCAAGTTAGCCTGCATCCTTATCAGTGGATAGACTGGCTAAGCAATGCACTAAACAGTGAAGTAGGGCAGGCGTTATTAAAAGCGGAGAAAACCAGCATTATTCTGGGCGCTGATGTCCTTAATCATTCTGATGCCGCTGCCGTTTATGCTGCAGCACAGGATCTGGCAGAAGCAACCGGCAGTATTCTTGGTGTTTTGCCGCAAGCAGCGAACAGTATTGGTGCTGAAATAGTAGGCGTGGCGGCTAAAACGGCCGAACACAGTATTGCTGCGCAAATTACTCAGCCGAAACAGGCCGTGATGCTGCTGAATGTAGAACCCGATATGGATGTGGCCAATGGTGCTGCCGCTATTGCCGCGCTGAAACAGGCACAGACAGTCATGGCATTCACTGCATATGATAGTGCCGTATTGCGCGAAGTAGCCGATGTGATGCTGCCTATCACCCCATTTACTGAAACTTCTGGCAGCTTTATCAATATGGAGGGTCGGCTGCAATCGTTCCATGGTGTGGTACAGGCGTATGGAGAAGCCAGACCATTGTGGAAAGTATTGCGGGTACTTGGCAACGTCCTTGAACTGCTGGGTTTTGAGTATGAAAACACGCAGCAGATTCTGGCTGATGCCGTGGACAAAAACCAGTTACCTGCTTTGCTGAATAACCAAATTCAGCCGGTTGCCACTAGCAATCCTGCTATCAGTCTGGTACGAGTAGGTGGTGTCAGCCTGTATGCCACCGATGGCATTGTGCGCCGTTCAGCTCCTTTGCAGAAAACAGTACATGCTGCCGTTCCTGCTGCGCGAGCACACAGCCATACGCTTAGTGCACTGGGGCTGACAAATGGCGATACAGCATGGGCGAAACAGAACAATGATGCGGTAGCGGTCAGCGTAGCCGCGGACGATACCCTGCCTGAAAACGTACTGCTGCTGCCACTGCATCAGAGTAACTGGCAGCTGGGTGCTTTATTGACCACTGTGGAATTGAGTAAAGGATAATCATGCAAGCGTGGTTTCAACAATTATTAGGCAACGACTTCGGTTTACTGGTGTCTGTAATCGTCAAGATTGTCATCATCATGCTGCCGCTGATTATCACCGTTGCTTACCTGACTTATTTTGAACGTAAAGTCATCGGTTACATGCAGTTGCGCGTCGGTCCGAATGTGACCGGACCTTATGGTTTAATCCAGCCTTTTGCCGATGTATTAAAACTCTTATTTAAAGAAGTGACCCGCCCGTCACAGGCCAATAAAGCTTTGTTTTATATTGGCCCGATGATGTCGCTGATGCCGGCTTTTGCCGCTTGGGCAGTGATTCCGTTTAGCGAAACTTGGTTTCTGACCCGAATCAATGCCGGCCTGCTCTATATTCTGATGATTACGTCATTGTCGGTATATGGTGTCATCATTGCGGGCTGGGCATCCAACTCCAAATACGCCTTTCTTGGCGCCATGCGTGCTTCTGCTCAGACCATTTCCTATGAAATAGCCATGGGATTTGCCCTGATTGGGGTGATTATGGTGTCTGGCAGTATGGATTTTCACGATATCGTCATGGCGCAAGCCAAAGGTATAGCTGGTGGTTCCATTTTCTCGTGGAACTGGCTGCCACTATTTCCGTTATTTGTGGTGTATCTGATTTCGGCCGTGGCCGAAACCAACCGCGCCCCGTTTGATGTGGCCGAAGGTGAATCTGAAATTGTTGCCGGTTTCCATGTTGAATATTCCGGTTTCGCTTTCGCCTTGTTCTTTCTGGCGGAATATATTTTCATGATTCTGGTGGCCGCGTTAACAGCTTTGTTGTTCTTTGGCGGCTGGTTATCACCCTTTCCGCAAAGTTGGGGCTTCATTGGTACTCCGAGTGTATTGTGGATGTTCCTGAAAATGGCACTGGTGCTGTATTTCTATCTGTGGATACGGGCAACGTTTCCTCGTTACCGCTATGACCAGATTATGCGTCTGGGCTGGAAAGTATTGATTCCGGTCACCATTGTCGCCGTGATTGTTTTAGGATTGTGGATGATTTCACCCCTGTCTTTATGGCGTTAAACAGGGAGAGGCACTGATATGGCAAATATAATTAAAACTTTTCTGATGACCGAGTTGCTTGCGGGCATGAAAGTGACGTTAAAAAACTTTTTTGCACGTAAAGAAACCATTTATTTTCCGGAAGAAAAAACTCCGCAATCAGTTCGCTTTCGTGGGCTGCATGCACAGCGACGCTATCCCAACGGCGAAGAACGTTGCATTGCCTGCAAACTCTGCGAAGCTGTGTGTCCGGCTATGGCAATTAATATCGAGTCAGAAAAACGTGAGGATGGTACACGCCGTACCACCCGCTACGATATCGATCTGACCAAATGTATCTTCTGCGGTTTCTGTGAAGAAGCCTGTCCGGTAGACGCCATTGTCGAAACCCGTATTTTCGAATATCACGGCGAAAAACGCGGTGACTTATATTTCACTAAACCCATGTTGCTGGCCATTGGCGATCGCTATGAAGAAGACATCGCCAAATGCAAAGCTGCTGATGCACCCTATCGTTAAGAGGTGATCATGAATTTACCCTTAATTCTGTTTTATGTATTTGCAGCGGTTATACTGCTGGGTGCTATTAATACTGTAATTGCTAAAAATCCAGTACATGCAGTGCTGTTTCTGGTGCTGACCTTCTGTGCCAGTGCCATGATGTGGATTCTGATGCAGGCTGAGTTCCTCGGCATCGTGCTGGTGGTGGTGTATGTTGGTGCAGTGATGGTGCTGTTCCTGTTTGTCATCATGATGCTCAACATCGATATCGAACAGATGCGCGCTGGCTTCTGGCGCCATGCACCGATTGCTGCGCTAGTTGGAATACTGACCGCCGCCTTACTCATTGTGATTTTGGTGAATCCACAACTTGATCTGGCACATCTCGGTAGCGACAATCCACTGCCTGCTGACTACAGTAATGTACGCGATCTGGGTATGCAGATTTACACCACTTATCTGCTGCCGTTTGAACTAGCAGCCATATTGCTGGTATTGGGTATGGTGGCTGCTATTGCTCTGGTGCACCGGCAAACCCACAACCCACGTCGTACCAATCCGGCCGAGCAGGTTAAGGTACAGGCCAAAGACCGCTTCCGTATGGTGAAAATGCAGCCTGAAGTTGCTGCATCAGCTGACGATAACAAAGAAGAAGCATCAGAAGGGGAGCAGAAAGCATGATTACCTTAACTCATTATTTGGTACTCAGCGCCATCTTATTTGCCATCTCGGCCATGGGCATTTTCATGAACCGCAAAAATGTGTTGGTTCTTCTGATGTCCATCGAACTGATGCTGCTAGCGGTGAATTTTAACTTTGTCGCCTTTTCCCGTTATCTCGGTGATAGCGCCGGACAGATTTTCGTGTTTTTTATTCTGACTGTTGCTGCGGCTGAATCCGCTATCGGGCTGGCGATTATGGTGCTGATTTTCCGCAACCGACAGAGCATTAACGTACAGGATCTGGACAGCCTGAAAGGCTGATGGTTGAGAGGAACGAGAGAAAATTATGAGTGTTTATCTGATTATTGCTTTGGCTCCGCTCATCGGTTCCCTGCTGGCTGGATTGTGCGGTAAGCTGATAGGCCGAAAAGGGGCGCACAGTGTCACCATAGCCGGCGTTGCCTTATCCGCCGTATTATCGGCGTGGGTACTATACGGGTTTATGACAGGCGGCCGTCAGCCATTTGATGAAAACGTCTATACATGGCTGACCATGGGCGGGCTGGATTTCTCGGTGGGTTTTCTGATTGATACGCTTACCGCTACCATGCTGGTCATCGTAACCAGTGTCTCCCTGATGGTGCATATTTATACCATCGGCTACATGAGTGACGACGATGGTTACCAGCGTTTCTTCAGCTATATTTCCCTGTTTACTTTCTCCATGCTGATGCTGGTGATGAGTAATAATTTCATCCAGTTGTTTTTTGGCTGGGAAGCCGTAGGTCTGGTGTCTTATCTGCTGATTGGTTTTTACTACAAACGCGATAGCGCCATCTTTGCCAATTTGAAAGCCTTTCTGGTCAACCGTGTTGGTGACTTTGGTTTTGTGCTGGGTATTGGCCTGATTCTGGCTTATTTTGGCGGCAGTTTGCGCTATGCCGACGTATTCCAGCACATCGATCAAGTCAAAAACGCCACCATTGAATTGATTCCCGGCCATCCATGGTCACTGATTACCGTGACCTGTATTCTGCTTTTTGTTGGTGCCATGGGTAAATCAGCCCAGTTTCCATTACATGTATGGTTGCCGGATTCAATGGAAGGCCCGACACCGATATCTGCTTTGATTCATGCCGCTACTATGGTGACTGCTGGTATTTTCATGGTGTCGCGCATGTCACCATTGTATGAATTGTCTGATACAGCACTTGGTGTCATCATGGTTTCCGGTACCATAACCGCACTGTTTATGGGCTTTTTAGGCATGATTCAGCACGACATCAAGCGTGTGATTGCTTATTCCACCCTGTCGCAGTTAGGCTATATGACCGTAGCACTGGGTGCCTCTGCCTACAATATTGCTGTCTTCCATGTGATGACCCATGCTTTCTTTAAAGCACTGTTATTTCTGGCAGCCGGTAGTGTGATTATGGGTATGCATCATGATCAAGATATGCGCCACATGGGTGGACTGCGTAAATACATGCCAGTAACGTGGATTTGCATGTTGATTGGTTCTTTGTCTCTGATTGGTACACCATTCTTCTCCGGTTTCTATTCCAAAGATTCCATCATCGATGCTGTTAAAGCTTCAACACTGCCTTTCAGCAGCTTCGCTTATGTGGCACTGGTAGCCAGTGTATTTGTAACTGCTTTCTATTCTTTCCGCCTGTATTTTCTGGTGTTCCACGGTGAAGAAAAATGGCGCCAGAGCGGGCAGGGCGAACATCATCATGGCGAGGAACACCATGGTCTGCGTCCGCAGGATAATCCACATGAAAGCCCGCTGGTAGTGACTATTCCGCTGATTTTACTGGCTATTCCATCAGTGTTTGTCGGTATGTGGGCAATCAAACCCATGCTCTTCAGCGATTTTTATCATAATGTAATTTTCATCAACAGCGCCGCCCACCCTGCATTGGCCACCGTGGCAGAAGAATATCACGGTATTTTTGCCATGGCTCTGCACAGTCTGACTACACCAGTGTTATGGCTGGTCATTGCCGGCGTAGTTCTGGCATGGTTTTTCTACATGAAAAAACCACAGATTCCGGCGCGGATTGTGTCTTCCATCCGTCCGATATATACCTTGCTGGACAACAAATACTATCTGGATGCACTTTACTACAACGTTTTTGCCAAAGGCAGCCGACTGCTGGGAACGCTGTTCTGGAAAGTAGGTGATGTGCTCATCATTGATAAATTAATTGTTAACGGTGCTGCGCGCGTTGTGGCCACAGTGGCTGCACTGGTGCGACGGATTCAAACCGGCTACCTCTATACTTATGCAACTGCTATGGTGCTGGGCGTGTTTGTGCTGGTGGCATGGACATTCTGGCCGTTGCTGAAAACCATGTTCGGCGGTTAATTCAAGGCATTCAACTTAGTATTTTTAGGCTATAAATATGTACGATTACTTACTCAGTTTGGCGATTTGGCTGCCCGTGTTGGCCGGTATCGTTGTGCTGGCCACCGGCTCAGACAAGCACGCTGGGATAGCCAGAGTGCTGGCCTTAATAGGTGCGCTGCTATCCTTTCTCATCACCATACCGCTGTTTTGCAAATTTGATCGCTTGAATGGTGGCTTTCAATTTACAGAATTTCATGTCTGGATAGACAGCCTCAACATCAACTATGCCTTGGGCGTGGATGGTCTGTCTGTGCTGTTTGTGATTCTGAATAGCTTCACTACCTTACTGGTGGTGCTCTCTGGCTGGCAGGTGATTCAGAAACGACCGGCACAGTATATGGCCGCGTTTTTAATTATGTCTGGTTTGATCAATGGTGCTTTTGCAGCCATGGATGCCATTCTGTTTTATGTGTTCTTCGAAGGTATGCTGATACCGATGTATCTGATTATCGGTATCTGGGGAGGTCCTCGACGTGTCTACGCCTCCATCAAATTCTTCCTCTATACCCTGATGGGTTCATTGCTGATGCTGGTGGGTTTTGTTTACCTGTCTAATCAGACCGGCGGCTTTGCTATCGAAACATGGCACAACATTAAACATTTGGCCATGACTGCACAGGTGCTGCTGTTTATCGGTTTCTTCCTGTCTTTTGCAGTGAAAGTACCTATGTGGCCGGTACATACATGGTTGCCTGATGCCCACGTGGAAGCACCAACTGGTGGTTCCATGGTGCTGGCGGCTATTACCCTGAAAATTGGTGGATATGGTTTTCTGCGTTTTATGCTGCCGATTCTGCCGGATGCAGCACGCTATTTTGCTCCAGCGATTATTGTGCTGAGTTTGGTTGCCGTGATTTATATCGGCATGGTGGCTCTGGTGCAAACCGATATGAAAAAACTGGTGGCATATTCTTCCATTAGCCACATGGGGTTTGTGACCTTAGGCTTTTTCCTGTTTACTGGCGGTTACCTGAATGACTGGGCGTTTAAAGGTGCCATCATGCAGATGCTGTCGCATGGCTTTGTTTCAGCAGCCATGTTTATGAGCATTGGCGTGATGTATGACCGCATGCATACCCGTGATATCTCAGCTTACGGTGGCGTGGTTAACAGTATGCCGATATTTGCCTCATTCATGCTGCTGTTTGCCATGGCCAATGCTGGTCTACCCGGTACATCCGGTTTTGTGGGTGAATTCATGGTGATTGTCGGTGCGGTAAAAACCAATTTCTGGATTGGCGCACTAGCGGCACTGACTCTGATTTATGGTGCTGCCTATACTCTGTGGATGTTTAAACGGGTGATTTTTGGTGCTATTAAAAACCCCGAAGTGGCGCAATTAAAAGATGTGAATAAACGCGAACTGCTTATTCTGGTGATTTTGGCCGTAGCGGTACTTGGTTTTGGTTTGTATCCCGAACCTTTTATCGCCGTTGTGCATCAGGCAGCTAATGATTTAATTGTCCAAGCGGCACAAAGCAAACTGTAAGGAAATGTGAATGAACTGGACAGATTTAACAATATTTCCCGCTGTACCGGAACTGGTGCTAACTGGCGTACTGTTTGCCGTACTGCTGGTGGATTTATGGCTGAATGACCGGCAACGCTGGATAACCTGTACCTTATCTGTTATCGGCCTGATTTTGACCGCTGCTGTGCAGTGTCTGGTGTGGAAACAGCAACCTCAATATGCCTTCCACGACATGTTTGTGCTTGATGGCATGGCACAACTGGCCAAATTATGTATGTATGGATTGGTGATAGCCGTTTTTATCTACAGTCAGGCTTATCTTCGTGCCAGAAATATTTATCAGGGTGAATTTTACACTTTGACCTTGTTTGCTCTGTTGGGCATGAACATCATGGTTTCTGCATGCCATTTCTTAACCTTATATGTTGGGTTGGAATTACTGTCACTGGCATTGTATGCGTTGATTGCTCTGCAGCGCGATAGTGGCCGTGCAGCTGAAGCAGCGCTGAAATATTTTGTGCTCGGTGCTCTGGCTTCCGGTTTGCTGTTGTATGGCATTTCTCTGGTATATGGTGCAACAGGTACTCTGCAGTTGCAGCAAGTACTGGCTGCCAGTCAGGAAGGCACTAATCCATGGTTGCTGAAACTAGGTGTAGTATTTATTGTAGCCGGTATCGTATTTAAGCTGGGTGCTGTGCCTTTCCATATGTGGGTACCCGATGTGTATCAGGGCGCACCAACTGCTGTAACTGCTCTGGTTGGTACGGCGCCAAAAATCGCTGCCACGGTGTTTGCTTTCCGTATTCTGGTGTATGGTCTACTGACACAATGGGAAAGCTGGCGCGATTTGTTGCTGTTATTGGGGATTGCTTCTTTGTTTATTGGTAATCTTGCTGCCATTATGCAAACCAGTATCAAGCGTATGCTCGGTTTCTCAACCGTTGCACATATGGGTTTTATCCTGTTGGCGTTGTTGGCTGGTGAAGTTGGCTGTACTGCCGCCATTTACTATGCCATCACCTACGCTTTAATGGCTTCTGTGGCCTTTGCCATTTTGATGTTGTTATCTGACAAAGATATTGAATGCCAGAATATCAGTGATCTTGCCGGCCTGAATCAGAAAAATGCCTGGTATGCATTCCTAATGTTGCTGGCTATGTTCTCTATGGCTGGTATTCCACCCTTAATGGGTTTCTATGCCAAACTGGCAGTCATCAAAGCATTGCTTTCTAGTGGCTATGTGTGGGTTTCTGTGTATGCAGTAGTGATGTCATTAATTGGTGCGTTCTACTATCTGCGTGTGGTGAAAACCATGTATTTCGACACTGCGGATTCTGTGGCTGCACCTGTATTTAATATGTCCCTGCTGGGTAAAGTGGTGTTATCCATCAACGGTTTGCTTTTGTTGCTATGGGGTGTAGTGCCGGATGGCGTGATGGCATGGTGTGTACAGGCTTTGATGCATAGCTAAGGTCTTTTATCTATTTGACAGCAGCCTTTATGGCTGCTGTTTTTGCTGTTGGATGAGCATTTATTAAAGTAGATAAGAGCAGGTAAAATGGTTCATTCAAATATGAAAATAATAATGGCATGGTCAGTATGAATCTTTCAGGTTTTGATATTCGCCAGACACAATGTGTGGTGGTAAAAGTAGGCTCCAGTCTGGTAACTAACGGTGGACAGGGTGTAGACCAGACGATGTTGAATAACTGGGCACAGCAAATTGCGCACTTGCGTGCGCGTGGCATGCAGGTAGTGTTGGTTTCCAGTGGGGCCATTGCTGAAGGTATGAAGCGTCTGGGCTGGACAGTACGACCTAAAGCACTCAACGAACTACAGGCTGCGGCTGCAGTGGGGCAAATGGGACTGGCTCAAGCCTATGAAGAGGCATTTGTGTCACTGCAGATTCAGACCGCTCAGATATTGTTGACGCATGATGATATGAGTCACCGTACTCGCTATCTGAATGCCCGCAGTACCATCCGTACCCTACTGGAGCAAGGGATGGTACCCATTATTAATGAAAACGATTCTGTCACCATAGATGAAATTAAGCTCGGGGATAATGATACGCTCGGGGCGCTGGTGACCAATCTGATTGAAGCAGACATACTGATTATTCTGACTGATCAGAATGGTTTGTATGACCGCGACCCACGCCGGCATACCGATGCAAGTTTTATCCATCAAATTGCTGCTGACCATCCTGAGCTGGAAAGGATGGCCGGCGGTGCCGGCAGCAGTGTGGGAACCGGCGGCATGTTTACCAAGGTAGTGGCAGCCAGACGTGCTGCTCTGAGTGGTGCGGCCACCCTGATAGCTAACGGACATGCGGACAATGTATTAGTGCGGGTAGTGGATGGAGAACAGATAGGTACTTTGTTTACGCCAGCTGCAAATCGTCTAAGTGCACGTCAGCAATGGCTGTTGGGGCAGGTGCAGCTAGCAGGAAGTGTTGTGGTAGATGATGGCGCAGTCAAGGCGCTGACTGTACAGCATTCTAGTTTGTTACCCATTGGCTGTATGGCGGTAAATGGCCATTTTGAACGCGGAGCTTTGGTGGCGGTTTGTAATCAAACAGGCCAAGAAATTGCTCGAGGATTAGTAAATTATAGCGATCATGAAATCAGTCGGTTGTTGCGGCAGCCGTCACAAGCAATTGAGGAAATATTAGGCTATGTGGCGGAAGAAGAATTGATTCATCGCGATAATATGGTGTTAAGACGCAGTTGAAGAGAATAGTTGTTGCTGTCTATATGAAATGGTTCGCTCAAGCAAGCAGTAATATTTAAGTGTTTTGGGGTGATGAGATTTTATATTCAAATACAGATGATATTTTGTTGCTGATCAAAAAATTTTGTTATAAAACAGAATATTATCATTATTTAAAATGAATCATTACTGAAGTAATTTACGTCTATGCGTTGTTTACCCTGTTTACTCTTTGTTTTTATTTTTAGTATAACTTAATAATATTCAGCTATTTCCTACTTTGTTTTGAGGCGTTTTCATGCTGCGATGGATTTAATTAATAAAAAAAACGGCACTTTGAGTATAAAGTGCCGTCTGCACGATAATTTTTATTTATCAGTGCAGCTTTATAAATACGCCCGCACCTGCTCCAAATTTGCCTTGAGTGTTGCCTGTAGCCGCTGCTTTAAAAACCCAGCTTCCTTTATTGCTGGCCACAGAATAACCGACAGCATAGCCGGATTCACCACGATGTGTGCCGAAGCCCATTGTGAGGCCACCATCACCGGCATTCATCGGCTGCGGCAGATTAGCCATAGCGATGGCAGAAGCAATAGCTGCATTTGAGTTATCTTCAATATCATTGATTTTACGATTCAGGTGACTGATATTGTGGCCGATTTTATTGAGTGCATGATTCATCTGACTTACATTAACGGCATCTGTGTCTGCAACTCCGGCTGCTACATTGCTGATTTGTCTCTCGTGGCCGACGCTGCCAATTGAGACACTGTTATTGCGGGTGGCCACTGAACTTTCGCCCAGTGCCACAGAATTTTCTGCTCTGGCCTGTGCATGATTGCCGATTGCTGTGCTGTGGTTGCCAGAGGCTACGGCTCCTGAGCCACCAGCTACAGAACCTGGAGCAGATGGTTGTGGTGCGGTAGTTGTCTCGTTTTGGTTTACCTGAAACATACCCGCGCTGCCATTATTCAGTTTGTTAATATCATTGCTGATGTTAGCTGGATTTTGATTGGATACAGTTGTGACCTGACTAATTTTATGATCAGTATAATCTTTTGCTAAAGACAATATGTGATCTAATTGTCCTGTGTTTATGACGGAGCTAGTTGCTGCTTTAAGCTGAGCAACGGTGGCTGCATCGCTGTCTTGAGCGCCATCGGCTACGTTTTGGATGCGGCGTAGTTGTTCTGGTGTGCCAATGGAGACTACTCCCCTGACTGATGAAAGGGGTTGTTTGGTTAGATATGCATCGCCTAATGCACCACTGGTAACGGAATTTATACCTAAGGCGATGCTGTTTTCTGTTAAGACTCTGGCGTTCATGCCTAGCGCAGTGCCACCTGTTTTGGTTGCAGAGGCACCATTGCCGATGGCAATGGCATTATCTGCTATTGCCTGAGCATTTTTTCCTATTGCCATTGAATCCAATGCTAAGGCTTTAGAAAATGCACCCAGTGCCAAGGTGTAATCTTTTGCGGCTTGTGCTCCGCTACCCATAGCAATGGCGTCCTCACCTGAAGATAGGGTGTTGTCTTCGGACTGAAACTTTACATCTTGATCAATTGTCGAAACATTTTTGATATTGGCTGAACCGATGGCTATGGAGCGAAAGCCGGTTGCTGTTGCGGAATGTCCGATAGCCAATGTTCCTTTATTTGTGGCTGCGGCTACATTTCCAATAGCCTGCGCAAAGTCTGCAATGGCTGCGGCTTGACGGCCGATAGCCAGCGATGTATTACCTGATGATAATGCTTCTGGACCTATGGCTGTTGCAGAGCTTGCAGACGCTTTGGCGTGACTTCCCAGTGCTAATGTAAAAGGAGAGTAGGCGTATGCGCCAAATCCTATTGCTGCACTGCTTCCATAATCTTTGCCACTGATTTTGTTGTAAGGATTGTTTCTCTCTGCCATGGCCCACCCCTTCACTAATTTAGATTCTTTATCTGAGCCGTTTGCCGCTAAACTTGCGCATCCTATTGCAATATTGCCTACTTCTGTTGGTAAAGTATGGTTTTGGGCTGGGGTGACATTGTTTTCACAAGCATCTATTGCAGCTGCTGTATCTCCGATTGCAGCAAAAATATTATTTGATAGGCATAATAAAGCGGATAGGCTTATTTGTAATATCAATGGGCGCAAAGTGGATTTCGGTTGTGTATTCATGGTGATTTCTCCGGTTTGTATTAATGTTGTGAGTATTAAGCTCTAAAGTTTTATATCGAAATATTTGATTAGAGGTGTTGTGTTTTATTTATTTCGATTGATTAATATAATATTGATTATTTGCAATATTATCGTCCATTAATGTCTGTTTTTCAGATGGAATTTAATTTTTATTTTGGATTTCTTAGACTTGTTATGCTGAATGCTTATTTAAACAGATTATTCATTATTAATGATAATATCATTATAAATATTACCATTCAGCTTTGAATCCCAAAGACCCGTTAAAAGGGGCTTTTATCTGTGCATCTCCGCCGTTAGATTTTGTATGGCCAAATTCTCCGTAAAGTCTCATTTTATTGGAAATTTCGTAGCTGCCTCCAATCGCCATTTCAGTACTGCTATGCGCCAGACTGGTATTTAATGTGGTTGATGCTGTACGAGTAGTGTAAGTAGTGTAATCGTCGCCATCCGGTGAATAGATAAAATTGATTCGTGCATAGGGATGGAATATGCCTTTATTAAACTGAAAATCACCATGCATGCGGCCACCGATACGAAACAGCCAAACATTATTGCCGTTCTGGCTGACGGTTGTGTTTCCGCTTATCTGGCTGTCATTCAGGTGCAACCACTGGCGCATAATCTGTGTCTGGGGCTCCAGTTTCCATGCGCTGTGGCCGATTGTAAAAGGTTTACCTATTTCAACTGATGCTGTGATGCCATGTCCTTTTTGTTTGCTGGCCTGATTACCAGTAGGCCTGATATCTGCCTGATGCTGTGCGCCCTGTAAAACGATGTCTAGATAGCTGCCAGTATTGCTGGTGTAGGTGCTGTAGGCGCCCAGGAAATAAGATTGAATATCGTTTTTACCTACATTCCCATTTATACCGCTGGCAAAACCGGCTACATTCAGATGACCGTTCAGATACCCGAGGTATCCCCCTGTATGCCAGTGAGGATTGTTCCAAATATCGCTGCCCATTTGTAAACCATTATAGTGACCGCTGGTATGTGGACTGGTGGTTCCATTCTGTCGAATATTAGTACGGCTTGTTATTACTCGTCCCCAGCTTCTGCGTTGTTCTGCTGTTGGTGTGGTGCCTGTACGGCGATGTAGGTTTGCCAACATAAGGCTGTCAGCTTGAAGCAGTTGTGCAGCGGTTGAAGAGTTAAGCGGTGTTTCTTTGCGGTAGGTTGGTTTGGTGATGACTGGTTTGTTATCAGGGTGATTACTTACTATGGTGGTTTTGTCATCTTGCTTAGGTGTGTCTTTAATGCGTGAGCGCAGATACCAGTTGCTATCTTCTCTGGTCTGATCGCCACTAAATAATCGGTATTCGTAGGCACCGGCATCGACATGGCTGCCAGTCAGTGTGAATACAGGCTCATTTTCTGCATCCGTAATGTTGGTGCCGGCTACACTGATAATTTCAATACCTTTGCTGTTACCTGTGTCGGCGCCGAGACCTTTGATATTGTTAATCCGTATAGTGGTTGTGCCTGAGGCATTGCCGCTGATGGCTAGTTTATCGGTAATACTTTTATCATCATTCAGCTCGGTGTCGAGGATGAGTGTGCCTTTGGCGCCGTTATAGTCACCAGTGATTGTAAGATTATCTCCAGTATGCTTGTTACCTAGGCTGATGATGCCAGCATTGGTAACATTGCCGTTGATGATGATGGAATGAGGTTCAGACAGGCTATGGTCTGAGGATGCTTCTGCGGAAAATCCGTTAAATGTTAGTTTTCCGCTGCGATTGATATTCAGCTGATTGGTTGTTAGGTCGCCAGTAAGATTTAGTGTGCTGTCTGTTTGTGACTGGGATTTCCCTCCGATGTTGATGATGCTCCAGTTGCGAAGGGCTGTATCGTTTTCTTTTCCTTCGCTGCTTGAGGAACCAGTAAGCCATCCGTTGATATTCAGTATATCTATATCTTTCACTCCATTACCGTTTAGCCCATTGGTATCTTTGTTACCCGCATCGAGAACTGTAATAGTGCTGGTGTCGCCCTGATTTATGGTGAAGGTGTCATTGCCGTCGCCAAGTAGTATTTGTCCGCTGACTTTGGCTCCATTATTCAGGATAATGTTTGTATTGGTGTTATCGTCTTGTATGGCAATACCTGAATTTGACTTTATTACGGCATTTTTATCTAAAAAGATGTTAGTTGTTGTACTGGGTTTTCCGCTGATATTGATTGCGGATCCTATATCACCTTGAATTTGGCCATTTGCTTTTATTCGGATGTTTCCAAGTCCATTATTGATGATGTTGATACCATTCAGGTCACCAGATATGTTGCCATTAATCTGATCGATATTGATGTCTTTAGCGCTGCCGCTGTTTTGAGCTATGATGGCGTCGTTGCCGCCTTTAACATTGCCAGCAATTTCAATATTAATGTCTCCGGTACCGATATTGACGGTATTGATGCCATTGTTTGCTCCGGTGAGGGTACCGCCTGAATGATTAATATTAATATTTTTTGCAGTACCGATGTTGATGGCGTTAATGCCATCCATCTGATTACCGGTTACATTGCCGTTTGTATTGATAAAAATTGAATTTTTGCCACTATTCATAGCACTGATGGCAATACTTGCGCTTATATTTTTGGTATTGATTGTTAATTGCTGTGTGTTGTCGCCGTTTGTGGCGTTGATGCCATTTTGCTCAGCTGTGATGTTTCCTGTATTGATGGTGGTAAAACCTGTTCCGTTATTAAATGCATTTATACCTACGCCGGTATTAATGTCTTTGGCTTGAATGAGAATATTTTTTGTATTTTCCTGATTTTCAGCGGTTATACCGATGCTGCTTTGGTCACTAGAATATATGTTGCCACTTTTGATACTGATGGAGCTATTTTTACCTCTGTTTTGTACTGTGACGACATTACTACTTTCACTGGACTGAATATTTTGTGTATCAATAGATATGTCCTGTGCTAATTCGCCTGTTGTGACGGCAATAGCGGTGCCAGTTGCGTTAATGTTTCCTGTTTTGATATGTGTGAAACCATTACCTTCATTATTGACGATTAAGCCATCACCTTGATTGGTAATATTTTGGGTTTTGATATCTATGTTAGTTGCTGTATCGTAATTGTTTGCTTGTACAGCAGGGCCGCTGTCATACTGACCGATATCCATATCTCTGGATTCGTCAATAATTAACGAGTTAAAGCGGTTGTTGATGACAATTCGTTCCGTGCGTTTTGCCTGATTGTTTTCTGCGTAAGTTGCGCCGCTTACGATTCCACTGAAGGTTTTATTGATTGCTTTCTTTTGATTATCATTGCTATCAGATTCAGAAACGTTGGTATCTGTATTCTGAAGACGAAATGTAAAAGGTGTTTGGTTTGCAATGGGTTTTGTTGCGCATGTCATTGTTTCTAAATTTTGAATCTGACAGGCAGCGTAAATGATTTCGGGACAGATCAGTAAAAAGGATAGAATAGTTAATTCAGCGATGGTTTTTTGTCCAAGTGCGGATTTTAGATATGTTGTTATTGTTGAGGAGGGGATCTGATTATTCCAGATGGGATGGTGTTTACTTTTCATTGCTCTAGTTCCCAAATAAAAAGTAATCTATTGTAATCCATTGAATTAACAAAAATATATAATAAAAGTTTAAAACAAACTAATATTACCTAAAAACAACACTTTATCAATGAATGTAAAGAATATTTGTTATATGAATTGGATGATTTTGTCTGTGGAGGATTCTTCACAAGAAGAATAAAAAATAAAGGGATTTATTTATCAGATATTTTTTATTGAATAATTATTTTATATTTAATAGAAACCACCTTAATTATAGATTAAGGTGGTTGTTTATATAATGCTAAAAGTAATACTGGAGCGTTGGGGTTACCAGTCAATTTTTAAGCCGGCTGAAGCATTGACGGGTACTTTTACTTTGGCATTGCCTCCATTTGACCAAGTATGGCCGATTTCTCCATAAATTTTTACAGTATTGTTGATGTCATACGTGCCACCCAGGGCGAGCTCTGTACTCCGATGTGAGGCACCGGCATTAAGTGTGGTTGTTGTGGATATGGTTCGGTAGCTGGTCTTGTCTGAGCCATCAGGTGAGTAGTAGAAATTAACCCGTGCATATGGATGTATTAAGCCTTTATTGAGCTGATATGTTGCTGCTAAACGTCCACCAAGACGGAATAACCACGCATTATTATGCTCCTGACTTACTGAGGTGTGACCACTGATATTGCTATCATTTAGATCCAGCCACTGATGAATAATCTGTGCTTGCGGCTCAATTTTCCAGTTGCTGTTGGCCAGTGTAAATGGTTTGCCTATTTCTATTGAAGCGGTGATTCCGTGTCCTTTCTGTTTACTAATAGGATTGTAATCCGGTTTGATGTCTGCACGATGACGTGCTGCCTGTAATACAAAATCAGCGTAAGCTCCATCGGTACGGGTATAGTTGCTATAAGCACCGATAAAATAGGATTTGGTGGTGTTTTTGCCTACTTTGTCATCTACGCCGCTGGCAAAGCCATCTACATCCAGATTGCCATGTAGATAGCCTATATAGCCACCGATACGCCAGCCATTACCTGTCCAGACATCACTGCCAAGTTGTAAACCAGCATAATTGCCGGTACTGCGGCCTTCGGCCGGACCGTTTTGCTGAATGTCAGTACGGTTTGCAAGAACTCTACCCCAGCTCATGCGTTCTTCAGGTATGGGTGTGGCACCAATACGCTGATGCATATTAGCCAGCATTAGGTTATCTGCTTGTCGTAACTGTGTAGCAACTGTAGCCAGTAATGGCACTTCTTTGCGATACAGTGGTTTGAGTTTAGATGGTTTAACGGTTGTGCCGCCACCAGTGCCGCCACCACCAGTACCGCCACCGCCAGTACCGCCACCACCAGTACCGCCACCACCAGTACCGCCACCACCAGTACCACCATCCCCAGTGCCACTACCGCCAGTACCGCCATCTCCAGTGCCACCACCGCCAGTACCACCACCGCCAGTACCGCCACCACCAGTACCGCCGCCGCCAGTACCACCACCAGTGCCACCACCATCTGAAGGATTGGTTTGTTTTTGCGAACGCAGATACCAGTTGTTGCCGTTTTGTTGTAAATCGCCTTTGAATAAATGGTATTCATAAGCTCCTGCACTCAGGCGATTACCGTTCAGTACAAAAGCGTCTTGTGTGCTGCTTCCTTTTACTTCGACAACTTCAATACCATTGGTGTTGCCGGTATCTCCACCCAATCCTTCGACTTTGTCAAATCTGATGGTGGTGTTACCTGAGGCATTGCCCTGAATGATGAGTTTGTCGGCAGTATTGTCTGGAGTATTGCTATCTCTTTGGGCAGAATTAAGTTTTAGATCGAGAATAAGTTTGCCGTTATTACCCTGATAATTTCCGCCAATAGTAAGATTGTCTCCGGTGTAGGTGCTGTTCAGGTTGATGTAGCCTGAATTTAATACATCACCTTCAATGCGTGCTTGTTTAAGGTCAGGAATGAGTCTGATGGTTGTGCCGTCACCGATATTGAGCTGATTTGTGTTCAAATCACCACTTAGATTGAGTGTACTATTCTGTGCCAGATTGATTTTCTCCCAGTTTCGAATGGCAATATTCCCGGCTACACCATTATTGGTGCCTGTTGTTGAACCGGTTAATGTCTGATTAATATTTAATGTATCAATCATGCCATCATTGCTGCTGGTATCATCGCCACCATCCATAACCGTTATTTCACTGATGTTGGTGCCACGGTTTACGTTGAGGATATCACTGCCATTACCCAATTCAATTCGGCCACTGACAGTAGAACCACTTTTTAGTGTCACATTGGCATTACCTTCCTCATCGCTGATTGCTAGCCCAGATGTAGCGGAAACGCGGCTACCAGTATTAAGCGTGATAGTAGTGGTACTACCGGCTTTGTCATGGCTGATAATACCTGCGCCGGAGCCACCGGTTATCTGGTTTGCCAAGGTGATTAAGGTATTGCCGGTACCGGAATTGCGTGCTTCGATGCCACTGATACCTCCGGTGATTTTGCCACCTGACTGTATAATATTGATATCGGTGGTTTTATTGCCATTCTCAGCCCAGATACCGTAGCCTTTCGTAGCGGTCACTTCTCCCTGCGAAATAATATCTGTGGCATTGCTGCCATTATTTATGGCGTAAATACCGTTATTTCCGGCATGAATAAGTTGAGATTCGATGCGTAATCCAGTGGTTTGATTGTTGTTTTCAATCCGGATGCCGGTATTTTCGGTTGCTGTGATGGTTGCACTGTTCTTGATAACTGTTGAACCGCTACCATTGTTGCTTGCATAAATGCCGTTGTCAGAGCCAGAAACGACATTGGTGCTGATGGTTAGGTCTCGTGTGTTACTGCCATTATTAACAAAGATACCATTACCGGAAGTGGATTTGACGGTTGCACTGGACGTAATTTCGGTGGAATCGTTTCCTGAATTGATAGCATAAATGCCGTTGCTGGTGCCCTGTACATTTTTACTGTTGAGGGTTAATTTCTGGCCGTTGTGGTTGATATGTACACCATCACCATTTTGGGATTCTACGTCTCCAATAGTGGTTATTGATGTAATGCCGTTGCCGTTGTTTTCAGCATAGATGCCGTTGCTGTATCCATGAACAGTAGAATTTGTGTATGTTGTCAGATTTTTTGCTGTGGCTGAATTGTGAGCATAGATGCCATCTGTTGTTTCAGACACGACACCCTGACTAACGGTAATGGTTGTTGAACCTGTACCATTATTTGCTACGTAAATTCCTTTGCCATGCCCAGTTACGGCTCCGGCAGTAATTTGCACATCAGTGGCGGTCGGATCATTGACTGCGTAGATGGCATCATCGTTATCAGAGGTTATGGTATTGCCGGAGTTGATGATAGTGGCACCAGTGCCTCTGTTGTTAATACTAATGCCTTTCAATTGCCGGCTATGGATGGATGCTGTGGAAAGATGTACATCGGTACCATTATGTTCTATATAAATGCCTCTTACATCGGAACCGGACATGTCCTGTGTGGTTGTCAGGGTGAAGGCGGCACCTTTGCTATCGTTTCTGGCATCGATATTAGTGATATTTTTATTATTTGCATTGACAGTTAAATCACCGGCGCCGGTCTGATTGCGTATGGTTAGGGTTTGGTTCAGCTCATCATTAGAAGTATTGATGGTTTGGCTGGCCGGATCGCGATTTTCAATCAGATTATTGGTAATAGTTGTGTCCGCAAAGGTGGTGTTATGCGGGAGGCTTTGCTGTGAAATCGTACATGCTTTGTGGTCAGGAGAAGTAATAAGGCACTGAGCATGAGCTATAGTGGGGGCGGCCAAAGTAATACCTAAGATGCTTAGTAGTTTGACTGTAGCTGTTTTGCCTCCTTTGTGGGCTAATTCTGAGGTAACTATATATGCCTGTACTTGCGCACTCCAGATAAGCTTGTAGATTTTATTCATTTTGATTAACTTTAATCAGGTTAATAATAATTTCGTATTAACGACATATATCTTAAGAACTGGCTTTAAAATGAATAAGATATAGTTCGGATTTCATTCGACTATAAAATATTACCTAAGTCAAAAAATTAACTTTATGATTAATATAAGTATTGTTATACGATGTAAAAAATAGTGTTAGAGATAATTTTGATTGGTCAGAAGCTGTACGGTGACTGGAAAATGATACATGCAGGCGAAAAAGAAATTAGCTAAATAATTTAATATATGCGTATCTGATTTTTAGATATGTATTTTATTTATGCTGAGGTAATAAAATAAAATATTTCTGGTTTGATTAGGTAAAAAATGTCTAAATATATACAAAATAAGAAAATTTTGAATATTTATTTATTTTAGACCTGTTGCAAATTAGTTTCACTTAGCTTCTCTTTTTATCATTCAAGTTGAATAAATTATAGCTAATTATATTAGTGTGAATGATGGATTTTATTGAGCATATTTTAATTTTTAGTGACGAGGGGATGATTATGGGTATTAATTTATTGGGAGCTTAAAGCATAGGTTAGTTATTTGTGATACCGGCTATTGAAATACAAATCTCAGCTTGGATAATTTATCAGGAACTAATCTCTCTACTCTGCCATGGGGTAGTATAAATCCGCCATACTGGCTTTTTACGTCTTAAAATATTTTTCTGACTAAGCTAAAAAATTGAAATATTATTGCTTTCATGTAAAGGTTTCTAAGTTTTTCAATCTCAAGTGGCAGCCTGCAATGCATTTATCTGACAGTTTCACAACATTCTGTCAAATTTATCAACTGATTGATAATTAAATATTAAAATGTAATTTAGCTGCTTGACGGCAATCATTTGCGGGGATTGTCATTTTAATTATGCATTTTTGCTGCAATATCCGCTGATATTGTGTTAGCATGAAAAAGGTTACTCCAATTATTAACCTGTGCAGCAGAATCTTTTCTGGCACAGGTTTTTTCTTGCTGATAGGTTGTATTTTCTGATTAATTTGCTAATCTGACACGGTAACAATTTATCCGCTCAGGAAAATATATGGCAGATGTAATGGTTCTAGTAGTAGAAGATGAGGCAGCCATTGCCACTCTGATTCAATTTACGCTGGAGCAGGCCGGATTTGCCGTGCAATGTGTACCTAGTGTGGAAGAAGCACAGCCATTTTTACAATCCAGACTGCCAGATGTGCTGCTGCTGGATTGGATGCTGCCGGGTATTTCCGGTATCGATTTTATCCGCCAGCTGCGCCGCGATTCCAGAAGCCGTGATTTACCGATTATTTTGCTTACTGCACGCGGTGAAGAAACGGATAAGGAGCAGGGGCTTAATCTGGGCGCTGATGATTATATTACCAAACCTTTTTCCCCGCGGGAGCTGATAGCGCGTATCAATGCATTGTTACGCCGCCGGGCTCCACAAAAAACCAGTACCCCATTGTCTATACAAGGGCTGGAGCTGGATCCGGTACAGCAGCGGGTGCGGGTTAATGGTCAGGCAGTTGCTTTTGGTCCCAGTGAATTTAAATTATTGCATTTTTTTATGACTCATCCAGACAGAATCTATACCCGTAGCCAGCTTTTAGATCAAGTATGGGGAGACCATGTTTTTGTTGAGGAACGTACGGTAGATGTGCACATCCGTCGCTTAAGGCGTGGACTCGAGACCGTAGGCTATGAGCACCTGATACAGACAGTACGTGGCAGTGGCTATCGGTTTTCCTTGTAGTCATTCATACTGAATCTTTCTTCAGGCAGGATGGAATTTATTTATGCCAGAACTGCGTCGTCACCTTTATTTAATACTGATTACACTGATTGTGGTTGTTATGCTGTCACTGCTAACTGGTGGTGTGCAGTCTGTAGTGATCAGTCTGTGTATTCTTTTTTTCTTGTGGCTGGTGGGGTACTGGTATCATCTAATTAAACTCGTACGCTGGCTGGAACGGCCAAAGCTTCGTAATGTGCCACAAGGTATTGGTATTTGGAATACTATTTTCAATACTTTAATGCTACAGGCCAAAAGCCGTAAAAAACGCAAGCAGAAGCTGGGAGTGGCTTTACTACGGTTTAATCGTATTGCTGAAACCATACCCGAAGGGGTGCTTATACTGGGGCTGGATGGCCGTATTCAGTGGCTGAATCATATGGCAGCCATTCATTTAAATCTTGATACCGAGCGGGATATTGATGGCAATTTGGCTGAATTAATCGCTAAAACTGATTTTCAACAGTTTCTCCATGAGCAGGATACTGAGTTTGCCAATATCAAGCTTACTTTTGACGCAAATGGCAGCGGCTTACCAAGAATACTGAATATTATTCGCACACCATTTGACGAGCAGGCAACTCTGATTATCACGCAGGACATTACAGCGGCAGAGCAGCTAAATGCGACACGTACCGCTTTTGTGGCCAATGTTTCACATGAACTGCGCACTCCTTTGACAGTTATTAATGGTTTTCTGGAAACACTGACGGATATGCCCGAATTACCACAGGAGCAGCGGCAGTCATTTATCGAACTGATGAGTAAAGAGGGTGCGCGTATGCGCAACCTGCTGGCTGATTTATTAACCTTATCACGTCTAGAAAGCCAGACCGATATTTCTTCGCGTAGACAGCCTGTCTGCCTGACGGCTTTGGCTGAGCAAGTGGTGCATGAAGCAATGCTTTTATCGGCAGAGAAGCATTCTTTTATCTCTGAGTTGGCGTCGGATATATGGGTGAATGGTATTCAGCAGGATTTGTATAATGCTTTCAGTAATCTGCTATTTAATGCTGTACGTTATACGCCGCCTCAAGGAACCATCAGCATCCGGCTATGGAGTCAGGATGTTGCACCAGATGCTAAACAGGCCATTTTTCAGGTGAGCGATACTGGAGGTGGTATTGCCGCGGAACACATTCCCCATCTAACCGAGCGTTTTTATCGGGTCGATTCTGGCCGTTCCCGCCAGAGTGGTGGCACTGGCCTGGGGCTGGCAATTGCTAAACATGCTTTGGCAGAACATGGCGGTAAATTGGAAATTGAAAGTGTGGTGGGAAAAGGCAGTACGTTTAGTGCCGTTCTGCCACAGATGGACATCAGCAAAGGACTTGACAGCAGCGACACTCCTGCCTAAAATGCGCGCTCTTGGGTCGTTAGCTCAGTCGGTAGAGCAGCGGACTTTTAATCCGTTGGTCGAGCGTTCGAATCGCTCACGACCCACCATCTTTCTTCTATATTCTCTATAATATTTCTTAAATGGCTATTGCCATTTTTCTTCTAACTTGGCCTGTGTCTCTATATTTTGTCATTAAGTAGTTAAATTACAAATTGTTATTGCACTAATAGGGTTGTTTCGATTCTGTATTGTTGTTTATATTTTTTTACACAATTAAAGTGTTATCCTCGATCACATCTTTATTTTTTTCTGTTATTTTAATAGCCTTTTGGTTGCAGGCACTGTTTTCATTTTTGTTTTCAATCGTGATTTAGTCTGTATGTGAATGTAATATTAATTTACCAACATGCGTTGTTTAGTTGCTAACAAACATGTTTTTTAGTTTTTGAGTATTTAACTAAGGAATAAACTGCCTGTTTTTCTGAATAAAATATACATAATTTAAGCTTTATACCCATTAATAGTAGTCTTTCTAAGCAAGAGTTAGACATTATTTTGTATAAATGTTTTTTGTAGGGTATGCATACTGACAATCAAATACAGAATTTTGTTTTGTATCTGTAAAATAATTACTGTTATGTTCTGGATTTTCGATTAAGCTGAATTTGAATACAAATTGAGTGTTGTATTTCATTTGTTTTAATACCTGATATTTTCATCGCGTAATATATTAAGTCGTTGCAATAAGAATGCTATATTGGAAGATGATGCTTACTGGTTAAATTATCACTTTAAAGTAGATAAATTAGACTGATAGAGTATTGGATTGCTAGTAGATTTTCCTCAATATTGTTTAAAGTTATAAAAAATATGAGAGAATATCTTATTTACTCTGAATGCATATTTAATATCAGAAACAAATACTAATTTTATTTTTTTAAATTGATACAGGAATCAATGTCAGTTGCTGATTCCTGTACCCTAGTTCGCAGAAAAATTATAATATAACTGTACTGACTGTTAACCGAACACAAAAATCAGATTATATTTTGGCATACTTGCTACTCCTATTCGGCCATTTTATTGTTAATCGTATTAGCGCATGGTTAAGCCACCATCGACTGAGATGGATTGTCCGGTAACAAAAGAGGAACAGTCACTAGCTAGCCATAGCACGGCATCGGCAATTTCTTCGGGCCGACCTTGGCGTTGCATCGGTACGGTTTTAACCATCGCATCTAATGCTTCCTTTTGTCCAGATGCTGCCATTTTTTCGGACATAGGCGTGCGAATTAATCCGGGACAGACAGCATTGATGCGAATATTGCGTGTAGCGTATTCTAATGCCGCACTTTTGGTTAAACCTAACACTCCGTGTTTAGCAGCATGATAATTAGCACGTTCTGCCCCACCGAGAATTCCGCCTAAGGATGAACAATTTACAATCACGCCATTGCCCTGCTGGCGCATTTGTATCAGTTCATATTTCATACATCCCCATACTCCGCGCAGATTTACACTCATTACACGATCAAAATCCTCTGCTGTGGCATCGGCAGTTTCTGCTAAAATATTTTGTATACCAGCATTATTAAACGCAATATCGAGCTGGCCATAGGTAGAAATAATATGCTTTACCATTGCCTCTATATCATCCAAATTAGCTACATTGCAGATAACTGCCTCTGCTTGAAATCCATTCGCAACAAGATCCTGAGCAGCTTTGTTTACTGCATCTGCATTGATGTCGGCAAGGACGACAGTTGCACCTGATTCTGCAAAAGCACGAGCAGTAGCGAGGCCTATACCTGAAGCAGCACCGGTCACTAAAGCAACTTTATTATCAAAGGAATAATTCATATTTATTTCTCCGGTTAAGATTTAAAGATGTGACTAATTGTTGTAAATAACTCATTAAAAGTATGGGTTTTAATATGCAGGTTGATTCGTAGCCATCCTGTGTTTTTAAGATTCCAATTTATCGTTCTTAAGTTTTAAAAACGTGATTTTTAGGTATAAAATAATATACAAATATAATATTAATATTCAGCTATTCTCATCATATATTTGTTGATGAGCATTGATGGCTGGATAATTTGTAATATACTGAATTATAAAGAGTAAAACTAGATACTTGGATTTATTACACCTATGAATAAAATTCATTAATCAGTGATGCGCATTAGGCCAGATATAAAGCTTGGAGTTATGACTATGCTGTTGTTTAATGATTTTATTAATGCATAATTTGGAGTTTACATCTAGTCTGGAAAGTGTGTAAAAAACAAGGCATCAGAGTAAGTGGTTATATTCTGGAAGCAGTTAGTGAATTTATAAAGATAATTGACATCCATTAAGACCTGAAGATTATTAATATTATTTCTATATGATTACTCGTCTTTCTTTAGCAGCAAGAATCAGTGCTTGGGTATAAAACAAAACGATATCATTCAACATAATTAGTTGAAGTTTGATTTTCTTTATCTACTACATGCCATTCATACAGGTTAGAATGAGGCTAGCTTTTCGAGCTTGGTTGTGTATATTTTATTAAAATTTTTTTAGGCATGTAATGAATGCAAAATTTTATAGATAAATAGACTATTGTGTTATTTATTTGATAAATATCAGTAATTGCTTGTGCTTTGATTAATTTTAAAAAAAAATCATATTTATATTAGGAAATAAAATCGTATAAAAATCAGATTAGTCTATTTAAAAGGCAACCATTGTCTCAGTTAATTCTATCTAAAATTTTGTCTATTACAGTAATTCCTGATACGAGCTTAACTATCACGACCAAATACATATTCAATTAAGGTTTAATTTATCTTTTCACTGTTTCTAACTTGAATTGTGGAAAAAATTGGTTTAAATACACACTAATGTACAATCCATAAAGCATAAATAAAAATATACAATAATTGATTCTAAAGTCGAATAGTCAAACTAAAAAATTTATATTATCTAAATACCCATTGAATTTACAATAATTAAATTGATTTGTATCAATAACCGCAATACATAATTAAAAATATAGGTTTGCTTTATAAAGTAATTGAATGTTAATATAAATCGCATTATATTGATTTGGTGTTAATAAATATTAACTTACAATTTAGATTGATTAATTTATGAATAAAATATATAAACTTATCTGGAATGCCAGAGAACATGCTTATGTAGTAACTTCAGAATTGGCTCGCAAAAGTGGAAAAGTAGTAGGTGCCAAAGTGCTTACCGTGGTAGGTGCATTGGCATTAAGTGCGAATGTAGCTTATGCTTCAGAAGACTTGTTAATTTCAGATAAAGATAAAGCGAACGGAAAAGATATTGTGTTTATTGGCAATATTGGTTCGGATAATGATATAGACTCTCCAGTCCTCCCTTTTGAAGTCTTTAATTTAAAAGATGGGCAAAATATTAGAGTAGAACTTGAGAGAACAGGGGATTCTGGTAGTGTTTGGGGGGTAAATAACGGAACTGGAGAAACCACAGTCAATATCAAGGGAGATGTGACTTCTTCGGGAAATGAACTTTTTCCTTCTTCCGAGGGTGATACTGAATCGACAGATGAAAATTTGCTACTTGATGATGCGGTTAGCATGACTAACTCTGAACAAGCAACTAATCTTACAATTAATCAGGAAGAAAGCAGTAGCATTAAAGGTAAAAATACCGGAATTTCGGCATCTAATAAAGGTACCGGTTCTACCAAAATTAATATTGCTGGAACAATAGCAGCAACAACCGCCGTCTACGCAGATAATGGTGAAAAAACTCAAGATGTGACTATCACGCAGTCATCTGCCAGTAAAATTGAAGGTTCAGTTAACGGAATTGTAGTAAATAATCAGGGTAAGGGAGCAACAAATATTGATATAGCCGGTAATGTAAGCTCAACTGGTAATGCAACCATTCCGGAAGATCCTGAAAATCCAGACAGTGAACGATATAATTCTGGTAGTGGTATTATTGCCATAAATAATATAAACGCTACGGACCTGAATATAACTCAGTCTTCAGCCGCCAGTTTAATTCAAGGTGGAGCAACAGGAATTACGGCATCCAATTCAGGTGTTGGTTCTACCACGATTACTACTGCTGGCAAGGTAATTGCTGATGGCATAGCAGAAAATGGTATTGGTATTGCCGCTTCCAATACTCAAACAGCCAAAGCAATCCATATAAACCAGACTTCAGGAAATATTAAAGGTAAAGAAAAAGGCATATCTGCAAGTAATTTCGGCCAAGGCAATACCGAAATCACTACTGCAGGGAATGTTACTGGTAATAAAGACGCCGGTATCGATGTTACTAATATGCACTTTGATTATCCTGATACTGAAACAAGAGCAGAAACCAAATCGAAGACCGATATCATTATTAATCAAACTGCCGGAAGCATTATTGGTGGTACAGATGGTATTACTGCTGTTAATGAAACTGGTGGAAAAGTTTCAGTGACTACAGCCGGTAAAGTAGAAGGTAAAACTGGAGCCGGAATTCAGGTTGTATCAGGTACAGCACCAGTTTCAGATATTGATGAAAGCGGTGAAGATACAAGTTCAGCATTTGCTTTAAATAAAAAAGTCGCAACAAAAGCCGGTGATGAAAATGGACAAGCATATTTAGGCGGTATCAATATTGTTCAGCAAAGTGGTGAAATCAAAGGTGTTGCTAGTGGTATAGATGCCAACAACTACGAATCGGGTGCGGTTAATATTCAGGTGAGTGGCAATGTGAGTGCAACAGGCACTCAATTTCAGGAAGCTGACAAACCAGAAACTGAATATGGTACTGGTATAGGTATTAATGCATTAAATGATGGAGAAAATACCACTGACCTAAATATAAGTCAGTTGGCGGAAAGCAGTAAAATTCTGGGCACAGCAGGCGGCATCAGTGCAAATAATTTTGGCAAAGGTTCAACTACCATCACTACAATAGGAACAGTGATAGCTACTGGACCGGGAGAATATGGAAGTGGTATTTCTGCTTTCAATGGTGAAACGGCCAATGCCATCACTATTACCCAGAGCACAGGTGAAATTAAGGGTGACCAGAGCGGAATATTGGCAACCAATACAGGCAAAGGTTCAACAGTAATTACAACTGCAGCAAATGTAACAGGAACCAAAGGCGCTGGTATTCAAGCAAACAATATAAACTGGAGTGACACGGGTGCTAAGACAGATATCAAAGTAGATCAAACTGCCGGAAATATTACTGGTGGTACAGACGGTATCATTGCTGTTAATGCAACTGGTGGCAATATTACAGTTGGTGTTGCCGGTAAGGTGACGGGGGGTAGTGGTGCAGGTATTGCTACTAATATTCCAAATGGTATTGTTTCTTATACAACCGAAAAAACTGCAGGGATTAGTAATATTACTCTGAACCGTGGTGCAGATGTTTCTGCCGTGTCAGGGGTAGCGATTATAGATGGTGATAATGATGCTAATGTTATTTTAAATGGTGGTTCTAAAGTAGCTGGCCAAATTAATCTTGGTAAAGGCAACGATACGCTCACTATCAATAATGGCTCAGATATTTCCGGAGTGACTGTACTGGATGGTGGCAACGATAATGATACCGGGCCAGATAGCAGTACTGATAAACTGTATCTCAATACCAGTCTGCGTGGTTCTTCAGAAACTTCTCGAAATGGAGAGGTAGGCATTATTAACTGGGAAGATATTAATCTGGGAGAATCAGCTAAACTGACATTAACAGGCAATCTGAATACCCAAAACCTCAATATTGGTTCTGGATCCGAATTAAAACTTGATAATGTTTCAAATAGTGCTACGGAAGATTCACCGCACGAAGTGGCCGTAAAAGGTAATGTTAAAAATTCCGGTAGCATTAATATGGTGAACGGTAATGGGGGTGACCGCCTCACTATTCAGGGTAACTATCACGGTAATAAAGGCAGTAAGCTGCTTATGGAAGTGACGCCAAAACAGAATCAGGCTGATAAATTACATATTACGGGAGATGCCACGGGTAGGACTGCGATTGATTTCACTGATGTAAGTGGGCTGGGAGCCAATACTGCCGGTACAAAAGGGGTTGAAATCGTTTCAGCAGATGGCAAAGCTGATGGTGAAGTGTTTACCTTGCTTCGTGATCATGTTGATGCGGGTGCTTATGAATACCGACTGAAAAAAAGTGAAGATAATAAATGGAATTTGTTATCTGAAAAAATTCCTGATACTGGAAACAAAACAAAACCCAAAACTGCATATCGTAAGGAAGTACCATTATTAAGTGCTGTAGGGGCTCAGCTGCGTCAGGCTGATAGTCTGATGCTAGCGGATATGCATAAGCGGATTGGTGCGACACCTGCTCCAGATGAACGCAAGGCATGGGGCCGAGTGATTGCGAATCGCAGCGATATTCGTCAGAGCGGTGTAGCTCATGTTCGCAGCAAGGGTAATTACGCCGGTTTACAACTAGGCAGTGATGTTTGGACGAATAATGGCCTGAGAGTTGGTGGCTATCTGGGCTATTTACACGGTAATCTGGATGTAGATGGTTTTGCCAGTGGAGTAGTTGGCAAAGTTGGTAAAAACAGCACCAAGTCTTATTTCCTAGGCGCATATGGTAACTATACCCTTGATAGTGGAACCTATCTGGATGTAGTGCTGCAGGGCGCACGCCACAATGCTGATATCAAGCCGGATAATGCATCAAACAGTAAACAGAAAGGCCACGGTATCACGGCTTCTGTAGAGGTAGGCCAGCCATTTGCACTTGGCAGCAGTAGCTGGAAGTTCGAACCTCAGGCACAAATTATGCATCAATGGCTGGATCTGAATGATATTAATATCAGTGGTAATACCAAAGTTAAGCAGGATCATGACAATGCATGGTTATTCCGTTTGGGTGGACGTTTAGAAGGAAATTATCCGGTAAATAAAGGTGTACTGCGACCTTATGCGCGTTTAAATTTCTTCTATTCTCCTAATGGTGCAGATACCAGCAGTTTTGCAACTAAAGCTGCCTCTACAACATTGCGTACTGGTGCTTCTCATGCTAATACTGAAATGGCCATCGGAGGAAGCTATGAAATTACTGATAAAGTAAAAGCATATGGCGAAATCGGCCATACCTGGTCTAATGGTAATGATGCACATGTGAAGTCACCGGTTAATGGTTCAGTGGGACTGAGGGTAAACTGGTAACTATCATTGATTTAAGTACATGAAGTGAGTAGGACTGAATCGCAGATTGATTCAGTCCTTTTTCTATTCTATGATTTTTTTGATAATTTAATTAATAAAGTATCATAACAATATAGGCTTGAATAATACTACTGTTAAACAATATTTCTGGTAATTCAGGTTGATAATAATTTTTTAACACCTATACGGCATATATCGAAGGTATGAATCCCGTTACTAATGAATTTATGCGATAAAATTTAATTAAAATTAAGTATGAAGCTTTAAACGTCAATCAGTAAAGAAAATATAAAATTTACGTTTCTTCTTCATCCCATTTTTGCAATAACTCGAGTGGTATGGCATTGATTACTTCGGAAAAGCGTTTACCCACCATACGTTCTGCTTGACGCAGGAGGGGGATAGTAGGGCTGCTGGGCTCGTTGGCTTCAAACCAGTGACGTATATCCTCAATGCGCTGAAGGGCGTCATAACGGTCGGCAATAGCTACAGGCATCAGTTCTTGTAAAACATCATTTGTAAGGGATTCGTGATTAAGAGAAGAATCTACATCTTCTTTTATAATTTCAGGTGCGTTATCAATATGGGTGTTGTTTTGTTCTGGTAGGTTATTTTCTTCGGGTGTTTCTCTTTTGGGGGCAGATCGGTTCTCATTATCCTGAAAATAGCTCAATATTTTTTTCAGCGAACTAAAATCCGGTGCATTGAGTTTTAAATTCTCATCGGCCCATGTTTGCAATTTTTCTACAATTGGTAGCACTTCATCTAGTGCTATCAGCGCCGGTGTATTTCGCAGACGCAAATCAAGCAATTGCCGTCGTACGGAGTCTGGAGCCAGAGCATCAGCCGGACGGGGAATTGATAAAGAGCGCTCTACATCCCGAATTTGTAATCGCAATGCCGCATTACTAGACAGGACAATCCCGCGAATATCTGCCATAACACCTTGCGGGTCTGTCAGACCGGCAAGCGCATTACTGCGAACCAGTGCCGCATCCTCTTCATCACCATTTTCATCTGATTCAATCTGTGGATATATTTCCTGTGAATAAGTGGTGCAGGCCTCTTCAAGTAAACTTAATCCTTCAAGAAGACCTTTGGCTCCATTCAACTGGATTCTGCTGCGCAGAAAGATAATATAAATTCGGATGTCTTTAGTCCGTAGCAACAATCTTAGTGCATCGCGTTCAACTTCATTCCAGTTAATTCCTTCCGGTTTGTTAACGAAATCACCATATTGAGCTTCAGGTTGTTCGGTAGATTTAGAAAGTAACAGCAGAAATTCTGGGTCATATTCGAGATTACTGCCACATGGCTGTTCTGCAGAAACGGGAGCAAGCAAGTCTGCATATTGGTGTTTCTGTTTTATATTTTTATTGCTCATCTTTTTCTCACAACTGTCTGATGCTGGAATATTGTTCTGGTTCATACGTCATACCCGCCACTGGAAGATCATTCATAGACTGACCCAGCCAGGTAGTCCATCCTAAACGCTGGTCAGAACTCATTTGCGCTGAAGGGGCTGAACGCGGATTCAGTTGTAGTTGTATTTCCCACTCATATTCATATCCGATAAACGCCCTGACCCATTCGATTAAGCGTGGTAAGTCGCGTCCGTTAGGTAAAAAATGTAAGTAATTATCCAAATTCAATGGGCCAATAGTTAAGCGGAATTTATGCTGTCGATCTGGCACCATCTGTCCTACTAATGCGCCTTCTCCTATCACTGATGCGGGTCCGGGTATACCCAGACGGGTACGTTCTTCGGGCGCAACGGCAATCCAGTGTAATACGTATTCTTCAAGGGTAAAGGGTACGCCAAAATAATGAGACAGTGTTGATGTCATTCCATCTGGATTACGGGCTTCGCGCACTAAATGTGCTCCTGCCGCTAATCTGGGATGAGATGGCAAGGGGCTTTCAGCAAATTCTTCCAGGCTCTGACCACTAAGGCTGGCTATAAAAAAAGAAAATTCTTCAGCGTCCTGTCTATCCAGTCCACCGCCAGCAGACTGAGCGCTTTGCCACGCACTATAGAATTGGGTCAGGTAGCGATGGTGAAATAGATCAGCAAAATCTACTAATGTGCTGTCACGGTTACTGTCGCGTCGGCTCAGGGCAATTTCAGTATAATGCATCGGCAAAGGACCATTGGCTCCCCACAATCCCAATCCGAATAATTGAATACGAAATTTTCCTTCTGATGTTAAAGAAGTTGAAGCAATTTCGCGTGGAGCAAAAATCAGTGATGGTGATTGTCCCAGCCGAAACGGTTCTTGCTGTGGTCGTACAGCATCACCTATTGGTAGCTGAAGCGGATATTGAGCACCAAAAAAACGCATCAGACTTAAATACCCATAACGCCATGGCTTCTCGCTAGCCTTATGCAGAATGTCTTGCCATTTTTTTTTATCTGCATGTGGCGAACTGTCTATCTCTTTCATTAGATTGCACCCCTACCGCCCATCCGTACTGGCCAAAGCGCAATCTGACCACGCTGGATACTATGCAAAGCAGTTTGTGTGAATGTATTGATGGCAACATGACGCGATAAGTAGTGCTCCATTACTAATCCAAACAGATAAGGACTAATGCCGGAAAATCCGTCTTCGTCAATTGTCAGCTCGCATTTGACACCTCTTCCGTATACCAAAGGACCTGCACCAGGTAAACGTCGGGTTACTGGTTCAGTTTTGACTCCTATCAAACTTTGTATTTGGCGCAGTTGTGGGCTGTCATGTGTTGGTACAAACAGTCTTAGCATATCCCGTAATGCCTGACCCCCTGGGCGATGAGCCATATCAGACAATGGTAAATAATTGAAAGACAGTTGCCTTATAAGACGCCATGCCAGCTCCCGTTCTGCAAATGGCGCCAGCGGTGGACGTGGTGCACGGATGAGTCCGATACTTTCAACAGGTACCGAATCATCAATGGACAGATCATCAATACCATTGCGTGGAACCAGTGTTGCCAGATCACGATTGGTTAACCATGCGGTAGCCGAAAGATAACGCAGATATTCTGGATAAGGTGCTTCATTCTGGTCTACCAAAGACAGAAAAATTTCTGTCCCAATATAACTAGTACGGGTACCATATTTTCGGGCATTGTCGGATAGTTTGCGTTGTTCACGACGCAGGGAGAAATATCGGCCGTAATTACCTTCGTCGTTATTAAGAGAGTTATAAAGCGGGCGAAAATTTAGTTCTTCTGTAGTCTGTGGTTTCAGTCCGTGGACAGTTTCAATTGTATAAATTTCATAATCAAGTGGCCGAGATCTGTCCGCAACCAGATGTAACTCAGTGCGGGCTGTATCCAGTTCTATCCTGTCTGTACGTTTACGGAAAAGATTAATTAGTGGTGTACAAAACAAAGCAAATTGTTCTGTACTGGTTTGATTAATTAGCCAGCTATCCGGAATGCGATCCAGCAGAATGATAATTTCAGCTACATTAGCATTGATTTTGCTCAGACCATTGGATAGACCTGTCGGTGTAAAAAAATAAAACCGTTCTGGACAGCTAAAATATTCATGCAACAAATTATGTCCATGGAAAACATCCCATGTAAGCGGTAGTAACCCTTCTCCCGGTTCCAACCCTTCATGCACGACCGCATTTTTTACATTAATGTCTAATGCTCCCGTGAAACTTCCCGGATAACCGGCTACCGTTGCAACGGCACTGGTATGCAATAATTCAAACAGATGAGATGCAATTCTGTCTTCACCACACAGATAAATAGGTAAGCGATCCAAACCTTTAATCTGATTAAAGTTGATTTCACCAAATGTGCGTAAGGTCAGACGTAAGGCACCGGCTACTTTAGTGTGAGCCGGCAGATAACGGTTGAGCATCGGCATGTCAGGCGGTGCCCCGGTTAATCTGGCTTCAATGATCTGGATTGGCCATAATGTAACTTCCTGACTATTGCGAAATTCACAAACTGTGTTTTCTCCTACTGGAATACCGGCACGAAAAGTAGAATGTCTGGGTACCTTAAATCCTTGGTGGAAATCACCTTCCGAATGGCTGGGATGAAGCTGTGCTACCACCATTGACGGGGTGGGTGTGACATAATTCGGATAAATGACTTCCAGCAGACGTTGGGTAAATCGGGGAAATTCAGCGTCTATTTTTAATTGTGTGCGTGCTGTGAGAAAACAGAAAGCTTCTATCATCCTTTCTACATAGGGATCCGCTATTTCAATACCCTGCATACCCAGACGTTTTGCAATTTTGGGGTGTTGCCGCGAAAACTCAGCGGCCATTTCACGCATGAAAGTGAGTTCTTTGTTGTAATAGTCTAGTAATAACGGATCCATGATTTTTCTATCAGATAATACTTATTCTGTTGGTTTCAAGATCAAATGCACTTTGGACGACAAATGAAGTAGGGTATGGTTCAGTGAGAATACGTCCGCGTATTTCAAACAATAAGACGTTGTAATTTAATTTGGATTCATCTTTCATTAATGGAGCAACACCTAATGAAGAAGCCTCCAATCTTGGTTCAAAACGCAGAATTGCACGCCGAATAGCTTTCTCAATATCAATCCATTTGTGCTCATGCATATATTGACCAGCAATAGGAGGCACACCATAGTTGACTACAGAAGCAGCCACCTGTGGATACAAACGTAAATCAATCTCGTCTTCCAGATTGGTGGTATTGAGTAGATACATCAGATCTCGCTGAACTATTTCCCGTAACCGTTCAGAAGAAACTGTGTAATTTTCAGATGTTTCAGTCTTACGAGTGGGTGCATCATCCCGTAGGCGATCAAACAATGTAGGTAAGAGATGTGCCTTCGGGCGTAAAGGGGGGAATTGTTCAGCCATTTATTACCTTTTATCAGTCACAAATTCACATGAAGTGATGTCAAGAATGCCGATATCTCCGTGATCTGTTTGCCAGGTCTTTTGCCCTAAAGCCCTTACAGAGGTTTCCCCATGCTCCTTCCAGATAGTTTCACGGCATAACATCAGCGATTCACTTTCTGATTCCGAACCACAGCAGCGACCAAGCAGAAACGCGTGATGTTCTGAACCATCTGTAAGTGTTATTAAGGCGGGTTTCCAAATTAAATCCAGAATAGAGTGGGGACGTTTGGAAGAAACAGAGCTGATCTGTTCAAATGGAAGCCATGTATAGATACTACCGATTACCAGTTCAATGGTTGGGCCAAGCCATGTATCACTATCTGCAATCCATGCGAATTTACCACCTGGGTCGATAGTGCCGGAAACATCTTTAGCTGAACCCAATGCTGCTTTTCTCGTTTCATCTGCTTTTGTCTCATTGTCAGCCTGATTTATAGCAATTGCATCAATTAATAAATCTACCCATTCGGGTTGTTGCTGGATGAATCCTGGACGTTTTTGACCAGAAAAACACTCCTTGCGATATATTTCACATGCAATTAATCCTCTGAACGCTTGGGCTTGTTGGTCAAAATCAGATTGCATCTGAGCACATGTTTGTAATTGCTTCAGCGCCCGCTGCCAGTCTCCCTTCAGACAAAGTAATTGAAATAACAACCAACGCTGAACATGGTCTGTAGGTTTAGTTTTGATTTGTTGTTCAGTTTCCTGTATGACATCAGTCAGAGATCGGTTGGCTAACCATGCTTGCAGCGTTGAAAAATGTTCATCATTTCGGTGTGTGTTGCTCATCCTCAAAATCCTTTTGGTAACTGTCAGCAAATTGTGACATGCGATAATGGCTGTCTACGCTAACGGCATGATGCTCTTTTCTGGTTAATGTGGGTGGCATATGTGCATGACTATTCTGCTGTTGCCAGCCCGGAGCGAATAAATGCAAAATTTCGGGTATTTCTTCTGTTTTGAACAGCTCAGCTTCTCTGAGGCTGTCAAGGCCGTTAAAGACATCATCAATGTTTAGTGGCCCAGAAACAATGTCCTGTAAGGTCATTAACGGGTCCAAATTGCCTGAGAGATCGGTTAGATTAACAGTGGTAGCAGAACTACTGACATCATTTTTTAGTAATCTTTCCTGCCAGAAATGCTCATTTACTGATAGCTGTGGTGTGTCAAGTGCCTGACGATATTCGTGTAATAAATCCAGAAAAATGGCCTCAGCAGGAGATTCTTCTAATGTCGAATCTTTTGTCTGATATTCAGTACTTTCCAATAGTTCATAAGGCAGGCTTGGCATCACCAGACTAAATGGATTTTCATCTTTCTGCTGAGAAAGCAAATGTGAGTCAAACCATTTTAAATCTAATGGCATAATTTTGTAATCGGCATTGTTTTTGTTGAGTGTTTCAGTTTCGATCTCTGAAGTAAACTGTTGAGCGGGATTAATTTGCCAGATTGATAATCCCCATTCAAAAATATCGCCATCATGCAAAAGACACCAATTATTTGATGCAATCGGCATTCCATTTACTGCGCAGTGAACATTTTGAGAAAGGTTAAGTAGTTGCCAGCCGTTTGCTGACTGACGAATGCTTAATGCTAGATTTTCTGTTGCAGGTGATTCTGTTTGAATACTATAAATCGAGGTTTCGGAAAAAAATGCAAATTTTTTTATTTCATAAACCTGACCAACTTTAATTCCACGGCAGTAATCAAGACTTAATAGAAGTGAATTTTCCATAACGTCTTTCAGGTAGTAATTGTTTGTTCTCTGCTAGACCTGAGACCATGAGTTAACTTTCTACAAAAGCTATTGGTAATCTCTGCACTAATATTTATTAATAATATTGTATTTCTGTATAAATGTGTTAAGCAATATTACAGTAATTCGGGATGTATGCATGAATTATCCTTGTTTATAAAAACAAAATCAAGAATTATTCTTGCATCCTTAAGTTTTACATGTTAAATTTTAAATTAACTTCATAATGTTTAAGAAATGTTATAATTTTAATGAAATTTTAGGTATGTTGTTTGTTTTCTCCTTTTAAAAACAAAATAAAGGATACTGGTAAACAAATATGGACATTTCCCGCCAAGCTCTATTTGGTAAACTTAATACAACACTGTTCCGCTCTATTGAATCGGCTACAACATTTTGTAAATTACGTGGAAATCCTTATGTTGAGCTCGTGCATTGGGTACACCAGCTCATGCAAGAAAATGATGGCGATGTTATTCGAATACTGCGGCATTATGAAGCGGATATCGCCAAAATTGAGCAGGATATTTCACGTAACCTGCTTTTGCTGCCATCTGGAGCAAGTTCAATCAGTGATTTTTCCCACCATATAGATTTAGCAATTGAGCGGGCGTGGGTTTGCGCTACTCTCACGTTTAAAGATTATAAAATTCGAGGAGCTTGGTTATTTGCCGCTTTGGTACAGACGCCTGAATTGCGTCGTGTATTGACAGGAGTTTCTGGCGAATTTACCAAAATTCCTCAGGAAGAATTAGCAGAATCATTACCTGAAATAATTAAACAGTCCCCTGAATCTCAGGATCGTCCTTACGATGATGCTGGCTATGCAGCTGCCATTCCTGGTGAAGCCAGTCAGTCGTTAATGGATAATAGTCAAGATAGTAAATCTGCTCTGGCAAGATATTGTACAGACCTGACAGAAGAAGCAAAACAGGGTCGGATAGATCCAGTTATCGGTCGTGAGCATGAAATACGCTCCATGATAGATATTTTGTTGCGCCGTCGTCAGAATAATCCTTTATTAACGGGAGAAGCAGGTGTAGGCAAAACCGCTGTAGTAGAAGGATTTGCTTTGGCTATTGCCCACGGGGAAGTGCCACCGAGTCTTTCAGAAGTAAGATTATTGTCCTTAGATGTGGGTGCATTACTGGCTGGTGCCAGTATGAAGGGTGAATTTGAATCACGTTTAAAATCAGTATTGGAAGAGGCTAGCCATTCAGCAAACCCAATCATAATATTTGTTGACGAAGTCCACACTCTGGTGGGCGCAGGAGGAGCTTCTGGTACCGGTGATGCAGCAAATCTGCTAAAACCTGCTCTGGCAAGGGGTACTTTACGTACCATTGGTGCTACAACATGGAGTGAATATAAACGGCATATTGAAAAGGATCCAGCTCTAACGCGCCGGTTTCAGGTTTTACAAGTAGCCGAACCGGAAGAAGCTGCGGCCATTAATATGGTCCGGGGTCTGGTTTCAATATTTGAAAACCATCATGGCGTAATTGTGATGGATGAGGCAGTGAGAGCTGCAGTTAAATTATCTCATCGTTATATTCCGTCACGCCAATTGCCAGACAAAGCCATTAGCCTTCTGGATACAGCGTGTGCAAGGGTTGGTCTGTCGTTGCACACGCCACCCAGTACCGTGCAATACCTGCGTCAGCAGCTAAGTGCTGCACAAACTGAACTGGAACTATTAAGTAAACAACAACGTATTGGTTTGTTTACAGGAGAGTTGACTGAAGTAGAACTGCGTATAGAAGCACTTTCAGTTGAGCTGGAAACCGAAGAAGCACGTTGGCAACAGGAGCTGCAAACTGTAGATAAATTAATAGCTGCACGTGCATGCTGTCAGAACAATGATGATAAGGCTCTTTTGGAGCAACTGTCAGAAATTGAAACAGCTTTACGAGCGTTACAAGGTGATGTCCCAGTAGTTTTTCCAGAAGTTAGTGAAAGTGTTGTAGCTGCAATTGTCTCTGACTGGACTGGTATTCCTGTTGGTAGGATGGTCAAGGATGAGATCGGAGCCGTACTGAATCTTTCTGTTAATCTGGCGCAGCGTGTAGTGGGGCAGGATGATGCGCTTGACCAGATCGGAGAACGTATCCAGACCGCACGCTGTGGTTTAACAGATCCTAATAAGCCGGTTGGCGTCTTTTTGCTGGTAGGCCCTTCTGGTGTTGGTAAAACCGAAACGGCGCTGGCACTCTCTGAAGCCATGTACGGTGGTGAGCAAAACCTGATCACCATCAATATGAGTGAGTTTCAGGAAGCACACACTGTCTCTACTCTTAAAGGTGCACCTCCAGGCTATGTTGGCTATGGTGAAGGTGGCGTCCTTACCGAAGCGGTACGTCGACGGCCATATAGTGTGGTATTGCTGGATGAGATAGAAAAAGCCCATCGCGATGTACATGAAATTTTTTATCAAGTCTTTGATAAAGGCATGATGGAGGATGGCGAGGGCTTAAATATTGACTTTAAAAACACCGTCATTCTGATGACCAGTAACGTAGGCTCTGATCTGGTTTCTCAATTATATGATGACCCAGCACTCGCCCCGGATTGGTCAACGCTGAAAGAAGTGCTGATGCCGGAGTTACGTAAACATTTTCCGGCAGCATTTATTGGTCGGCTAACCATTATTCCTTATTTGCCATTAGCAGATGAAGCACTGAGCAGTATTGCTTGCCTGCACCTCAACCGTATCGTACTAAGAATGCGTGAACAGCACGGTATTGCATTAAATTATGACGAGGCATTGGTAGAGCATATTGTACAGCACTGCCCTATGCATGAAACAGGTGCTAGATTACTCATCGGATATATCGAACAGCATATTTTGCCAGCTCTTTCACGCTACTGGCTTCAGGCTTTAACAGAAAAAAAAGCTGTGGAATCTATCAATATAAGTATTGACCCTAGCCATACTGAAAATCCAATTTTTTTTTCGGTTGTACCTGTCTAGTCAAACATCGTAAAGCAGTAACCTTAATGACCGGTGCAGACCGGTAGTGATTGATAAAAGAAAAGGAAGCAGAAATGGCGGTATTTAACAACAGTGCCCAGAAATTTATTCAGCGTAATCGTGCACCAAGGGTACAAATAGAGTATGACGTAGAGATTTATGGTTCTGAGAAAAAAATTGAATTGCCATTTGTAATGGCAGTGCTTGCTGATTTATCCGGTAAACCAGCAGAAGACTTGCCGCCGGTTGGGGAGCGTAAATTCTTAACCATTGATATTGATAATTTTGATGAGCGAATGAAAGCCATTCAACCACGTGTCGCTTTTGCTGTACCGAATACCCTATCTGGTGAAGGGCAGCTGATGGTAGATATCACTTTCGAAAGTATGGAAGATTTTTCTCCAGCAAGAGTGGCTCAGAAAGTTGATGCACTCAAACAATTACTGGATGCACGTACTCAGCTGGCAAACCTGCAGACTTATATGGATGGTAAATCCGGAGCAGAGAATCTGGTTAACCAGTTGTTACAGAATCCTGGTCTTCTACAGGCATTAGCCAAAGCACCTAAACCCCAGCCTGTAGCAGGAGATAACCAAGCTTCAGCATCTGCTGATACCGAATAATAACCCAAGTTCAAAGTCTATTTGTACGTATTGATTGAGGAGCATTCATGGCTACGCAGTCCCAACAACAATCAGATGTTGCACTGGCAGAGCGCCCAGTTGCACAATCCGAATTTAGTAATTTACTGACCAAAGAATTCAAACCAAAAACTGATCAGGCAGCTAAAGCTGTTGAACAGGCAGTTAAAACATTAGCCGAACAGGCTTTGTCACACTCAGTTACCATCAGTGATGACGCCTACAAAAGTATCGAGGCTATTATCGCTGAAATCGACCATAAGCTTTCCGAACAAATTAATCTCATCCTGCATCATGAAGCTTTCCAGAAACTGGAATCATCTTGGCGTGGCTTGTTTCATCTGGTTTCTAATACCGAAGTGGATGAACATCTGAAAATACGTTTCATGAATTTGTCTAAAAATGATTTACGGCGCAGCATGAAACGGTTTAAAGGTATTGCTTGGGATCAAAGTCCGTTATTCAAACAGATTTATGAAGAAGAATATGGACAATTGGGTGGGGAACCCTATGGTTGCATGATTGCAGACTATTATTTCGATCATACCCCACCGGATGTTGATTTATTGGGTTCGGTAGCCAAAGTGGCTTCTGCTTCACATATGCCGTTTATTGCAGGTGCTTCACCTTCTGTGCTGCAAATGGATTCATGGCAGGAACTGGCTAATCCACGTGATTTAACTAAAATTGTTACCCAGAATTTGGAATATGCTCCGTGGAATTCTTTACGTGCCAGTGAAGATTCACGTTATCTTGGTCTGGCGATGCCGCGCTTTCTTGCTCGCTTACCATACGGTATTAACACCAATCCAGTCGATGAATTCGATTTTGAAGAAGATACAGACGGGTCTGATCACCGTAAATATGTGTGGAGCAATGCAGCTTACGCAATGGGTGTCAATATCAACCGGTCATTTAAAAATTTCGGTTGGTGTACCATGATTCGCGGCGTAGAGTCTGGTGGTGCTGTGGAAAATCTGCCTTGTCATACATTTCCGACTGATGACGGTGGCGTAGATATGAAATGTCCGACTGAAATTGCTATCTCAGACCGTCGTGAAGCTGAATTATCTAAAAATGGTTTTATTCCTCTGATTCACCGTAAAAACACAGATTATGCTGCTTTCATCGGTGCTCAGTCTTTGCAAAAACCTCAGGAATACTACGATCCTGATGCAACAGCCAACGCCAATCTATCCGCACGCTTACCCTATCTATTTGCCTGCTCACGCTTTGCGCATTTTTTGAAATGTATTGTACGTGACAAAATCGGCTCATTTAAAGAGCGTGAAGATATGCAGCGCTGGCTGAATGAATGGATTATGAATTATGTTGATGCCGATCCGGTAAATTCTTCACAGGAAACCAAAGCGCGTCGTCCGCTGGCTGCTGCTGAAGTGGTGGTAGAAGAAGTGGAAGGAAATCCTGGTTATTACGATGCTAAATTTTTCCTGCGGCCTCACTTTCAGCTAGAAGGCTTAACCGGTTCTTTACGTCTGGTTGCTAAGTTGCCATCTGTGAAACAGACAGCGACTGAATAGCATGATTTTGATCAATACCCAGATAAGATAAAAGCTATTTATTTCTGAGCCCACATTAAATGAGTTCAGATTGATTCCAGATATCCGGATGCCAGCAAAGTCGTGAAGATTTTCAGCATTATTGAAAAGTAATAATGAAAATGAAAAGCAAAATCTTGAACAATATGTTGTTTGTATTCTGTTTTGGTTTTGTGCAAACAGCGGCTGCTTACGAACTGGTTTGTCCAGAGTCTGTTAAGGTAAAAGCTGGTATTCCGGAGTTGGAGTCAGTACCTCTTAATTGGGTGGTATCTAAATACAAAGACACATTATTAAGACTGGATGGTGCAGGAGTCTATAGTGGAAAACCTGTTGATTTAGCTCAGTTAAAACCACAACCTATTGTCGTAAAGGGTAAAAAGCATTATCCGGCTTGGGAAGTAGACAGTAAGCTTGATTTAGATGGTGCAGGTTCTTGGCTAAGCTGCTCATATAACCATAATCAGGTGCAACTGACTAGAAGCATTGATTCAACTATGAAAGTTTGCTGGGCAATTTATTCTAAAGATTCTCAGGGCGGATTACTTGCAAAACTAAAATGTCAGTAATTCAGTTTTTCAATAAATAATTTTTCCGCGATAGTCGTGTATGACGCTAAGCGGATGATGTAGTACTTCTTTAATAGTAAACAACAAAGGAGCCAATATGGCACACGACATTTTCTTGAAAATTGATGGCATTGACGGAGAATCTCCGGATGCACAACATAAAAATGAAATTCAGGTATTAAACTGGAACTGGGGAATCACTCAGGAATCTTCTATGCAGTCTGGTAGTGGTTTGGGTACCGGTCGTGCAACGGTTCATGACCTGCAATTTGAACATTACATTGATCGTTCCAGTCCTAATCTAATGAAATACTGTTTAACTGGTAAGCATATTCCAGAAGCAAAATTAGTGATGCGTAAAGCAGGTGGAACACCTTTAGAATACCTGAAAATCACAATGAATGACCTGATTGTATCAAGTGTAATGCCTTCCGGTAGCAGCACTGATGAGCAGAATCCGCGCGAAATGGTGCGTTTATCTTTCTCTAAAGTGAAGCAGGAATATGTTGTACAGAATCAGCAGGGCGGCAGTGGCGGTACTGTAACTGCTCAATACGACATCAAGGCCAATAAAGAAGCCTAAGATTAAGTAATGCCTCATCTGTCATGTGTTTGAAGGCAAAGTGTTTTTCAATGCAATAAGGATCATCAGAGAGCCTAAAAATTCTCTGATGATATTAACTAATTTGGTCGGAAAATAGCTATCTGGCATTACCATAAATGGTGATGGAATTTGAATAAAATATATCAGTGTTATCGGGAACTATATCGAACTGGCCGCTTTATCTTAATCTGCATTTTGTTTTTGAGTGTAGTTGGTTGCCGGTCTGTGCAGGATGTAAAAGAACAAACACGTCTGGAATTGCGTATTGAAGCTGCTGAAAATGTTAATCCTGATGAAAAAGGTCGTGCTGCGCCTATTCAAGTACGCATATACGAATTAAAAAATGACAACGCATTCACATCTGCAGATTTTTACACACTACAGGATAATGATAAATCAGTATTAGGTAATGATCTGCTCGTAAGCGATGAATTTATATTGCGGCCGGGAGAAATCAAAACCATCCGGCGCAGAACCAATCCTGAAACGACAGTTATTGGCGTATTGGCTGGTTACCGCAGTCTTACGCGTTCTCAGTGGCGTGAAACCTACAGACTGGCCGATGCTCCGTATGCAACTTGGTATCGGGAATGGTGGCCACTGAAAAAAGCAAAGCTGGATATAAATATTGGACAGAGGGCCATAGTGGTCACTGAAGTGGATTAAAGCAGAGGAATTTCTCTAAATGAGTTGGTATAACCGTGTAGTCTGGAGTGAAGGGCAATTTCTGCTGCCACAGATTTTCCAGCAACAAGAACGCTATCTGGAGCATTTTGCACATAGTCGCAGTGTGCCGTTATCGCCTTTTTTCTGGGGTTTCAGTCGCTACGATATAGATCACGAAGCGTTGAATTTAGGTAAACTGGTATTAAAAGATGTGGCTGGTGTATTTCCCGACGGTACGCCTTTTGAAGCGCCTGGGCACACATTGCTGCCTCCGCCGTTGACCATTCAGCCAGAGCATCTTGAACAACTAATTTATCTTGCTTTGCCTATCCGCACACCAAATGCTGAAGAGACCAGTTTTGAAGATAATTCGGAGTCGCTTGCTCGTTTTGCTGTATTTGAAAGCGATGTGCGAGATGCAAACTCTATCGGACTTGGCGCAAAAACAGTTCAGCTCAGCCATTTGCGATTAAGGCTGATGCCGCAGAAAGCGTTGACAGATGCCTGGATAGGATTGCCAATTGCCCGTATCAGTACTTTACGGGCAGACGGTGGGGTTGAGATAGACAGCACTGTCATACCACCTGTTACTCATTATACCGCCAGTACCTTGCTGCAGACCTGGCTTTCACAGATCCATGATTTGACACATCTGCGAGCCGATTCACTTGCTGATAGACTTACAGGCAGACAAGGTAAAGGCTCAGAGGCGGCTGAGGTATCCGACTATTTGCTTTTGCAAATTCTAAACCGTTATGAACCTTTACTACACCATGTGCAGAAAGTTGGCGGCACATCACCGGAATTTATCTATCGGCAGTTGATTTGCATGGCAGGTGAGCTCTCGACTTTCGTTAGACCACACACTCGGCGCCCAATAGAGCATTTACCATATCGTCATGATGCACCTTATTATTGTCTGAAACCAGTTGTCGATGATGTTCAGCATTTGTTAAATGCAGTATTGATTCGTAGTGCACAGCATATCCGACTAGAGGATGCGGCTTACGGAGTCAAGAATGCAGTGGTTGAACCCACAGAACTGCGTGGCTTTAATGCTCTGGTATTGGCTGTTAAGGCTCAGATACCTCCAGATATTTTGGTACATCAATTTGCTGCACAGACCAAAATAGGTCCTTCAGATCGTTTGCCGGAGCTGATTCGTTCTCATTTACCGGGGATGGCATTGCAGGCATTACCTGTACCTCCGCGTCAGATTCCTTTTAATGCCGGCTATGTTTATTTTGAGCTATTACGTGATGGTCCGTTATGGGAACATATTGCTCATTACGGTGGATTGGCCATGCACATTGCCGGTGAATTTCCTGGCTTACTAATTGAACTTTGGGGAGTGCGTGATCAATGAATGAGTTCGATACCATTCTCAATGGTACAGGTGCTAATAAAGAGCAAATACCTGAGGCTTCAGCTACGGAGCCTTTATCACAACCACAACATGGTTATGAGTTTGAGCGTCTTGCGGATACATCCTGGTTCGGAGAACAACAATCAGCCAAATTGGCAGACAATATTGATGCAGGACCAGACAGTAAATTACGTCTGGCGGCAATTGAAGCGGCTGATAATCCTCTGCTGGAAGCAGCACAGCCCTTGTTGCTCGCACTGGCCAATATGCCGGCTCAACTTGATTCATACGATAATGGCATTGAAAGTCTGCGTGAGCTGCTCATACGCGAAGTTCACATTTATCAAACTTTATGTGATCGGGCAAATTTGAGGCGTGAACACGTACTGGCAGTACGTTATTGTGTTTGCACAGCTCTGGATGAGGCTGCCAATAAAACATCATGGGGAGGTGGAGGAGCATGGGCTAGAAAAAGCCTGCTCATTGTTTTTCATAACGAAAGCTATGGTGGCGAAAAAATATTTCTATTAATTGGCCGTCTTTCTCCAAATCCAATTGAATACGGAGACGTATTAGAAGTCATCTACCGAATTTTAAGTTTGGGGTTTGAAGGGCGGTATAGTGTTCGTCCGGATGGGCGTAAACAGCTTGATTTGATTCGTCAGCAATTGCTATCCATCATCAGTAGTGGCCGGGATCCGGTTGCCCGGGATTTATCTCCACACTGGTATGCAGATGCATCTGGTAAGTTTCGTCGACTGCGTTCATTGCCTGTATGGATCAGTGCTGTGTTTTTTTGCTGTCTGTTATTGGCCATTTTTGTCTGGTTTAAATTTCAGATTGTGGATACTGATACAAGATTACAACAACGAATTGCTGCTATAGGTAAAGCGGTACCACCACCAGTAACGACTGGTGTTTTGCGGCTGAAAGCTTTACTTAAAGATGAAATTGAACGTGGTGTAGTCAGCGTTAATGAAAATGCTCAGCAAAGTCAGGTAACATTTCTTGGTGATTTCATGTTTGTTCCGGGCAAGAAAACAGTAAATCCCAAAATAATGCCAGTACTGGATAAAGTAGCCAGCGAAATAAACAAAGTATCAGGTACTGTAACTGTAACTGGACATACTGACAATCAACCTATTCATACTGCTGAATTTCCTTCTAATCAGGTTTTATCTGAAAAAAGGGCAGCAGAAGTGGCCGCTTTGTTAGTAAACAAAGGGGTAGCGGAATCACGTTTGAAAATTGTCGGTTTGGGTGATACTGCACCAGTAGAAGATAACAATACAGCAGAAGGCCGTGCAAAAAATCGTCGTGTAGATATTTTGGTAACTGAGTGAACCAAATTTTGTATTAATTACATTCGCCGTTAAAAAAGGTATGAAAATGCGGTTACTGAATAATATTGTCAAGCTTTCTTTATGTATTTGGTTAGGCTTGTTTAGTGTTATATCTTTTGCATCTGTTTTGGATAATGATGAACCAATTATCGTTGAACAAATCAGGCAGCAGTTGGCTGAACCAGTAAATGCAGCAAGAATTTCGGATGCTCAGGTAAAAGATATTATTCGTCATAATCTTGATAGCAGGCTTGGAATATCACTGCATAATGCCTTTGGCATTAATTTACAAAGCATTTCATCAGATAATGCACTTGCACCTATACAATTGGGATTTTTAGAACTCAGCTATTCAGACGAAACAGCCGCTGCACAAGCTATAAAATCACTGGGCAAAACCCGTTTTTTTAAGCACAGCAAAATTCTGGTTCCATTTTCTGTAGTCAGGATAGGAAGTAAATTGCAGATTTTATTTACTGAAAACGCCGGAAGCCGTCGCGCACAAGCAATTATTGATAAATTTTCGAAGTATTAAGACAAGAACTTGGAAACTTCAGGTTAAAAAATAGTATTAATTTAAAAAGATTGTAGGGCATAAACCCATAGGTGGTATCAACTATATTTGTGCAGAGGTCTTACACCTCAGTAAAAATTTATTATCAACCCGCCTAGATAGATAGCTAAAGCAAATAACATGCAAAAAATTTTAGATTTTCTTTTTTCCCGCCGCATGCTGGCAATTATCGGTATTATTTTATTAGCACTGATAGTCTGGTTTGTGGGACCTTTGCTGACGTTTGGTGGATTGCATCCTTTTGCATCTATATCTACGCGCATTGTCACCATTCTGATTCTGTTCGCATTTCTGTTTCTATGGTTTAAGAACTGGTCGTTATCGGCTATCTGGGTTGCAGCTTTATGTGTACTGATATGGAAAGCAGCACCTCTGCTTGCATATGGTCAGACCAAACCATTTGCACCAGCATGGACTCGAGCCATGTTGATTGGCATCGTTTTGTTTTGTTATGCGCTGTATGGTTTGTACCGACTATGGTTGGCTTTACGTGTAGATGAGCAGTTGCTGCAAAAAATTCTGCGTCCGCGTGGCGATAAACCTGTTGTTTCTGAAGCTCGTGAAGATCAGCGTGCGGTTACCAATATTGTCTCACGTGCCGTTGAGCAGCTTAAGCAATTGCGTATTGGTAAGCCGGGACTTGGTATACGCCGTATTTTTGAAGGTAAACGCTATTTATATGAGCTGCCGTGGTACATGATTATTGGTGCGCCCGGTGATGGTAAAACAACAGCTTTAATGAATGCTGGCCTGCAATTTCCACTGGCAGAGCAAATGGGACAATCAGCGGAAGCCTTTGCTGTGCCCGGCAAAGGCGGCACGGTACATTGTGACTGGTGGTTTACCAATGAAGCCGTGTTAATTGATACTGCTGGACGTTATGTTCGCCATGATGATGGCGGTTCTGCTGATACTACTTCCCGTAATGCTGAGGAATGGCTTGGGTTTCTCGGTCTTCTGCGTAAATATCGTCCGCGCGCACCAATTAATGGTGTACTTTTAACAGTCAATGTAGCTGATCTGGCCGGTAAATCTGAAGCTGAGCGTATCACTGCTGCGGCAGCATTAAGAGCGCGTCTGGGAGAGCTCCGAACCGAATTAGGTATTCAGTTTCCGGTATATTTGGTGGTAACCAAAATGGATCTTCTGCCTGGTTTCACCGATTACTTTAACTCCCTAACTACTGAGGGGCGTGCACAAATATGGGGTTTCACTTTACCGTATGATCAGAAACAGCAAAAAAATAATTATGATAAGCTGCGTTCAAATTGTGAAAGTGAGCTGAAGCTACTAACGCAAAGACTAGATCAGGGTGTAGATAATCGTTTACAGGAAGAATACGATGTACAGCGCAGATGTAATCTTTATGCTCTGCCACAGGAATTTGCTGCGCTTGCTGAACCATTACTAGATATTATAGAACGCGTATTTCTTGATTCTAAATTTGATGCAACCCAATTGCACAATACGCTCAGAGGTGTGTATTTTACTAGTGCAGCTCAAGCGCCAGCTCAAGCTACAGCTGATCGCCTATCCCTGATGCAACGTTTATGGCGGGCTATCAAGCGTGACCCAGCATATACTGAAAAAAACAGTCTTTATGCAAATACAGTACCGCCTACAGGCAATCGCAGCTATTTTCTACATGATTTGCTGACCAAACTCATTTTTCAGGAGCCAAACCTGGTTCAACCCAATCTACAATGGGAAATGCGTTATCGCGTAATGCGATTTTCCGGTCATTTATTGGTACTGATTATATTCCTTTGGCTAGTACAGGGTATGTATACCAGTTATGGTAAAAATAGTAATTATCTTGCAGCAGTTAATGTTAAAGCAGCTGCGCTTGCTGAAAAAGTGCGCGTTTATTCACGTAAACCTACTACAACAGCTGTACCAGATATTCTGAATTCAGCCCGTGAGCTGGCTGCATACCCCGGACTGGACCCGGATAAACCACCAACCAGTTTCCGATATGGTTTGTATAGCGTACCACCGGTAATCAGTAGTGCCGCCTCCACTTATGACCAGCTACTGGATCAGCTGCTACTGCCACCTGTGGTTCGTGGTGTTGAAAGTACCCTTTCCAATGCTATTGCACAGAAAGATACCAAAGCAACCTATGATGCCTTACGTGTCTATCTGCTACTTAATCTGGATGCAGATCATCAGGATAAGTTTAACGCTGCTGAAATTCAGGCATGGATATTGAAAGACTGGCAACAAAACGATACCGCTGCAGCTTTTGGTGGAAGTGCCAGTATTTATGAGCATCTGGGTGCACTTTTTGATGGTAGCCGTGTCATACATTCTCCATTTGCCAAAAATGATGCCTTGATTCGTAGTGCAAGGGAGTTGTTGGAAGGTAGTACCAGTACCGAGCGAATCTACGACCGAGCCAAAGTAGCCATGAGTGATGAGGCACCAGAAGACTTTACGATTGTACGTGCAGTAGGCGCTGATGCCGGTATGGTCTTTGTTCGTGCCAGTGGCGAACCGCTTGATCGCGGTATTCCGGGTCTTTTTACTGTACAGGGTTATAGAGATTTATTTGATAAACGCATCTCTGAATTTGTTGCTGCCGCTTATGCAGATGACGAATGGGTTATGGGCAGGGAGACTGCTGCTTCTCAAAAAAAAACTGCTGAACGTGCCCAGCAGCTGGTTCAGAAGGTTAACGGAGATGATGACCCTTTAATCAAAGAGGTGCGGCGGCTTTATTTAACAGAATACACTTCGCGCTGGCAGGCTTTTCTTGAAGATATTCACAGCGTGAATAGTACCGGTGCTGACAATAGTCCCAGTCTGGCTTTTGACTTACAGACATTGCGTACATTTGCTGCTCCCGATTCGCCACTGATGCGGCTTTCCAAAGCAGTTGTAGAACAAACAACGCTGGTACCACCTGTGGACAAAAATACCAGCCAAAAAATTCTGGCTGAACGAGCCGAGCAACGATTATCAGGCAATACCCGTGAAGCCGTACAGACAGCCAAATTGTTGAAAAACGTACGTCCTGAAGAGCAGTTAGAAAAAACACTAGTCGATAATCGATTTGCTGCATTACGCGAAGTTGTCACCGGCGTTGCTGATATGCAAAACAGTAATGCAGGCAGCAGGCCGCAGAAATTAGACAACGTACTGAGTCTGCTCAATGAATATTACAATCAATTAATGATAGCAGATAATGCTTTAGCTGCTAACACTTTACCTCCCAAAATTGATGCTGCAGAAAAATTACGGCTTGAAGCAGTCAAAATGCCAGCACCTTTACAAAATATTTTGCTCGATCTAACCAATCAAGGGGCCCGTAAACTGAATCTGGCATCAGGAGAGGTACTTAGCCGGCAAATGGAGGCCATGATAGGCGGAAATTGTCGCAATGTAATTGATGGCCGTTATCCCTTTGCGGCCAGTAATCAGGAAGTAAGTGCGGACGATTTTAACCGTATATTTGCCAGTGGCGGACTGCTTGACGATTTTTTCAATAAACAGCTCGCATCACAAGTAGACATAACATCTAACCCATGGCGTTACAAACAATCTGAAGGAAGCAACACACCTTTACCGGGACCAAGTTTGGCACCGTTCCAGCAGGCAAAACGCATTCGGGAAGCATTTTTTCAGGAACAGGGAGCTCGGAAAATGTCTTGGAGTATGGATATTAAAGTTGTTGAACTGGATCCCACAATTACAGACTTGATTATAGATATTGATGGACAATCACAACGTTATATGCATGGACCGGTGCGTCCACTACACATTACCTGGCCAGGTCCGAGAAACGGTTCCATGGCTGAAATAACGGCCAATCCGCGCATACGTCAGGATAGTTCAACAATTATTACCAGCGGGCCATGGGCGCTTTTCCGGCTGCTAAACAAAGGCCGAATCATCAGCAGTATGAGTGACAGCCGCCATTTGGTTGAGTTCAAATTTGATGGTCGTCGTGTAGTGCTCGAAATATCTTCCAGTGTAGATTTTAATCTACAAAGTCCAAACAACCCATTACGTGGATTTACCTGTCCAGTAGGAGGTAGTACGCCATGATAGGTATACCGCGCATCTCGTCACCTGCTATTTGGGGAAAATTACCCGACAGGGGCGATTATGTTCGCTATAGAGCACAAGGACAGGAAATTGATGAATGGCGGATATGGTTGAATAAACAGGAATGGCTGCAGCCTCAAAAAGATAATATTAAGGATAAACATGATTGGCTGTACCTGACGCCCGATTTTGGGCAGGAAAGTCCCGTACTGCATGCTTTACCATGGAGTTTTGTGTTAGCTCCCGGAATATTGCCATTTTCAGGACGATCTTGGGTAATCGGGGTGATGAGCCCTTCTGCTGACAGCATTGGTCGTTCTTATCCTTTGGTGATTTATCAGACAGTCAATCAGTCATGGCTGCAACGATATCTGAACACACCATTGGGCTGGCTATATTGGCTGGCACAGTTAGTGGCAGGATATGTGAAACCAACCCAAAAAAATACAAAAGATCTTGCTAGTCAATTAGATAAATTGTGGGAAATTCATAGTCCAAAATGGGGTGGCTGGTTTGCCAGAGCACAAGTAGGAAATCAGACGGCCTGTCGCGAACTGACAGGTAAGATAAAAGAGGAAGATACCGAAATTTGCGGTGTACATTATTTGCCTTGGGCTAATTGGCCGCACGTGGTTTGGGAGTCATACTCCGCAGAAGGGTGGTTCTGGCAGCAAGACGGAAGGGGCGGATTTCTAGATGCAAGAAGCCTAGGCAATAGTGTTTGGAAGGAATAAAAATGCCAACTAAAAAAGGGGCTTCCCGGTTATTGACACCAGGAGAAATATCCATGGTGACATCGTTGTTTAAATCAGCAATAACGATAACTTCGGTAAAAGTACATAACGACACATATTTACCTCTTCAGAATAAGGATACGGCGGTTACACCTAATGGGGAAATTTATTGGCCAGAAGGTCATTTCAGGGAATATTATTCAATAGAAACAATTAATTATATTCATTTTTTTATACATGAAATGACTCATGTATGGCAATATCAGATGGAAATGTGGGTTAAGTTCCGAGGCATAGTTAGTTTTGCAGTAGAATATAAATATGATCTGGAAGATGGAAATTTATTATCAAACTATGGAATGGAACAGCAAGCATCAATTATAGCCGATTATTATATTTTAAATAGATTTGGATTTGATGCATAGTATCGTATTACAAATCATAAAAACAAAGACCACCGATTTACTAATAAACAAACTGGGAAAGATTTTTGGCTTAAAATATATCAAAAGACTTTGTATTTATTTCTTAAAAACCAAAAAGATAAAAAAGCTCTATTTAAATAAAGGAGAAATTGAACCTTCAGAGTTAATAAAGTGTATATATAGACTGAGAAAAGAAAATTTAATTTTCGTCATTATATTATTTATAATCTTGGTAGTATCTTAAAATTAATTGTATGCCAGATAATAGTAATAATATAAAAATATAATTTAACATTTTAAAATCAAAAGTATTTTACTTGATATAAAGAAATTTTGTAGAGAAAAAAGAACGAATAAGATTTGATTTTTTTAATGTTTAAGAAAAACTTTTGTATCAACTAATACACAAATAGATGTAAGAACAAATTTAAGAAATATTCTATGTAAATAAAATTATAAGTTTGCGTTGAAGTTTTACTAGATAAGTGTTTCATAGAATAATTCATAAAAAACTTATACAAAATAAAGAGAAGTTTAAAACAAGATGCTAATATTTTTTTATTTCATCTAAATTTTCGCATGTCCAAAAATTATTATATTTAGAATGGAAGTATCAGTATTTTTGCTATAAATTTCAAAAAAATTTGCATTGATTCGAATAAATATAAATCAAATATAAGAATAACTGATAAGTATAAAAATGAAGCTGAAAAAAAATTTTGTAATTTAAAAGATATTGATGGTAAATTTGATTTATTTTTAGATTCAAACGCCAGAAAAGGAAAAAAATATGATTAAAATAATGCAAATGAAAAGAAAATGGTTGTTAATTGTTTTATTATTGCCTTTGGCAACAGGATTATATTGCCATCGTGTAATGATTTACACTCCAGATATTGTTTTAAAAAAAGATGGACAACCATGCATATCTATACCGATACAAAAATTCAACTTCTTTAATAAAAATAATCGATTTGATATTATTGAAGCAGATGTATTTCAAGTAGGTATTGGAACGCTTTGGGAAAAAGAATATTATGATTTTTCAAAAAAATATAGTGTAAACACTGGAGAATGCCTGCGCTTTGAGTATCAATTTCAAAGAAATAGGGTTTATTCAATCAGTTTTATATCTGCAGCCAGTGGAAGCAAGGAGTTCGAAAATGGCGAACAAAAAATCTGGTCTAGAGATTTGCGAATTACAACTAATACTGATGGCTCGGCAAAACTTTTATTAGATCTTGAAGCTAGAGAAAATAATTAAATAAAAATAATCTACAAAGAGTATGTTTTAAATTTTCGATTTTTTAAAAAACTATATAAAGCAAATAATTAATAGCAAATTCGCGAGCAATTGAAGAATTTTAATGATAATGTTATTTTATTTGCATCTTTAATTTAGTCTAGCTCCTTTGGAATATCCAATAGATAGAAAAGTGTTATTCAAATGAAACTAAGATTGAATATGTACCTGTTGGTTAGTTTCATATTATTGTACATAACTGGGTGTTATTTTCATCGCCCGATGGTTTCTAAACCCGATATTGTTTTAAAAAATAATGGACAGCCATGCATTAGTATACCGGCACTACTGATAAATTTTGATCGTAAAAAACAGTTTGACATAATAACAACAGAGGTATTTCAAGAAGGTGTCGGGCAATTATGGATGAAAGATTATTTTGATCCGCTAAATTTCGGCTTACCAAAAAAATATTATGTTGTGAGTGGAGAGTGTATACGCTTTGACTATCATTTCCAGAATAATATTGTCTATTCAATCAATTTTGAATCAAGTATTAGAGGAAACGATGAATCAAAGAATATGACGCAAAAAACATGGGCAAGAGAATTTCGTATATTCAAAGATAATCATGGTAATGTGGAATTATGGTTAGATTCTAGTGCCAGAAAAAATATAATTAAACGAAAATAAATACATTAATCATGATTTTTAAATTTGCAATTATTATGTTCTACAAAAAGCGCTTTTGAGAACCAAAAAAGGTCGAGTAATTTTATTAAAATGACAATAGTTTAGAAAATTGTATTATATCTAATATTTATCGGTTGGTTACAGCGGGACATGTAATCGTTTGCTCTCAGGGTACTATGAAGAAATAATTATAATTAATTCAAAATATTACACATTATATTAATAACCATTACAATCAAAATAGAAATTTGTTTTGTAATGAATCGGATAATTTTCCTATAAAGTGAAAATATGATGTATTAAAACTGTCGCCCAAAAAATAAGTCTGGAGAATACCTCATATACTGGCATTCAAAGATATATGATTTATAGCTATTGCCACTAGTAAAAAATACAGAATTTTGAATTTGTCATTATGACCAGATATTAATAATTATGTCATAATCTTATTATTCTGTTTGCTATAAATTGAAAACTAAATTAAATCATAGATGCCTGCTTACCATTTTCTAAATCTACCAGATTTGCAGACGGTTAAATTGTTGTAAAAGATTAATTTAGAAATCTATAAATTCGCTTTATTTCAAAAATAATGTCTTATATCGTGTAAATATTATATATAATAAGGTTTTATTTGGTTAAAAGGTGTTTCAAAGATTTATGCTAAATTAATGCTGATTGATTAAAGTTTTTTACATCGTTTTTTCTTCAATGAAGGTTTTATTGTTGGGAGATTAAAGTGCGGTGTGAATATTGAATAGAGTAGTACAAACTGATTTGCAATATGAAATAGCCAAAATTATAGCCAGATGTAAATTGTATTCAGGCGGGTTAATCAGTCAATATTGGAGAGATAGAGATAGTATATAAGTAAGGGTAGACACTTTCAGATAAAAATATTGTTGTCTTCCATGCGCCGGTTTGGTTTGCTATTCAAGAAACGTCAATAATCGCACTTGCTGGAAGAAATAATCTGGTTCAGAAAGTCATTTTCTAAATAATTATTTAATTTAAACCATTTAGAATGGTTTTGCATATAACGATGGGCAAAATAGGTCGACTGCTGAATAAGTAATCAATACTGAAACATGCGCCTATATTGCATGTAATTAAATCTATGGCGCAATAATGATGGGGAAAACCATGAGTATAAAACCAGAGTCAGATGAACAGCTTCTGCCGGTGAATTCACTTACCCGTACACCTGGGTTTGTAAGCAACCAAACAGTATCTCCAGATATTGGAGAGCTGGTGCAAAATAGTGTTGAACAGGTGGCGGACAAATTGGCAGAAAAAGCTAATTCGACTATCGCTCAAACTAAAAAAGCCATAGATACAGCTACAGACGCAATGGAGGCTATAGGAAGCATAGGGACAGCATCTCCACTGATGAAAGCAGCACAGGCAGCAGTAGCAGGTAGTTCGGTACCAGTTAGTGCACAGGATATTGTGGATGCTGTAACTGGTGGAAGCAGTGGTGGTACACGGACAGTGAATGTCAGTGGTGCTGCCATCCCTGCTGGTATGCTTACATTTGCCAGTATGAACGGGCAAGAAACTTTAAGTGAGTTATTTAGCTACACCATTCAACTTAAGACTCCTGATAAGCTAAATATTGGCTACTTTGCGCCTAGTTCTAATTTGCCATTAAAATCAATGGTAGGCAAGGATCTAACTGTTGATATAGAGCTTGAAAACGGTAGTAAACGTTATATCAGCGGGTTGGTTACGGCTGCTCGCGTTGTGGGGCATCAGGGACGTGGTGTGGTTTATGAGCTGCGTCTTGAGCCATGGCTAGAGCTGGCTACTCGTACCAGTGATTACAAGATATTTCAGAATAAAAGCGTAGTAGAAATTATCGATGAAGTTTTAAGTGAGTATCCATTTGAGATGGAAAAACGACTTACTGAAACTTATCCGAAGCGCAATTTTCAGGTTCAGTATGGTGAAACCGATTATGATTTCCTGCAACGTTTGATGCAAGAATTCGGTATATATTATTTCTTTGAACATAGTGCTGGTAGTCATAAACTGGTGTTAGTCGATGCTATTGGTTCTCATCAACCTTGTCCCGGAGCTGCATCTGTAAGTTTTCATCAGCAGGGTTTAAAGCTGGATGAAGAGTTTATCCATACTATTGCAGCGAAAGAATCCCTACGTACCGGTAAATGGGTATTAGATGATTTCGATTTTCAGAAACCAAAAGCCAAACTTACAAGTACAGTAGCTAAACCACGTGAGACTGGGCATCCTGATTACGAGCATTATGAATGGCCTGGTGATTATTTTGAAAAAGACGAAGGCGAATTCCTGACCAGAGTACGTATGGAAGCGCAGAAATCTTTAGGCAGCCGAGTTTATGGCAGTGGCAATATACGTACGTTAGAGACTGGCTGCACTTTTACTCTGCAGAATTGTCCTACTGTTGAAGCAAACCGTGAATATCTGATCGTTGAAGCTGCTTTTATGATTCAGGATACTGGGGAACAAAGCAGTCAGGGACAATCATTTGGATACAGTACCAGTTTTGAACTTCTGCCCACTAGTGAAGTTTTCCGTCCGCAGCGTACTATAAAAAAACCACATACCCATGGCCCGCAAAGTGCCATTGTGACAGGTCCGGCAGGAGAGGAAATCTGGACAGACAAATATGGCCGAGTGAAAGTGCAATTTCTCTGGGATCGTTACGGCCAGTGGGATGAAAACAGCTCGTGTTGGGTACGTGTTACACAGCCGTGGGCAGGTAAGGGATTCGGTGGTATGCAGATACCGCGAATAGGTCAGGAAGTCATTGTTGATTTCAAAAATGGTGATCCGGATTTACCAATTATCACTGGCCGAGTGTACAACGCTGATACCATGCCAGCATGGGGTTTACCTGACAACAAAACTCAAAGCGGAATGTTCAGCCATTCGATCGGAGGCGGGCCTGATAATGCCAATGCTTTGCGATTTGAAGATAAACCGGGGCAAGAGGAGCTCTGGCTGCATGCTGAAAAAGACCAACGTATCGAAGTCAATAATGATGAAAGCCATTCTGTTGGAAATAATCGTACAAAATCAATTGGTAATAATGAAGTCATTAGCGTAGGCAACGACCGTACAACTTTGATCAGTAATAATTGTCTTCGTGCTGTTAAAGCCAATGACACGGTTTTGATTGGAGAAAATAAATCGACTAGTGTCAGTAATGATTTTGTAATTGCTGCAGGGACAACCATACGCTTGTCATGCGGAAAAACTGTACTTGAGCTCCATGCCGATGGGCAATTTAATATTACCTGTGAAAATTTCAATATCACGGCAGCACAAAGTGGTCAGATTAATACGCTTGGTAAATTACTGGATTTGAATATGAAAGGTGGAGGTGCTGCGGCTCAGCCTGGCTCCGATGGAGATAAAGGCAATATTGATAGTGCAATAAACCAGATATTTTCACCACCGGCATAAAATAAAAAAACATAAAGGACAACTTAATGCAATACCAAACTAATGATACCGAATTTCAGATTCCAGACCCTGACATAAAAGATGTTACCTTAAATATTATCAAATTCAAAAATCTAGGTACATCATTGGTTTTGAGTCGCAGTGAACTTGGAGAAGAAGAAACGCTCGAATCCAGCCTGGATGGCCAGTTAAAACGACTTGAAAGCTCTGTAAAAGGATTGAAATTTCATCAGCAAAACAAAATCAGTTTCGGAAAGAATCAGAATATCGAGGCATTTGAGTTAAGTAACCAGTTTATTAAGGGTGCAGAAAAAGTTTTCCAGTATCAGCTGGTGTGTCTTATTCCCGGTACTCGAACCATGTTTGCGATGAGTTATGTAAAAAATACCAATTTGGGCGAAGCGGAATTAGCCCATTGGGAATTAATTAAAAAAAATTTTGAATTTAAAAAATAATGATTTGAGAGAGGAGCAACCATGGGACAGGCATATTGGGCTGCCCGAGAGGGAGATATACTTCTGCATACTTCATTACTGGCAGATATAGCAGGCGCAGCTGTTGAAATGGCCTGTTATGCTGCTATTACAGCTGCAGCTAGTCTTGCTGTATTCGGAACATTAGCCACTGGCGGACTTGCTGGCTTTGCTTTAGGTGTTGTAGTTGGTGTCGTAATGGGTGTATCAGGAGGTAGCAACAAAATCTCAGAGTTAGCAGACTCGGTTAGCGGTTTATTTCCACCATCTGAAGATGGCAAAATCAAAACCGGTTCGCCAAATACTCGGATTAATAAACAGCCAGCTGCTCGGGCTGCTGGTACCATCGACCAAAACAAAGAACTTGTTGGTGACAATGCTGAACCAAAACAACCTAAAAGTTTTGTAGATATTACAGCTGGTATTCTGGGTGGGCTATGGGATGCCGCCAAAGAGATGGTCAGGCCGACAGTGGCCTCACCTGATCCGAGGGCTGCTCCTGCAGAAGATGATAAAATTCGTTGCTTAAAACATCCATCTTCATTTGCCGATGTAAGTGAAAAACTTCAGCAGCCACCTAGTATAACAGATTTGCTTTGCCCGGGTTTGGCTGCTGCTGATCTTATAATGGGTGGCATCAGTGCTATTACTGGCAGTTCCGAATATTTGGCCGAAGGCTCCAGCAAAGTTTACATCAACAGCCAGCCGGCTGTACGCAGCAACGACCGCAGCACCTGCGAAGCCAAAGTCACCGACGACCATGCCGGCGGCGTCAAAGTATCCAACAA
>NZ_JBNPBA010000007.1:0-113686 GCF_050310315.1 Snodgrassella sp. CS2 | reverse complement strand
TTCGACTGCGTTCTACTTTAAACTGTTTCGTTCGTTTCGGCTCGCGTCTCAGCGAAGAAGGCGAACTATACGCCCCTACATCCACCCTGTCAACTACTTCCTCCGCTTATTTTTATCCAATCTGCCAATCCACTGTTTTAATAAGCTTTATTTTTACCGCTCTCGCCCCGGTTATTGGTCTTCATTCAGTCATTTGACTCAATCCCTTTCTGATTTGACTGTTGTAGTGCTTTGACTTGGTATTTGACTTTTCTTTTTTCTGTTTATGGCTTTTAGAAACGGCGATTACTATTTTTTTCCGTTAAATTAAGCCTGCTAAGGTCTATTCCTTAGCAGGCTTTTTATAAGTTGATTTTTTTCACTAGCGATTCATCTGATGGTTATGCACGCGTGTTTTCATTTGCTCGAGCATGTGTATCGTTTCATCTAGTTACCTGCAAATTAAATTAGGTCGAAGGTACAGTGGTAATACTGATGATATGGTCGCGCTCTGTCAGTAGTCTATTATGTATTGTTTATATTATGACGAAATTGTGGATGCGTTTTTTTTGATTTTGCTGCTTGAGAGTAGTTTTGAAAGTGGTAAACAAAATGTGCAAAACATAAAGCATATTATTCCTCAGAAGTTGCATCCTATGAAAGTACAATCGATTGTTGAGAATAGAGGTATTACGCGAAAAGATATTTATCCTTGGCGTAAGAATGTTACCGGAATGGGATATTCTGATTCTCTCTTAACAAATTGAGAAAAATATTAAAATAATAAAGTAAGGCAGCAAAGTTTCGTAGTGTAAATATTCCGCAGGCTATATTTACTGCTGTTCTGGATATTAGCTGTTTTTATTTGTATGCTGCTTATTAATTTTAGGGGGAAATAGAGAATGTTTTATTTATCTGATGCTGAACTGGACAGGCTGTTACTGGACGATGTTGCATATGGTGATTTAACGACACGAGCTTTGGGTGTGGGTGACCGTTTAGGACAGATGACGTTTTGTCGGCAGATGGCCGGTCGGGTAAGTGGTGTGGCTGTGGCTGTAAGGTTGTTGCAAAAGCTGGCTCTGGATGTGGCGGCTCATGTGAAAGATGGGGAAGATGTGGCTGCAGGTACTGTATTAGTGACGGCTTCCGGCGCAGCAGAAAAGCTGCATTTGGGCTGGAAAGTGGTACAAAATGTGCTGGAATGGTGTGGCGGTGTGGCGCAATATATGGCGCAGATGGTGACCACGGCTCAGGCTATTAATCCACTGGTACAGATTGCCTGTACGCGCAAAAATATTCCCGGCACTAAGACGCTGGCAATTGTGGCGGTGATTGATGGTGGGGGGATTTTACATCGTGCAGGTACGGCTGAATCGGTGTTGTTATTTGCCAATCATCGCCGTTTTTATGCAGAACCCGATAACTGGGATGCTATGGTGACTAAACTCCGGCGGTCTGCGCCGGAAAAGAAGATTATTGTTGAAGCAGATAATATTGAAGAGGCTGTGGCTGCTTTAAATGTACAGCCTGATATTGTGCAATTGGATAAGTTTTCACCGGAACAATTTGCTTTGGTAATGCAGCAAGCTCAATCGCTGGCACCGAGGTGTTTGCTATCAGCAGCAGGAGGAATTACGTTAATGAATGTGGCGGATTATATGCGTGCCGGCGCGCTATTATTGGTAACTTCTGCGCCCTATTATGCGCCACCGATAGATATTAAGGTACGTTTACAACCTATTTGAGTTGAATTTCAGTCGAAGTTATGGCTCAAGGGTTGGTTCTGTAATATCGACCCCGCTTATGCAATGCTTTGCTTGTTTTTGTATTTTATTTGGTTTAACGATGGCTAAGATGGTGTGTTTTGGTGATGTCAGCTTAGCCCTCGTTTTTTATCTACCGTATAAGCCTGAAGACTGGTTATTTATCCAGCCCTTGCTGCACCATATGTGCTGCTCGGATTACGGCTTTAGCTTTATTCTGAGTTTCTTGCCATTCCAGTTCTTCATCAGAGTCAAATACGATGCCGCCCCCGCTTTGTACAAAAAGAGTGTTATTTCTGATAACTCCGGTACGGATGGCGATACATAAATCCATGTCACCAGAAAAACTTAGATAGCCGGCTGCGCCACCATAGATACCACGTTTATTTGGTTCTAGCTCTTCGATAATTTCCAGAGCACGCACTTTGGGTGCTCCTGATAGTGTTCCGGCTGGAAAAGTTGCGGCGAGTACATCTAGATTGGAAATGCCATCCTGTAACACACCCTCAACGTTGGAAACCAGATGCATGACATGAGAATAACGCTCAATAACCATTTTATCGGTCACTTTTACTTGTCCTGTTTTGCTGATGCGCCCGACGTCATTGCGACCAAGATCAATTAGCATAACATGCTCAGCTACTTCTTTAGGGTCGTGGCTCAGTTCCTGTGCCAGCGCCTGATCTTCTTCCGATGTTTTTCCACGAGGCCGAGTACCGGCAATGGGACGTACGGTAACGTTGTTCTGTTCTCGCCGCACCAGAATTTCCGGTGAGGAACCAACCACATGAAAATCGTCAAAATGGTAATAAAATAAATAAGGTGAAGGATTTAAGGTGCGTAAAGCACGATAGAGACTGAGTGGATTGTCATGAAAAGGCATACTTAGGCGCTGGCTAGGCACGACTTGCATGCAATCACCATCAAGAATGTATTCCCGTACTTGCTTAACATAATTTTTGTACTGCTCAGCACCGGTTTCTGGTACAGCTTCTGTACGCTTGCTACCAAGAGAAAGGGGTAATTGTACGCTTTGACGCAGAGCGGTACGGAGTTCCTCAAGCCGTGACTTTGCCTGTTGATAACCGTCTTTTTTGCTGGTATCTGCATAAACAATCAGGTAGATTTTACCGGATAGATTATCTACTACGGCCAGCTCTAAGGAAAGTAATAAAAATATATCTGGTGTCCCTATGGGGTTAGGTTTATCTGCTTGTTTTAGACGGTGAGCAATCTGCTCGAAATGGTATATTGTTTCGTAACCAAAATAGCCAACTAGTCCTCCGGTAAAGCGAGGCAAATTCGGAATAGCAGGTGTTTTATAACGGGACTGAAATTGGTTGATAAAAGGCAGTGGATTACCCTGATATGTCTCAACTAGCTGCGCTTGCTGATATACATTGGTGGTTTGCCCAGATATTTTCAAATAGGTATCACAGGGTAGACCTATAAAAGAATAACGTCCAAACCGCTCGCCGTTTACTACAGATTCGAGCAGGTAGCTGAATGGTTTGTTTGCTAATTTAAGATAGAGCGATAAGGGGGTATCCATGTCGGCTAACACTTCCTGCACTAAAGGGATATGCGTATAGCCGGCTGCAGTCTGTTGCTGGTATTCAGCTAGGGTAATCATGATATTTATTTGGTCTGTGTATTGATATGCTTGCTCAGAATAATGATGCTTTTAAACTATTGTTTTTTACTGATTCATATCATAGCGTAATTCATAATGAAAAGCATTTTTTACGCAGGCTTTTTTGTTATGACATGCAAGTAGGAGAGATGACTTAATATACTGTTATTTGGAGTGAAATCAGACTTGTCAATAAAAAAGCTGCCGTTTGATGGGCAGCTTTTTTGCTGGTTTACTCGTCAACTGGTGCTTCACCGTCAGTTTCGTCCAGTTGCCCTTCGGTATTCTGCGCAGTGATACCGACTTTGTTGCGAATTTTAAAATTGATTTCATTGGCAATTTCTGGGTTGTCTTTAAGCCACTGGCGTACATTATCTTTACCCTGACCAATTTTGCTGCCATTGTAGCTGTACCAAGCACCAGCTTTTTCAACGATACCCAGTTTAACACCAATATCTATCAGTTCTCCCTCCCAGCTTACGCCTTCGCCATATAAAATATCAAATTCGGCTTGCTTAAACGGCGGAGCAACTTTGTTTTTAATCACTTTCACGCGTGTTTCGTTACCAATGACGTCATCCCCTTTTTTAATCTGGCCGATTTTGCGGATGTCTAATCGTACGGATGAGTAAAATTTAAGTGCATTACCGCCAGTCGTGGTTTCAGGGTTTCCAAACATTACGCCGATTTTCATGCGAATCTGGTTGATAAAGATAACCAGTGTGTTGGTTTTTTTAATGTTACCAGTTAATTTGCGTAAGGCCTGACTCATCAGACGAGCCTGTAAACCAACATGGCTGTCACCCATTTCGCCTTCGATTTCAGCTTTAGGTACCAGTGCAGCAACGGAGTCAACGACAACCATATCTACACCACCACTGCGTACCAGCATGTCACAGATCTCCAGAGCCTGTTCACCGGTATCCGGTTGGGAAACCAATAATTCTTCAACTTTTACACCTAGTTTACGTGCATAGATGGGGTCAAAGGCATTTTCGGCATCGATAAAGGCGCAGGTACCTCCACCTTTCTGACATTGAGCAATGGCTTCTAGACAGAGTGTGGTTTTACCGGATGATTCTGGACCGTAGATTTCTACAATACGACCTCTGGGTAGGCCACCTACGCCCAAAGCCAAGTCTAGTCCAAGTGAACCGGTAGAAATGACTTCAAGGTTTTCATCAGTATGGCTGCCATCCATTTTCATGATGGAACCTTTACCAAAACTTCTTTCTATTTGGGCTAGGGCCGCAGCCAGTGCTTTGCTTTTTTCATCTGACATGATGTTGTGCTCGCCTGTTTATAATTGATTAAATAAATCAATTATCGCATAAGGTTCTGGTCAGGTGTTTAGCAAAAGTTTAGTTATGCTATGTATTTGAATTTTACAGTTTTGTTATTGTCTGCTGTGAGTGGAAATGTCCGACTGCTGCCTGTTTTCCACTTATGAAGTTATTTCCTCAGAATAATTTTTTACGAATTTTTATTGATTGCAGACGGTTGTCAGTCAAGTTTATAAGAGGTTGATAAAGATGATACACTATTGTCTTACTTTAGTAACTTTAGTTGTTGCTATGACTCTTCCATGACGGCCGGATAGCGGTTGTTAGGTTGTCTTTCACAATGCTGACATTTGTTCAGTAATTAGTTCTATCGAATTCGTTACAGTTGCTTGTCATTGCTGGCAGCAGCTGGGGGTTGTCTTATATGAATGCTTTTGCCAATTTGGGCTTATCTCAGGAAATTGTCTCTGCACTTTCTGATCAGGGCTATCAGGAACCTACGCCTATCCAATCTGCCGCTATTCCAAAGGCTTTGGCTGGTGTGGATTTACTTGCAGCAGCACAAACCGGTACTGGAAAAACCGCAGCATTTATGCTGCCGAGTCTGGAGCGACTAAAGTGTTATGGAAATACCAGTACTTCTCCGGCGATGCATCCGGTACGTATGTTGGTACTGACACCTACGCGTGAACTGGCAGATCAAATTGACCAGAATGTACAGGGGTATCTAAAAAATCTGTCTTTACGCCAGACGGTTTTGTTTGGTGGTATGAATATGGAAATCCAGAAACAGAATTTACGTCAGGGCTGTGAAATTGTCATTGCTACAGTAGGACGTCTGCTGGATCATGTTCAGCAAAAAAATATTCAACTGAACAAGGTGGAAATTGTGGTGTTGGACGAAGCAGACCGTATGCTGGATATGGGGTTTATTGATGATATCCGCAAAATTATGCAGATGCTGCCACCGCAACGGCAAACACTACTGTTTTCAGCTACTTTTGCACCGGCAATTCAGCGGCTGGCACAGGATTTCATGCATCACCCTGAGAAAATTCAGGTAACAGCACAAAATACTACTTCGGCCAATGTGGAGCAACATATCATTGCATTGGATAGTGGACGCAAACGTTCTCTTCTGCAACGGCTGATATGCGACCTGAACATGAATCAGGTAATTGTATTCTGCAACACCAAGCAAAGTGTTGATCAGGTCAATCGCGAATTAAACCGACGGGGTATTACTGCACAGGCAATTCATGGTGATAAATCGCAGCAAACACGTCTGGAAACACTGGCTCAATTTAAGGAAGGCAGTTTACGTGTTCTGGTGGCTACTGATGTGGCGGCTAGAGGACTGGATATTGCCGAACTGCCTTTTGTAATTAATTATGAACTGCCACTGAATGCTGAAGACTATGTACACCGAATAGGACGTACGGGACGTGCCGGCGCAGAAGGCGTGGCCATTTCATTAATGGATGAGCAGGAACAGAAAGTATTCGGTGCGATAAAGGAATTGACCGGAAATGACCTTTTAATAGAGCGGATTGAGGGTTTTGAGCCACGTTGGTGGGAACAGACTCCGGCCGAAAATAAGGCTGTACAGACATCCTCCGTGAAAGTGGAAAGTAATAGTCACACACCACACCAGCATCAACGTAATAACAAATTTAATTCAGAAAACAATAATAAAGGATTGGATAATAAGGATGTCAGTGTGACTTGCCAGCAGATTCCTGGCCGAGCACGCCGCTTTAGCCGGCATAATCATCCGCAATGTGCTCTGTTGCAACCAAATTTTGGCGCTCGAAAAACAAAAATCCGTATTTAGTTAATTTTAATATAATTAATTAATATATTGAATTGTGTATAATATTATTTCTTACCATGCTAGAATAATGTAAATTAAATAGTTATAAATCATAAAGGAAAAGTAGTGAAAAATTTTTTGAAATTTACCCTGGGTTTTTGTTTATTTACTACAGCTATTTCTGCTTGTTTCGCAGGGGAAGAATATTATGTAATGGATTTTTTCGAAGGGAATTTTCAATATCGTTTACAGGATAAAAACACTCCTGCACCAGCTGCCTGTGCTCAATCGTTAGGTGGCAAAGTTTGGTTGTCACGCGGATATCACTTTGCTCGTATTGATAAAAATTATGGAGATGGAAATTTAATAGGTGGTTGGTGTGTATATTTAAATCAAAAATCTCAAGATCCGAGAAACGTAGGATTTGATATAATTAAAGTAAAAAAACCTTAAATGATAATTAAAATAAAATGTAACTTCTTAAAATGTTTTTCTATAGGTAACCGAAATAATAAATATTTTAAGGAGTCAAAAAATAGCTGAATTTTTTTGGCTTTTTTAATTTACAATAGAAAAAATTTGGAGATTAATCCAACTATTGGTATAATGCGCTGTTGTGGCGGGTCTCCCCGCATGGTTATTTAGGACAACGGGTCAGGTGCGGAAGCAAGCAGCCCAGCTTAAAGCGACCAGTGCCGGGGGTCTGGCTCGCCACCCTCATCTCTAATAAATTCTATCTTTTATTTCCTTATTCTCCTTTTCATCAATTGATTATTGTATTTACTCTGCTGCTTTGTTAATCTGCATCAATCTGATTACAACAAGAGTTAACACAATGAATATTCGATACTCTTCCTATTTGTACGCAATAATACTGTCTGTTAGTGGTTTTAATTCCATGGCAGAAGGACTGAATTATGGTGTCGTTGAGTTAACCGCAGATGCGAAACAAGTTGTAGCTCGCGATGAAATGGTGTTGCTACTCAAAATTCAGCAGCAGGGTATAAACAGGCAACAAGTAAGCAGTAACGTTACTAATCAATTGAATCAGGTTTTGGCCATTGCTCGCCGGCATGAGGATTTCAATACCACTCAGCTAACCCGCAGGGTTGAGCCTAGATTTGATTATCAAAAAGATAAGAGAATAGACAATGGCTGGCAGGATTTTGCCCTGATACAAATTAAAAGTACTAATTTATCTGCTCTAAATCGTTTTGCTGCTGAAGTACAGAAAGTGGCAGCGATTGAAGGTATTGATTATCAGGTTGCAGATGCTACTCTGCAAAATAATGAAGCAAAATTGACCCAGCAGGCCATTGCCCTTTTTCAGCAGCGAGCCCGACAGATTACTCATGATTTAGGTGGACATGGATACAAAGTAGTGAATATGAGTATAGGCAGCAGCCAGAGCGGTCGAAATTATAACTCTTATGCTAGCCCTATGATGATGAGCCGAGCTAGTAACTCTGCTCCAATTCAGGACGTTGCAGCTGGAGAAACCCAATTAACTCTAAACATTAATGGAAAGATACAGGTGACCGGATTACCCTAATCTCGCTTCAATGCTCTTTTAACTATATCCATGTTATTGACTTTAGTTGAATACGAAAGATAAAAGAAAAGCCAGCTCGAATGAACTGGCTTTTCTTTTAAACTGGCACGCCCACGGGGAATCGAACCCCGGTTACCGCCGTGAAAGGGCGATGTCCTAACCGCTAGACGATGGGCGCGGATTTGGTGCACCCGGAGCGATTCGAACGCCCGACCCTCTGGTTCGTAGCCAGATACTCTATCCAACTGAGCTACGGGTGCGTGAAAGATGTGCAGTATAGGCAACATTGACTCCAGTGTCAATACTAGCGATGCTCAAAAAAAATTAATAATAGGCAATGTATTGTTTTGATGAAAAAGAATTCTTTGATTTAAGGGTGTTGAATACAGGATTAAATATGCATTTTATATAGTTTATTAGCTGTACTTGCATTCATTTTAAGATAAAATACTTATTCTTTATGCGTTATTTGTTTGCGTCATGAATCATGCTGTCAATTATGACGCCGCTGCATTTACGGAGCTGGCAGCGGTTTTGTTCACGCTGCCGTTGCCAGTTGCGATTGTTGATCTGGAAACCACCGGTGGTCACTTTGAAAATGACCGGATTACTGAAATAGCCATTTTGAGGTTTCATGAAGGTTGTATCAGCCGTCATCAGTGGCTAATTAATCCACAGCTGCCTATTAGCGAATTCATTACTCAGTTAACCGGCATCAGTAATGAAATGGTGCAGGATAAGCCAGTTTTTACTGATATTGCCCCAGAATTATTACCCTTATTAAGAGGGCACTTACTGGTCGCTCACAACAGCCGCTTTGATTACACTTTTTTGCGCCATGCCTTTGCCCATTGCCAGATTAACTTTGCTGCCCCTACCCTAGACACTGTGCCTTTTTCACGCAAATTGTATCCGCAATATTTTAAGCATAATCTAGACAGCATTATTGAACGCTTTGCAATTAAGATTGATGCTGCAAAACGCCATCGGGCAATGGGTGATGTCATAGCTCTAGCTGAATTTTTACAATACAGCTTAAAAGAAAAAACCATATCAGTTTGGATGACCCACTGGCAAACATTGATTAAACCTGGTTTTCTGCCTTCATGGCTTCAATCAGAATTACACCAGCAGTTGTATTCTTTACCAGATTGTGCAGGTCTAATTCTATGGCAGCCAAATCAGCAGGAAAACACCAAAATAAGGTTAGTGGAACGTGCATTTACTGATATGTGCACGCTACTCCAGCATAAAAATAATTTTAAGGATTGGTCGCTAGCTAGAAGCGTAGATTTTATTCCTTCAGTAAGTACATTGCATGCAGTTTGGCTGCAAGGCTATTATTTGTTGCATCATGGATATAGTTGTACGGATGCAAAAAGTGCACCAGCGAAATGGTATACAGTTACTTTTGTTCCAAACTTTCATGGTCAGCTGCAGGCTCGGATTGTTCACCTCAGAGAAGGGATCCTGTCTCAACCACCGTTTGGATTATTTGTTCATCCACGGGCAGCCAAGCGAGCACTGGCAGAATGGGCTCGCCAGTATGATTTGTGTCCGGCGGTGCTCGATATAACGCCACAAAGTCTTGCCCAAGATGAACCCTGCCCTAAACAGGCAGCAGGGTTATGTGATGGTAATTGCCGACAGGATGCTGCTACCCAGAAACACAATAAGCTGGTTTTAAAGTATGCGCCGTTATTACCAGTTTGTGACTGGGGCAAATGGCACCATTTGCAGCTGACTGAAATTGATGCTGTTACAGATAACAACGTAATCATTGAAGCTCAGGCAGGTTGCATTCGACTGGATGAACAACACTGGTACTTCCATCCGCTGCTACCAAAACTTCTGAAGCAACGGCTGAAAAAACCTACAAATATTAAGTTTATCTGTTAAGGAAATAAAGCAGCAGGTTGTATTTATGAGCTGTCACAACCTGCTGCGTTCAGTAATATGATAATTTTGTATTCAAAATTTGCTTTGCTGTAAGTCTTCGTTTTTAGTTGTCGCTATATTGTCCCGAACGGAATTTTTGGGCTGAGTCAGCTGTTCATGCGTGTGCACAACATTGGGGCCGATGCGATCAGGCACTTGGTCCGGCATTCCATTAATCGGTATAACCGCTGCCTGTGTAATATCAGTATAGGGTAAGGATGATTCTGCATCAGCCGGAGAGTTTTTATTCACCCCTTTACTCATGAAATCCAATGTAATGCTCTTGTCAGCACGTTTGCGCAGCTGCTCCTGTAAGACTTTTTTTTCCATTAATTGCTTCGCATCTGCATTTAATAGCTGTAATACTTTCTGATAACTACAATTCATTTCATCTATAGCATTAGCCGTATCAATAAAATGTTTGTCTACCTGCTGACGATAGTTATCAAAACTGGTTTTCACGGCCTGATAGTGCTGGTGCTGTTTTCCACGGCGCAGAATTAACCACATCAAACCCAATCCAAGCAACAATCCGATTATTGCAGCTAAAGATACATATAACCAAAGCTGACCATTCATACTGTTTTCCTTTTCCAATCAATATCGCTTTTGTTATGTCTAGCGGCTGTGACTATAACAGCCATCGAAGCTATAAAGTAATTTAATTTACGGCTATATGGCTCAAATTTAGTCGTTCTAAACATTTTCAACATTTGTATTTGGTTAAATCATTAGATAGACGCTCAGTAACAACACCACTAAGCTGAACAGAGCCGCAATCAAATCGTCAAGCATAATCCCAAAACCACCATGGACACGCTTATCAAACCAGCGAATCGGCCAAGGTTTAACTGCATCAAAAAAGCGAAAAACCGCAAATGCAGCCAACCACCATATCCAGCCAGCTGGTATGCAGAATAAAATCAGCACCATGGCAGCTATTTCATCCCAGACTATGCCACCATAGTCTTGTCGGTGTAATGCTTTTTCAGTGTAATCACAAATAAATATACCCACCAGAAAAAGAAAGACAGCAAACACAATGTTGTACCAGAACGAAAAACCGAGCATGAGCCACAATGAAGCCAAGGGCAATGCTGGTAGCGTCCCAAATGTACCAGGTGCTTTAGGTGCCAGACCGCTACCAAAGCCAAAGCCCAGCCAACACACTGGATGCTTACATAACCAGTGCCATGTCGGGGTAACAAAAGGTGTAGTCGTTTCTGAATTAGCCAAAATGATCAAATCCCTGATGCTGTAGCTGAATCACATTGCCAGCATGATTAATTAATTGCAGCTCACGCCCTGCGGTAATGGTACCTATTTTTGTTACTGATGTAGTAGCTCTGTTGGCTGCAGCCATAATTGCCTCACGTTGGCTGGGCGCAGCGGTAAATACCAGCTCATAATCGTCACCACCAGCCAAAAGCCAATGGTATAGCTGAGCCGGAAGAAATGCATCAGATATTCGTAGATCTGGTAATGAAGGAATCAAATCAACATTTATTGTTGCACCAACATTGCTGGCTTTGAGAATATGATTGATATCCTGTGCGAGACCATCAGATATATCCTGTGCCGCATGTGCCAGTGATAAAAGCTCTTTTCCTAATGCAACACGAGGTTCCGGACGCAGTCGTTTAGCTTCACACTGAGCAAATACTGCAGCTGGTAAAGAAGTCTTATGCAAGTACACATCCAGAGCAGCCGCAGCCAAACCCAGCAATCCAGTCACCCAGATATCATCACCCAGTTGTGCTGCATCTCGGCGTAATGCCTGTTGGCGTGGTGTTTCACCAATAATGGTAACATTAAATACCCAATTACCCTTAGTGGTATCTCCTCCTATTAAGGTAACACCAAATTGACGTGCCAGTGCAAACAATGCATCACAAAAAGCGGTTAACCAGTCTTGCTTCAGCTCCGGTAATGCCACGCTTAATAGAGCCCAGCGAGGAGTAGCACCCATAGCAGCCATATCTGAAAAATTGACAGCTAATACCTTATGCGCCAGATCTTCTGGGGCAACATCTGTAAAAAAATGGGTTCCTCCCACAAGCATATCTGTACTGAAATGCAAATCATAGCCACTGCGTGGCCGCACAATGGCCGCATCATCACCAATACCCAACACCAGTTCGTTATCCTGCTGCTGCCGGTAGAGATATTGTTGAATGAAATCAAATTCTGTCACCAAATATCCAATTTTATCTAAAATCTAGGATAATTCTAAAGATTCTTAGCTTATCGTGCCACAAAAGCTTGTATTTAAATATACTGATAATTGTATGAATAACCAAATATGCAATCTTTATTTTTTTATTCCAAAGCTTGATTAATTCCCATATTATTTAAAAAAATGACAATATGGTACTTACAAAGCAAGGAATAATCGCCATCTTCAAATAATAATAACTGAACAATATATAAGCAATTATTCTACAGAAACAAAAATAATTGCTATATTGCCAACATCAAAACCACCAAACCAATGTCATCACGATATTTATTAATCGCGTCGAAAAAGGCTAATCGATGCGGTTGTGGTATTGTGAAGCCTACATTAACCGGATGACAAAACATTCGCATTTAAATTATTTATCTCCTGTTCAATTTGAAAATAAACTGAAATAATGGTTTAACTAAACTGTTCATTAAAATGATGGCTCATCAAAGGAGAGCGTCACATTTTAGAGGACACTACCACCGCCGTTTGTGATCGAGTATTGAACTACTATTCAAGCAAATTAGAAAATACCTCAATAAATTAAGGCAATATCACTATTATTTATCTTTACTCCAATCCAAAAGCACCCGCGCGCACCCGAATACTGTTGGTAATTTCTCGCCAAATCACCATCAATTGCTCTTGCGTATACCCCTGAGTTTCATCTTCGGGAATTTTATAATACATTTTGATTTGCAACTGTGGCGTTTTATAGGTTGGATCCAGCATATTTATACCTAATGTAAACTTATACCACCAGTCATCTGACTCATAACCTGATTCATCCGAAAAAAACTGCCCTTTGGTTAACCACTCTTCTAACAGCAAACCTTGACTTTCGCGCGTGCCCTTATAAATAGTGTGCCCCCGATCATCGGTTACGTAACTTTCGGCTTGATCAAGTAGCTTATAGAAACCTTTATAATTGTTATACGAAATACTAAAATAAAAATTATTGTCCTCATTATACCGATAAGTAACCCCGGTATCTTTCCATTCGCTATCCTCACCTTGCATAAATCCATGTAACAAACAAAAGCCTGGTGTGATTGGAATACTTAAATCATCACGTGGCTGAATTCGCTTAAACAGTTGGCGTAGTTCTTGTAATTTTTTTGGGACATCATTTGTATAGAGTTCTGGATATTTCATCCGATTTTCATCATGTTTTTTATCAGAACCGTTTTGCGCTTTCATCTCTATTTTTAACGTCACTTCGTCTTGCCAGCGGTAACCCTCAAGAATTCTGGCAGAATCATCGGTACCTGGACTCTCCATCCGTTCAAAAATAATCCCTTGCATTTTAGTCTGTACCGGATACACCGCTTTTAAATAGGGGCTATCGGTCGGGTCAATCGTTTTAGTATCTTTTAACGCCTGCTCACGCTGGGCGATCATCTGTTTAAACGGCGGTAAATACTGCTTTTGGGTGGTAATCACAAAATCACCCGTGCCTTTATAATAAAACAGGCTTTCATTATTGACTTTAAATGCCGCAGGAAAATCAATTAAATAAGTGCCAACACAGCGTGTCGGGGAATTGTTTAGTAAAGCATCAACCTGCTGCTGTTCGTTTGCTGATAAAGTCAATTTTTTGATATTTTTGTTAAATGACTGACAACTGATTAATGTTAACAACAGAGCAATCGTGACGGCTCCCTTTTTTTTTAAGGGGGTTAATGTGTTCATGCTAGAGGCACCTTTTTCATTATGAAGAATATTCTGGTTTATTAACTTCTTTATATAGTTAATTCAAAATATTTTCTTGCATATAAATAGCATTATTTGCTCGAATCTAAATCTTCCACCAGTCCCATATAAAGCGCCCTTCAAAATAATATAAATTATCTCTATGCACATACAGCTGTTAGCCTGTTTGTGAATTAAGTCTTTTCAATTAATGTACGATAACTGATACACTTTAATACCGCCTAAACAGCAACCAATACAATGGCTGCAACAATAACTTTATCTATCCGTTTAGGTAAAAAATAGAGTTATTTCTTACCAAGAAAAAAGTTTTTTATCTGGCTTCAGCTATTGCGCACATCCGCTAAATTAATCTCCTTTAGCTTTTACTTATACTCTTTTATATTTGCAATTAGCTATGAAAAAGAATTGTTGTGCTAGCTTTACTTTAATTAGGAGTTTTGCGCGGAAAATCTATTTGACCGATTATTGGCAGCGGGGAACAGTCACTCATTCTATAGTACAAATGCTTATTGGTTATTAAAATAAATGGCACAAACAAAATGGATTAGAAAATTTTATTAGCGAAAACAATTCTAAGTCAGGGCAAAAGCCCGCTCAGCTCTCCTAGAAACCAGTTTACCCTAGGATCAGGGGTCGGGCGTGTTACAGCAAAATAATTTACTATATTAGCAGCCTGCTGGGTCAACAGTGGTATTAATACACCGCTACGTACATAAGACTCCGCTACTTCTTCAGATAACAAGCCAAGATGGCTACCTGCCAGAATAAACATCAGTGTAGCTTGCTGTTTATGAGCCACAGCAGTTGTATTACCTGTCATCAAACTATTACCTTCTTGCTGCCGAGCATAAATACGTTTTACCCATTGATAGTCTTCAGCTAATAAATTTAATGTTAAATCACTCACTTTAGCTGCTGGATGAGATATATGGCAATAAATATACTCACGTTCTTCAAATACCAGTTGATAATGGAGATTCTTTAATAGGCTGTAATAATAACCAACACCAAAATCCATCTGATTATTGGCGATGGCAATCTCAATATCCTGCGGTGCACAAATATCTATTGACAGCCGTAGCTCCGGATAATGCTGATATGCACTGGCAATGACCTTATTAAGGATATTCTGAAAATCTACCGGCAGATATTCCACTAGTCCAATACGCAAAGTACCAGACAACACTGAGCGGTGCCACTTAATGTTCTGTACCTCACGGTGAAATTCACTGGTTGCCTGAAGCAGTAATGTACAAGCTTCATATAACTGATGGCCAGCTTTGGTTAAGGCGAAACCGGAACGCCCACGCCGGCATAGCACCACGCCTAGACTCTCTTCAAGATGCGCCAGATGAGTACTGATGGCTGACTGCGACATATTAAGCCGCTTCTGAGCAGCAGTAACACCCTGACACTCCACAATGGCTACAAATGCCTGTAAAGCCTTTAAATCATGTTTTATCAAGGTGTGTAACATAGTCGCCCATTTGTATAAATTAGTTTAATACCGGTATCAGCACCGTATCATTACAGGCAGCTGATAATACCTGGCTTAATACTGCAAAAAATTCACTGCCATCACGACCAGAAATCCATTGCCCTTCGTGGTAAGCAAAATGATAACCACCGCTTTTTGCAGCAATCCATAATTCTTGAGTAGCCACATGACGATTAACAATAATCTGCTCACCGTTGTCGGACTCAATAGTGAGTACATTACCACCTGCCTCACAATCCAACTCCCACCCACCAGTATCTATACATTCATCAATATAACCAAACAGCTCATCGCTATACTGTAAAAATTCACTTTCGGTCATTTCGCTTACCGTAACTCTACATTTTATTACATTCAAGCTGTTATCTTGCCATATAATATGGCTAAATCCTAGTTTTATCCGTGATGGCAATTTGCCGTACCGGCCATTCAAATCAAAGTGAGCCAGATTAATGCTTCGTTTTTTATTTTTAAGTGTGCTTGCAACCTGTTTTTTGTCTGCTTGTGGCTATAAAGGTGACTTATATCTGCCTAAAGAAGGTGATAAAGCCAAATACGGCGTAATACAAACCGGCTTGACCATCGACCCAATTGACCAGAAAACACTACCTAAACATGACTGATTCTTTCCATTGTGAGCAAATACCCTATTCCGTTTTAGCTGCTGAATACGGTACACCACTGTATGTATACAGCCAGCAAGCCATGACTGCGGCCCTTAATCAATACCAGCAGGCTTTTGCCGCTTTACAGCCCTTAATATGCTATGCAGTTAAGGCTAATAGTAATTTATCTATTTTGCGCTATTTTGCTCGATTAGGTTGTGGCTTTGATATCGTTTCCGGAGGTGAGTTACAGCGCGTTTTAACTGCAGGTGGCGATACCAAAAAAATTATTTTTTCCGGCGTGGGTAAAAGCTGTGCCGAAATAGAATGGGCGCTGAAGCAAAATATTCGCTGCTTTAATGTTGAATCATTGCCGGAACTAGAACGCATCAATACCATTGCAGCCAGACTGGACAAAATTGCCCCGATATCTTTGCGCATCAACCCTGATGTTAACGCGCATACTCATCCGTACATATCTACCGGATTAAAAGCTAATAAATTTGGTATTGCCTATCAAGATGCCATAGCAGCTTACCAACTGGCAGCCACTTTACCGCATCTGCAGATAACTGGAATCGACTGCCACATCGGGTCACAGTTAACGGATTTATCGCCATTAGTTGAAGCACTGGAACGCATGCTGCTGCTGGTTGATAAACTGGCCACATTAAATATTCACCTAGAACATATTGATTTAGGTGGTGGAGTCGGTATTGTTTATCAAAACGAAAATGTGCCGGATTTAGTTGCTTATGCTGCTGCCGTAGAGCGTTTGCTGGCTGGTCGTCATTTGCAGCTAATGCTGGAGCCGGGTCGCAGTCTAATTGGTAATGCCGGCACTTTACTGACTACTGTTGAATACATTAAACATGGCGAGGAAAAGAACTTCGTTGTCGTCGACGCCGCCATGAATGATTTGATGCGCCCATCGCTTTATCAGGCTTATCACGCCATTGTTAATGCCAACCAGACATCAGCAGATGAATTAACCGCTGATGTGGTCGGTCCGATCTGTGAATCTGGTGATTTTCTGGCCAAAGACCGCACCATTGCTGCTAAAGCTGGTGATTTACTGTTGATTAAAAGTACAGGTGCCTATGCATCGAGTATGGCCAGTAACTACAATACCCGCTGTCGAGCGGCAGAAGTACTGGTAAATGGAGCAGAATATAAATTAATTCGTCAACGTGAAAACCTCACTGATTTGCTGGGTCCTGAAAAGGCCTGTTTGTAAACAACCCAGTAACAGTTAAATATCATCGCATAAATCTATTAACAGCGTATTAGCTCAATCCTTAGGCCAATACGCTATATTTTCTCCAGATAGATAAATTTTTTTATTCATTCCTGATATTTGCTGTTATTGTATCTGGTTATATCAGCCAGTTAGCGATAATTGTCTGAATTAATCAATTTTTATTCTTTAACCCTAACCCTTCGTTACATATAAATATTCTTATACCTATATTCTATCGTATTAAATGGATTATCTTTCAGGAAAGATACGTATATGCACCAGAAATTTTCGCATCGTGCTCAGGTATTAAAAAGTTCTGCTATTCGTGAAATTCTTAAGGTAACTGAGCAACCCGATATCATCTCTTTCGCCGGAGGTCTACCTGCCCCCGATGCATTCCCGCTGACAGAAATCAAAACTGCCACAGACACTGTACTACAAAGCAAAGATATTTACGGAGCATTGCAATATGGCCCCACTGAAGGTTATGCACCTTTACGCCAATGGATAGCTGATTATTTGTCTGCGCGCGATCAAACCGCAGTAAAACCAGCACAGGTTCTGATAGTAACCGGTTCACAGCAGGCTCTGGATTTAATAGGCAAAATGCTGATTGATTCTGATGATAAAGTTTTGGTAGAAACCCCTACTTATCTGGGTGCATTACAGGCTTTTAATCAATACGCACCAGAATATATTGCGATAGAAAGTGATAGCGATGGGCTGAAACCCGAAACTATTAGCGATGATGTGGCGGCTGAAGCAAAATTTTTGTATACCATCCCTAACTTTCAAAATCCTACAGGTCGTCGTTTAACCGAATCGCGGCGACAAACACTGGTAGCAAAAGCCAAACATAATCATTTAATATTGGTTGAAGACGATCCCTATGGAGATTTAGATTATCAGGGTCATCGTTTACCTTGTCTGTACAGTCTCGCACCGGAAAACACCATTTATCTTGGCTCATTTTCAAAAATATTAACTCCGGGGCTACGCTTGGGTTTTATTGTTGCCAGCGAGCAATTTATCAGCAAACTGGTACAACTCAAACAGGCAGCAGATTTACATACTCCCAGTCTGACTCAATATATAGCCTATCAGGTACTGAGCAAGAATAATTTTCTTACACATCACATTCCCAAAATTCGCGAAATCTATGCCAAGCGCTGTCAATACATGCTGGATTCACTAAAACGTTATATGCCCAGACAAGTTCATTGGAATCAGCCTGAAGGTGGCATGTTTATTTGGGTAGAATTACCGGAAAATATCAATGCTACTGAATTACTCAGCGACGCAATCAGCCAGAAAGTGGCTTTTGTACCTGGCGAAACTTTTTATGCTCATGCTGAAAAAACCAATTGCTTTCGACTGGCCTTTGTAACAGTGCCGGAAGAAAAAATCGAACGTGGTATAAAAATTTTGGCTGAAATGATTAATCATCGAATTCATCATCTGCAAGAAAAAACAGTGATGATGTAAACTTGATATCATTCATTGACTGATCAATATTGGCAGGTATGGTGTTGAGATATATCAGATAAAATTTTTCAGTTAATCAGCACAAACGTTAGGCAAACAGTGATTTTTCTAAGGTAGTAGTATGCTGAGGTTAATTAAAAACGGACTGAATAAATCCAGTCCGTTTTTTTGTCGTTCAGTTCATTATTGAACTTTGATTTCTACATCAACGCCAGCTGGCAGGTCCAGTTTCATCAATGCATCAGTGGTTTTATCAGTCCAGTCGATAATGTCCATCAGACGAAGATGAGTGCGGATTTCCAACTGTTCACGTGAAGTTTTGTTCACGTGTGGTGAACGCAGCAGATTGAAACGTTCAATTTTAGTAGGCAGAGGAATCGGGCCTTTTACCACAGCGCCAGTACGTTTGGCAGTGTCCACGATTTCCTGAGCAGAACGGTCAATCAAAGCGTAGTCATAAGCTTTCAGACGAATACGGATTTTCTGGTTTTTCATATCTATATTCTTCCTGATTAAGCAATAACTTTAGCAACCACACCGGCACCAACTGTTCGGCCACCTTCACGAATCGCAAAGCGCAAGCCTTCTTCCATTGCGATTGGGTGAATCAACTCTACATCGATGGTCACATTTTCACCCGGCATTACCATTTCTACACCTTCTGCCAGACTTACTGCGCCTGTTACGTCAGTTGTACGGAAATAGAATTGCGGACGGTAGTTAGCGAAGAACGGGGTATGACGTCCACCTTCTTCTTTGCTCAATACGTATACCTCGGCTTTGAATTTGGTGTGCGGGGTGATGCTGCCCGGTTTTGCCAATACCTGACCACGTTCTACTTCTTCACGTTTGGTACCACGCAACAATACACCTACGTTATCACCAGCCTGACCCTGATCCAGCAATTTGCGGAACATTTCCACACCGGTACAAGTAGTTTTCTGGGTGTCTTTCAGACCCACGATTTCAATTTCGTCACCTACGTTGATTACACCGCGTTCAACACGTCCGGTAACCACAGTACCACGACCTGAAATTGAGAATACGTCTTCAATCGGCAACAGGAATGGTTTGTCTACTGCACGTTCCGGTGTCGGAATGTAGCTGTCTAATGCATCAGCCAAAGCCATAATAGAAGCTTCACCAATATCAGACTGGTCACCTTCCAATGCTTTCAGTGCAGAACCTTTAATCAATGGAACGTCATCACCTGGGAATTCGTAGCTAGACAGCAGATCACGGATTTCCATTTCTACCAGTTCCAGCAACTCTTCATCGTCTACCATGTCACATTTATTCATATAAACGATGATGTATGGTACACCTACCTGACGCGCCAACAGAATGTGCTCACGGGTTTGTGGCATAGGACCATCAGCTGCAGATACCACCAGAATCGCACCGTCCATCTGTGCAGCACCGGTAATCATGTTTTTCACATAGTCAGCATGTCCCGGGCAGTCTACGTGTGCATAGTGACGCTCGGCTGTTTCGTATTCTACGTGTGATGTATTAATAGTAATACCACGGGCTTTTTCTTCCGGGGCATTGTCAATCTGATCGTAAGCTTTCGCTGCACCACCGAATTTTTTAGACAAAATGGTACAGATTGCAGCAGTCAATGTGGTTTTACCATGGTCAACGTGACCAATGGTGCCAACGTTTACGTGCGGTTTGCTCCGCTCGAATTTTTCTTTAGCCATGAGCTAAGTTTCCTTGAATAAAGATCAATTAAAGAACGATGATAACCTAAAAGCGTCATGCTTCTAGGTTATCTATAAACACTTTAGCCTTTACGAGCAGCAATGACTTGTTCAGCTACATTGTTAGGCGCTTCAGCGTATTTTTTGAATTCCATGGAGTATGTGGCGCGACCTTGGGTAGCGGAACGCAGATCGGTTGAGTAACCAAACATTTCTGCCAATGGTACTTCGGCACGAACTTTCTTGCCGCCAATACCATCATCATCCATACCCAGTACGATACCACGGCGACGATTCAGGTCACCCATCACATCACCCATGTAGTCTTCCGGTGTTTCTACTTCAACCGCCATAATTGGCTCCAGTAATACTGGAGAAGCCTTACGCATACCGTCTTTGAATGCCATAGAACCGGCTAATTCAAATGCGATTTGTGAAGAGTCCACATCATGGTAAGAGCCGAATGTTAGACGTACACGAATATCCACTACTGGATAGCCAGCCAAAATACCGTTGGTCATGGTATCACGGATACCTTTATCCACAGACGGGATGAATTCGCGTGGAATCACACCACCTTTAATCTCGTCGATGAATTCGTAGTTCACACCACCTGGTTCCAGAGGTTCCATGGTGATTACTACGTGACCATACTGACCTTTACCACCAGACTGTTTCACGTATTTAGCTTCGGATTCCACTGATTTACGAATGGTTTCACGATAAGCCACTTGTGGAGCACCCACATTGGCTTCTACGCCGAATTCGCGTTTCATACGGTCAACAATAATTTCCAGATGCAATTCACCCATACCGGAAATAATGGTCTGACCAGATTCTTCGTCAGTTTTCACGCGGAAAGACGGGTCTTCTTTAGCCAAACGGTTCAGAGCCAGACCCATTTTTTCCTGGTCAGCTTTGGTTTTCGGTTCAACCGCAACGTGAATTACAGGTTCTGGGAATTCCATGCGTTCCAAAATAATCGGCGCATCAGTATCACACAAAGTTTCACCGGTAGTCACATCTTTCAGACCAATCACCGCAGCAATGTCGCCGGCACGAACTTCTTCGATTTCATCGCGGTCATTCGCTTTCATCTGTACCAGACGACCAATACGTTCTTTGGTGCCTTTCACCGAATTCACTACGGTATCACCGGATTTTACTACGCCGGAATACACACGGATGAAAGTCAGCTGACCAACGTATTTGTCGTTCATCAGCTTGAACGCCAATGCAGAGAATTTCTCATCATCACTGGCTTTACGGCTGTCTTTTTCACCGTCAGGTGTTTCACCTGCAACGGGTGGAATGTCCGTCGGGCTAGGCAGATATTCAACCACAGCGTCCAGCAAACGTTGTACACCCTTGTTCTTAAACGCAGAACCACACAATACTGGCTGAATTTCGCCAGCCAGTGTACGTGCACGCAGTGCAGCAACAATTTCTTCCTCGCTCAGCTCTTCGCCGCCAAGGTATTTTTCCATCAGCTCTTCATTGGCTTCAGCCGCAGCTTCCACCATTTTTTCGCGCCATTCTTCAGCTACGTCTTTCAGATCAGCCGGAATATCCGCATACTCAAATTTCAGACCCTGAGTAGCATCATCCCATACGATAGCCTGCATTTTTAACAGGTCGACTACGCCTTCGAAACCATCTTCCGCACCCACCGGAATCACAACCGGTACTGGATTGGCACGCAGACGAGTTTGCATCTGCTCTACCACGCGGAAAAAGTTAGCGCCCTGACGGTCCATTTTGTTGACGAAAGCCAGACGAGGCACTTTATATTTGTTGGCCTGACGCCATACAGTCTCAGACTGAGGCTGTACACCGCCCACAGCACAGTAAACCATCACTGCGCCATCCAGAACACGCATAGAACGTTCCACCTCAACGGTAAAGTCTACGTGTCCCGGGGTATCAATAATATTTAGACGATGTTCTTTAAACTGGCCGGCCATACCTTTCCAGAAAGTAGTTACAGCAGCCGAGGTAATGGTAATACCGCGCTCCTGTTCCTGTTCCATCCAGTCAGTAGTGGCCGCACCATCATGCACTTCACCCAGTTTGTGAGTCATGCCGGTGTAAAACAGAATACGTTCTGAAGTGGTGGTTTTACCAGCATCAATATGTGCAGAAATACCGATATTACGGTATTGCTCAATAGGGGTTTTACGAGCCACGATAATTGCCTTTCTGCATTAGAAGCGGAAGTGAGAGAAGGCTTTGTTGGCTTCGGCCATACGATGTACTTCCTCACGTTTTTTCAATGCACCGCCGCGGCCTTCTGCCGCATCAATCAATTCACCAGCCAGACGCAAATCCATGGATTTTTCGCCGCGTTTACGAGCCGCATCACGTACCCAGCGCATGGCCAGAGCCAGACGGCGGGCAGGACGAACCTCAACAGGAACTTGATAGTTTGCACCACCGACACGACGGCTTTTTACTTCTACAACCGGTTTGGCGTTGGCAATGGCTTCGTTAAACACTTCAATGGCTTCTTTGCCGGTTTTCTTTTCAATCTGTTCCAGCGCACCATATACAATGCGTTCAGCCACAGATTTTTTACCGTCAATCATCAGCACATTCATGAATTTAGATAATTCGATACTGCCGAATTTCGGATCTGGCAATATGTCACGTTTCGGGACTTCTCTACGTCTTGGCATTTCAATTTCCTTAAACTATTCAGCTGGGATTTACCCACGAATATTTATGTAAATATTCACTTACTCGACAGTTTTCCTGCCGATGCGTCCCATTATTTAGGACGTTTAGCACCGTATTTAGAACGGGACTGTTTGCGGTCTTTAACACCTGCAGTGTCCAGAGAACCACGTACGGTGTGATAACGCACACCCGGCAAGTCTTTTACACGACCGCCGCGAATCAGTACTACGCTGTGTTCTTGCAGGTTGTGGCCTTCACCGCCGATGTATGAAATTACTTCATATCCGTTGGTCAGACGCACTTTGCATACTTTACGCAGAGCTGAGTTAGGTTTTTTAGGGGTTGTGGTGTATACACGGGTGCATACACCACGTTTCTGAGGGCAAGCCTCCAGAGCAGGTACTTTGTTGACGTAAACCGGAGCCTGACGTCCTTTGCGTACCAATTGGTTGATAGTAGGCATATTTTCTCTTTATCCTGTTGAGTCAATACATGCCGACACCATGTCGGCAAAGCTGTTATTTTAACACTTGATTTATTACCCAGTCAAGATAATCAAGCTACCGCACCAATATATCTGCTGGAAAAACAATCATATAAAACCATAAACATAAAACAAACCGCTGAAAAATTTTCAGCGGTTTGTTTTAGCTTTCAGCAGCAATTTTGGTTACTCACCTTTATCTGCCGCTTCAGCCGCCACTTGCTCCTGCCATTTCTGACGACGGCTACGGTGATAGGTCAGACCGGTACCGGCCGGAATCAAACGACCCACAATTACGTTTTCTTTCAGACCGCGTAAATCATCACGTTTACCCATGATGGCAGCTTCCGTCAGAACTCGAGTAGTTTCCTGGAAGGAAGCAGCAGAGATAAAGGAATCAGTAGACAACGATGCTTTGGTGATACCCAGCAATACGTTATCGAAACGCACCGGTTCTTTACCTTCTGCCAACAATTTTTCGTTGGCAATCATCACATCACCACGCTCAACCTGCTCACCGGTAATGAAGTGGCTGTCACCGGCATCAGCAATGTTCACACGACGCAGCATCTGCCGAATAATCACTTCGATGTGTTTGTCGGAAATCTTCACACCCTGCAGGCGATACACTTCCTGTACTTCCTGTACGATGTAGCGCGCCAGCGCTTCAATACCCTGCAAACGCAGAATATCGTGTGGATCTACCGCACCATCAACAATGACTTCACCACGATTCACCACCTGACCATCGTGTACCAATACCTGTTTTTCTTTGGAAATCAGGGTTTCGTACGCCACACCATCTGCATCTGTGATAATCAGACGCTGTTTGCCTTTGGTTTCCTTACCAAAGGATACGGTACCGGTTACCTCGGCCAGCATGCCAACGTCTTTCGGGGTGCGCGCTTCGAACAACTCGGCCACACGCGGCAGACCACCGGTAATATCGCGGGTTTTAGATGAAGCCTGCGGAATACGCGCCAGCACATCACCTTTACCGACTTCCTGTCCTTCACGCACGGTAATCACCGCACCTACTGGGAAGGCCATGGAAACAGCAGTTTCACTACCAGCCATGCGAATTTCTTCGCCTTTGTCATCCAATAGCTTAACGGTTGGACGCAGTAGCTTAGACTGGGTAGAAGAGCGACGTTTACCATCAATCACCACCAGTGTAGACAAACCAGTTACATCATCGGTCTGTTTGGCCACAGTTACGCCTTCTTCGATATTTTCGAAGCGTACACGACCGGCAAATTCAGTAATCATCGGACGGGTATGCGGATCCCATGTAGCCAGGGTCTGACCAGCTTTAACTACTCCGCCATCTTTGACCTGCAACAGTGCACCGTAAGGTACTTTATGGCGCTCACGCTCACGACCGATATCATCATGAATCACGATTTCAGATGAACGACCAATAACAACCAGTTCACCCTTATTGTTGGCTACGTAGCGCATCTGGCTGGAGAAACGTACAGTACCACCTGATTTAGCTTCTACCTGGCTGGCTGCAGCAGCTCGAGATGCTGCACCACCAATGTGGAAAGTACGCATGGTCAGCTGAGTACCCGGTTCACCAATGGATTGCGCTGCAATCACACCGACAGATTCACCGGCATTCACCAGTTTACCGCGTGCCAGATCTCGGCCATAACATTTGGCACACAAGCCATGGCGAGTTTTACAGGTAATCGGTGTGCGTACTTTGACTTCATCAACACCGGAATTGTCAATTAAATCAACCAGACTTTCGTTCAATAACGTTCCGGCTTCGACTAGTGTTTCGCCACTGGTCGGATCCACAACATCTTCAGCAGTGACGCGACCTAAAACGCGGTCACGCAGGGATTCAATAATATCACCACCCTGCACTACAGCTTTCATCACAAAACCATCACTGGTTCCACAATCATCTTCAACCACCACCAAATCTTGAGTCACGTCGACCAGACGGCGAGTCAGATAACCAGAGTTAGCGGTTTTCAGCGCCGTATCAGCCAGACCCTTACGCGCACCGTGAGTAGAAATAAAGTACTGTAATACGGTCAGGCCTTCGCGGAAATTGGACGTAATCGGTGTTTCAATAATGGAACCATCTGGTTTGGCCATCAAACCACGCATACCAGATAGCTGTTTAATCTGCGCCGCAGAACCACGGGCGCCTGAGTCAGCCATCATGTAGATGGAGTTGAAGGATTCCTGATCAACCAAATTGCCATCACGGTCAACCACTTTCTGGGTAGACAGATTATCCATCATCGCTTTGGCAATCTTATCACCGGTACGACCCCAGATATCGACAACTTTGTTGTAGCGTTCGCCGTTGGTAACCAAACCCTGACGGTACTGGTCTTCAATCTCTTTCACTTCGGCATTGGCTTCAGCCAGCAACTGTGGTTTGCTTTCTGGCACCAGCATGTCATCTACACAGATGGAGATACCAGCACGAGTAGAGAACGCATAACCGGTATACATCAGATGGTCAGCAAAGATGACGGTATCGCGCAAGCCACAGCGACGGAACGAAGCGTTAATCAGCTTAGAAATTTCTTTTTTCTTCAGCGTTTTGTTAATGTGTTCGAACGACAGGCCTTTAGGCAAAATTTCTGACAGCAACGCACGACCAACGGTGGTTTCGTAGCGATTTACCACGGGCACAAATTCATCCTGACCGTTTTTCACCCATTCGCGCAGACGCACGGTAATTTTGGTACCGAGCTCAACCTGACGGGTCTGATAAGCACGGTGCACTTCTTTCACATCGGCAAACAGGCTACCTTCACCTTTTCCGTTAATTTTGTCGCGGGTCATGTAGTACAGACCCAAGACGATATCCTGTGACGGTACAATAATCGGATCACCATTGGCTGGTGATAACACGTTATTAGAAGCCAGCATCAGAGTGCGTGCTTCCATTTGCGCTTCCAGACTCAATGGTACGTGTACCGCCATCTGGTCACCGTCAAAGTCAGCATTGAACGCAGTACAAACCAATGGATGCAGCTGAATAGCCTTACCTTCAATCAGAATCGGTTCAAACGCCTGAATACCCAGACGGTGCAAGGTTGGTGCACGGTTAAGCAATATTGGATGTTCACGAATCACATCTTCGAGAATATCCCATACAATCGGTTCTTCCTGTTCCACCATCTTTTTGGCTTTTTTGATGGTAGTGACAGTTGGGTCAAGTTGTTCCAGTTTGTGGAAAATAAATGGTTTGAACAGCTCCAAAGCCATTTTTTTCGGCAGACCACACTGGTGTAGACGCAGGTACGGTCCCACGGTAATCACCGAACGGCCGGAATAATCCACACGTTTACCCAGCAAGTTTTGACGGAAGCGACCGCCCTTACCTTTAATCATGTCGGCCAGTGATTTCAACGGACGCTTATTAGCTCCGGTCATGGCTTTACCACGACGACCATTATCCAATAGTGAATCAACCGCTTCTTGCAGCATACGTTTTTCATTGCGTACGATGATGTCTGGTGCACGCAATTCAAGCAAGCGTTTCAGACGGTTATTACGGTTGATGACACGACGGTACAGATCATTCAAGTCAGAAGTAGCAAAACGACCACCATCCAGCGGTACCAGTGGACGCAGATCCGGTGGCAATACTGGCAACACGTCCATAATCATCCATTCCAGCTTCATGCCGGAACGCTGGAAGGCTTCCAGTACTTTCAGACGTTTAGCGATTTTTTTGATTTTGGTATCAGAACTGGTGGATTCCAGTTCCTGCCGCAATACCGTTACTTCATGGGCAATATCCATGGCACGCAACAGGTCACGAATACCTTCTGCGCCCATCTTGGCCTCAAAGTCACCGCCAAATTCTTCATATTTGCTGATGTATTCTTCTTCACTCAGCAACTGACGCGGCTGCAATGAAGTCAAGCCTGGGTCTGTAACCACATAAGCTTCAAAATACAGAATGCGTTCAATATCACGCAATGTCATATCCAGCACCATACCCAAACGGGATGGTAACGATTTCAGAAACCAGATATGCGCTACGGGTGCAGCCAATTCAATATGTCCCATGCGTTCGCGACGCACTTTGGACAAGGTTACTTCCACACCACATTTTTCACAGGTTACCCCGCGAAATTTCAGGCGTTTGTATTTACCACACAAGCATTCATAATCTTTGATCGGGCCGAAAATTTTGGCACAGAAGAGACCATCACGTTCTGGCTTGAACGTACGGTAATTAATCGTTTCCGGCTTTTTCACTTCACCGTACGACCAAGAACGAATGGTATCCGGCGATGCAATACCGATTTTAATCGCGTCAAATTCTTCTTCGGCACTGGCATTTTGCAGCGGATTAAATAAGTCTGATAAAGCTTTCATATTTGCTCCTGACGATGCCGCATGCAGTAGCAGCTACTGCATGCGGCCGGTGTCGGTTAATAACGTTCCAAATCCATATCCAAGCCCAAAGAGCGAATTTCTTTCAACAACACATTGAAAGATTCCGGCATACCGGCATCGATTTTGTATTCGCCTTTAACAATGTTTTCGTACATTTTGGTGCGACCGTTCACATCATCTGATTTCACAGTCAACATCTCCTGCAGGGTATAAGCAGCACCATAAGCTTCCAGTGCCCACACCTCCATCTCACCAAAACGCTGACCACCAAACTGAGCTTTACCACCCAGCGGCTGTTGTGTCACCAGACTGTACGGACCAGTTGAACGGGCATGCATTTTTTCATCCACCAAATGGTGCAGTTTGAGGTAATGCATCACACCAACGGTGACTTTACGGTCAAAAGCTTCACCAGTACGACCATCGTACAGGGTCATCTGCGTACGAGTATCGTTAAAGCCCAGTTTCTGGATTTCCGGATCGTCTTCAGGATAGGCCAGTGCCAACATGTTTTTGATTTCGGATTCTTCCGCACCATCAAATACTGGGGTGGCTACAGTCATCCCTTTACGCAGATGTTGAGCCAGATTGATGATTTCTTCATCATTAAACTGAGACAAATCTTCTTTCTTACCACTGCTGTTGTATACCTTCTCAAGGAAAGCACGAACTTCATCAGCAGCACGTTTTTCGGTCAGCATGCGGTCGATGCGTTCACCAATACCTTTGGCAGCCCAACCTAAATGCACTTCCAGAATCTGACCAATGTTCATACGGCTTGGCACACCCAGTGGATTCAGTACAATGTCCACAGAACGGCCGTCAGCCATATACGGCATGTCTTCAACTGGCAGAATGCGAGATACCACACCTTTATTACCGTGACGACCGGCCATTTTGTCACCGGCTTTTAGGCGGCGTTTGATGGCGATAAAGACTTTAACCATCTTCTGTACGCCCGGCTGCAGTTCATCGCCCTGAGTCAGTTTTTTCTTCTTGATTTCGTACTGAGCGTCTGATTCTTCATGTTTAGCTTGTAAACTTTCTTTAATAAGTTCCACTTGCTTGGCAATGCTTTCATCACTCAGGCGAATATCAAACCAGTCATGGCGGCTAGGCAATGAGGCTAGGTAGTCTTTAGTCACTTCACTGCCTTTAGCCAGCTTCAGCGGACCACCATTCACTTTCTGACCCAAAATCAAGCGTTCGATACGGTCAAAGGCATCGTCATTGAAAATACGCAGCTGGTCAGTCAGGTTCTGGCGATAGCGTTTTAGCTCAGCATCAATAATGGCTTTAGCACGTTTATCGCGTTCAATGCCTTCACGGGTAAATACCTGCACGTCAATTACGGTACCACTCATACCTGTAGGCATACGCAGCGAAGTATCTTTAACATCACTGGCTTTTTCACCAAAAATGGCACGCAGCAGTTTTTCTTCTGGTGTCAGCTGGGTTTCACCTTTAGGTGTTACCTTGCCCACTAAAACGTCACCGGCCTCAACTTCAGCGCCAATGTACACAATACCGGATTCATCCAAACGGTTTTGCATGCGTTCAGACAGATTCGGAATATCACGGGTAATTTCTTCAGCACCCAGCTTGGTGTCACGTGATACCACATTCAATTCTTCAATGTGGATAGAGGTATAACGATCACCAGCAACCACCCGTTCTGAAATCAGAATTGAGTCTTCATAGTTGTAACCATTCCAAGGCATGAAGGCGATGGTCATGTTCTGACCCAGTGCCAATTCACCCAGATCGGTTGATGCCCCGTCGGCAATCACATCACCACGGGCAATCACGTCCCCTTTTTGTACGGCCGGACGCTGGTTAATGTTGGTTGACTGGTTCGAACGGGTGAATTTCACCAGATTGTAAATATCCACACCCACTTCACCAGCAGTGGCTTCATCGTCATTAACTCGTACCACTACACGATTGGCATCAACGTATTCAACGACACCACCACGGCTGGCAGCAATGGCAGTCGCACTGTCAATCGCAACAGAGCGCTCAATACCGGTACCCACCAGTGGTTTTTCTGCACGCAGACAAGGAACCGCCTGACGTTGCATGTTGGCTCCCATCAAGGCACGGTTCGCGTCATCGTGCTCTAGGAATGGAATCAGTGAAGCGGCCACGGAAACTACCTGCCCTGTTGCCACGTCCATATATTGCACGCGGTCAGGGGTAGCCATAATGGTTTCACCTTTTTCACGACAGGTAACCAGATCACCAATAATGCGACCTTCATTATCTAAATCAGCATTGGCCTGAGCGATAACAAAACGACCTTCTTCGATAGCAGACAGGTAGTCAATATCATTGGTTACTTTACCATCCACAACGCGACGGTAAGGGGTTTCCAAGAAGCCATATTTATTGGTACGCGCATAGACAGCCAGAGAGTTAATCAAGCCAATGTTCGGACCTTCCGGTGTTTCAATCGGACACACGCGGCCATAATGAGTCGGATGTACGTCACGTACTTCAAAGCCGGCACGTTCACGCGTCAGACCACCCGGACCCAGTGCAGAAACACGGCGCTTATGCGTAATTTCAGACAGTGGATTGGTCTGATCCATAAACTGGGATAATTGACTGGATCCAAAAAATTCTTTTATCGCAGCAGATACAGGCTTAGCGTTAATCAAATCGTGCGGCATCAGATTTTCGGATTCAGCCTGATTCAAACGCTCTTTTACAGCTCGTTCTACACGTGACAGACCACTGCGAAACTGATTTTCGGCCAGCTCGCCAACGGAGCGCACACGACGATTACCCAGATGATCGATATCATCGACTTCACCATGACCATTTCGCAACTCAACCAACGTGGCAATGACTGAAACGATATCCGGAATAGTCAGCACATGATTGCCTTCTTTATCGGCATCAGCAAAAGTCTGTGTCATCAGACGGCCATACCAGGATTCTTGTTGTGCTTCCAGCAGTTTCTGCTGATAAGTACGGGTATTAAATTTCATCCGGCCGACACGAGATAAATCATAACTGTCTTCGTTGAAGAACAAACGGTTAAATAATGCTTCAACAGCATCTTCGGTTGGCGGTTCACCAGGCCGCATCATGCGGTAAATGGCAATGCGTGCAGCCTGCTGCCCATCGGTTTCATCAGTGCGCAGAGTATTGGATACATAGCCACCCTGATCCAGATCATTGATATAAAGGGTAGAAATTTCTTTAACTCCCTGAATATCAAACTGAGCCAGTAATTCTTCAGTGATTTCATCGTTGGTTTTGGCTAGCACTTCTCCAGTATCCGGCACGATGACATCTGTAGCCAGCACCTTACCTATCAGGCTTTCTGGTTCAACTTCTAACCATTTAATATCAGCGGCAACAATATCACGAATATTTTTAGCATTAATGCGTTTGCCTTTCTGCACCAATACTTTACCATCTTTGTCGACCAAATCGAACTTAGCAGTTTCACCTTTCAGACGAGATGGAATCAGATTGGTATGCACACCATCTTTAGACAGATGGTAGCTTTCACGATCATAGAACATGTTAAGAATCTGTTCTGGCGTGAAACCTAATGCTTTAAGCAAAATCGTTACCGGCATCTTGCGACGTCGGTCGATACGGAAATATAGCAGGTCTTTTGGATCGAATTCAAAATCTAACCATGAACCACGGTAAGGAATAATTCGAGCTGAAAACAGTAATTTACCGGACGAATGTGATTTACCACGGTCGTGCTCAAAGAATACCCCAGGCGAACGGTGCAACTGTGACACAATCACACGCTCAGTACCATTGATGATGAACGAACCACTCGGTGTCATCAATGGTATTTCACCCATGTAAACTTCATTTTCACGTACTTCTTTTACGACATTCGGTTTAGATGACTCTTTGTCCAAGATAACTAGACGGATACGAGCTCGTAATGGAGCAGCATAGGTAATACCGCGTAATTGACATTCAGGAATATCAAATAATGGCTCGCCTAAAACATAATGCGTGAATTCAAGACGTGCGTAACCGTTATGACTGATAATCGGAAAAATAGACTGGAATGCCGCCTGAAGACCCATGTCGGCGCGTTGGTCAAAAGGCGTTTCCATCTGCAAAAACTGTGTATAAGAATCCAACTGCGTAGCCAATAAAAACGGCACTTCCAATACATTGGCGCGTTTGGCAAAGCTTTTACGGATGCGTTTTTTTTCAGTAAAAGAGTAGGACATGAACAGTCTCCAGTAGGGAGGTTTGGCAAGTAAGGTTTTATAAATACTCAGGCAATTAGCCAAACTAACAAGGTAAAATTAAGTAAATAATAGCTATTTATGTAAATATTTATAAAATTTCACTTTAGGTAGACAAGCGAAAGCAGGCTGGTAGCCTAAGCTACCAGCCTGTAAAACACAACTGAAATTACTTAATTTCGACAGAAGCGCCGGCTTCTTCCAGTTGTTTTTTGATATCGTCAGCTTCAGCCTGAGATACACCTTCTTTAAGAGTTTTAGGTGCGCCATCTACCAAGTCTTTAGCTTCTTTCAGACCCAAGCCAGTGATGGCACGAACCACTTTAATCACGCCAACTTTTTGTGCACCAGCAGAAGTCAATACCACATCAAATTCAGTTTTTTCTTCAGCGGCAGCAGCACCACCGGCAGCACCGCCACCAGCAACAGCCAAAGCAGCTGCAGATACACCAAATTTTTCTTCAAAAGCTTTAACCAGGTCGTTCAATTCCATTACGGTCAGGTTACCAACTGCTTCCAGGATGTCTTCTTTAGTAATAGCCATGCTATTAAACTCCAATAATTGAGAATGTAAATTTAAATATATAGAGGATGAAAATTATGCAGCTTCTTCGCCGGCTTTTTTCTCGGCCAAAGCAGCCAGTGCACGGGCAAAGCCAGAAACAGGTGCTTGCATAATACCCAGCAATTTGGCCAGTAATTCGTCGCGGCTCGGTATAGAAGCAAGCTCTGCTACCTGAGCAACGTCCAGCAAGTCACCATTATATGAACCTGCTTTCAATACGATTTTTTCATCTTTTTTTGAGAACTGGTGCAGTACTTTTGCAGCAGCTACCGGGTCTTCAGAAACCGCATAAACCAACGGACCAACCATCTGGTCAGCTAATCCGGCAAATGAAGTACCTTCAACAGCGCGACGAGCCAATGTATTTTTCAATACATGCAGATATACACCTGCTTTACGGGCATTGGCACGCAGTTCGGTCATGCTGGCAACACTGATACCACGATACTCGGCAATAACCATAGTTTGAGCGTTAGCAATGGCTGCTACGATTTCGGCTACGGCTGCTTGCTTGGTTTCAATATTGAGACTCAAGGTCTACCTCCCACTGTTTTTAAACAGAGTAATAAGCGTATTACTCCACCCAGCGCGGCAACCCAAAAAGACATCCGTAAGCACACTTACTTAAGATTATCTGGGACTACCGTCTGCGTAGGGTACATTTTTAAAATCTATACAATTTGCACAGATTCCCTACGGTCTTGGACATCTACTTATTTCTAAGTAGCCCGACATATAAATGCATACCATTTATATGAATTTAGATGGCAGCCTAAAATTGATTCAGACTGCCAATAACTATATATTTACTGCTTAATTAGTTACAGAAGCACTGTCAACACGCAGGCCAGCACCCATAGTGCTAGAAACTGCAATTTTGCGCAGATATTGACCTTTAGCTGCTGCCGGTTTAGCTTTTACAATAGCATCTAGCAATGCATTAAAGTTTTCACGCAAATCAGCAGCTTCGAAAGAAGCACGTCCAATAGTAGCATGCACAATACCTGCTTTGTCTGTACGATACTGCACCTGACCAGCTTTAGCATTTTTCACTGCTTCGGCCACATTCGGGGTAACAGTACCTACTTTAGGATTCGGCATCAGGCCACGAGGACCTAGAATGGTACCCAGCTGACCAACTACACGCATGGCATCTGGTGAAGCAATTACCACATCAAAATTCAGATTACCCGCTTTAACTTCAGCAGCCAGATCATCAAAGCCTACTACGTCAGCACCAGCTGCCTTAGCTGCTTCAGCATTAGCACCTTGAGTGAATACCGCAACGCGCACGGTTTTACCGGTACCTTTAGGTAATACCACTGAACCACGGATTACCTGATCAGATTTACGTGCATCCACGCCCAGATTAAAGGATACATCAATAGATTCATCAAATTTAGCAGTAGCATTGGCTTTAACCAGATTCAATGCTTCATCAATGGCGTACAATTTGTTTGTTTCTACAGCAGCACGGATAGCCTGCATACGTTTAGAAAGTTTTGCCATTTACACACCCTCCACATCTAAACCCATTGAACGGGCGCTACCAGCGATGGTGCGTACCGCTGCGTCCAAATCAGCAGCAGTTAAATCAGGCTCTTTAGCCTTAGCAATTTCTTCCAGCTGAGCACGAGTTACCTTACCCACTTTTTGTGTTAGTGGGTTAGAGCTGCCTTTTTGCAATCCAGCTGCTTTTTTCAGCAAAATAGATGCTGGAGGGGTTTTCATCACGAAGGTAAATGATTTATCTGCAAAAGCTGTAATCACTACCGGAACCGGCAAGCCAGGTTCTACATTCTGCGTAGCTGCATTGAATGCTTTACAGAATTCCATGATATTCAGGCCGCGCTGACCCAAAGCCGGGCCAACCGGAGGAGATGGATTGGCTTTACCTGCAGGAATCTGCAGTTTGATGTAGCCTACAATTTTTTTTGCCACTTGTTTAAACTCCAAATAAACGGGTATGACGCAGTTAATACTGCTCCCCAAAAGCAAGACCCGTGATTATAAAGAAAATTTCTTTCCCTTACAAGCACAGGTTTATTCGTGTTGTATTTTTTACAGTTAAATTTTTTCTACTTGAGAAAATTCCAATTCTACTGGTGTTTCACGACCGAATATCTGTACAGCAACGCGCAATTTATTGCGTTCGTAATTAACTTCTTCGACGACACCATTAAAGTCTTTAAATGGACCTTCATTGACGCGTACCTGCTGACCCACATCAAATAAAACTTTAGGCTTCGGCTTTTCCACACCACTTTGTACCTGATGGAGAATAGCATCAACTTCACGAGCAGATATAGGCAAAGGTTTATTAGCGGTACCACCAATAAATCCAGTAACGCGCGGGGTATTTTTAACCAGATGCCATGAAGCATCAGTCATGTCCATTTCGACCAGAACGTAACCAGGAAAAAATTTACGCTCAGTAATACTGCGGCGCCCATTTTTTATATCTACTACCTCTTCAACCGGCACCAGTATCTGACCAAAATAATCACCCATTCCTTCACGTTCTATCCGTTCTTTCAGGGTTTTCTGAACATTTTTTTCAAAACCGGAATAAGCGTGTACTACATACCACTGTTTTGCCATGTTTAACTCCTCTTCATAAAGATGTCGAACAACAACCATGAAATCAGGCTGTCAACACCCCAAATAAATAAAGACAAGACAGCTACAAATATCAGTACAAACAGGGTCATGCGCAATGCTTCATTGCGCTCAGGCCATACTACTTTTCTGGCTTCTGACACACAATCGCGCACATAGGCAGTCAGTTCACGACCGCCCGCACTCCAGAAAAATACGATTACAATGGCCGCTACTACGCCGATTAAAGGAAATAAATAACGAATGTAAAGCGGTAATTGCGCATCCAAAGTATAGAATGCCAGAATACCTGCAGCAATCAGTATGGCTGAAAAGGTGTATTTAAGAAAATCAAAACGTTTATTACGCTTGATTTCCAGTTGCTGTTGTTGCTTAGCTTCAGCTTTTAATTGTGCTTTGGTTTTGGCTCCCACATCTTTCGATGTTTTGTTGTCCATACAACCACCTTTTTATTAATACAAAAAAGACTAACCGACCTATGGCCGATTAGTCTGTTTTTTGGCAGGCCAGGAGGGTCTCGAACCCCCAACCCTCGGTTTTGGAGACCGATACTCTACCAATTGAGCTACTGGCCTACAAAACTTTAAGCGATAACTTTAGCAACCACACCGGCACCAACTGTTCGGCCACCTTCACGAATCGCAAAGCGCAAGCCTTCTTCCATTGCGATTGGGTGAATCAACTCTACATCGATGGTCACATTTTCACCCGGCATTACCATTTCTACACCTTCTGCCAGACTTACTGCGCCTGTTACGTCAGTTGTACGGAAATAGAATTGCGGACGGTAGTTAGCGAAGAACGGGGTATGACGTCCACCTTCTTCTTTGCTCAATACGTATACCTCGGCTTTGAATTTGGTGTGCGGGGTGATGCTGCCCGGTTTTGCCAATACCTGACCACGTTCTACTTCTTCACGTTTGGTACCACGCAACAATACACCTACGTTATCACCAGCCTGACCCTGATCCAGCAATTTGCGGAACATTTCCACACCGGTACAAGTAGTTTTCTGGGTGTCTTTCAGACCCACGATTTCAATTTCGTCACCTACGTTGATTACACCGCGTTCAACACGTCCGGTAACCACAGTACCACGACCTGAAATTGAGAATACGTCTTCAATCGGCAACAGGAATGGTTTGTCTACTGCACGTTCCGGTGTCGGAATGTAGCTGTCTAATGCATCAGCCAAAGCCATAATAGAAGCTTCACCAATATCAGACTGGTCACCTTCCAATGCTTTCAGTGCAGAACCTTTAATCAATGGAACGTCATCACCTGGGAATTCGTAGCTAGACAGCAGATCACGGATTTCCATTTCTACCAGTTCCAGCAACTCTTCATCGTCTACCATGTCACATTTATTCATATAAACGATGATGTATGGTACACCTACCTGACGCGCCAACAGAATGTGCTCACGGGTTTGTGGCATAGGACCATCAGCTGCAGATACCACCAGAATCGCACCGTCCATCTGTGCAGCACCGGTAATCATGTTTTTCACATAGTCAGCATGTCCCGGGCAGTCTACGTGTGCATAGTGACGCTCGGCTGTTTCGTATTCTACGTGTGATGTATTAATAGTAATACCACGGGCTTTTTCTTCCGGGGCATTGTCAATCTGATCGTAAGCTTTCGCTGCACCACCGAATTTTTTAGACAAAATGGTACAGATTGCAGCAGTCAATGTGGTTTTACCATGGTCAACGTGACCAATGGTGCCAACGTTTACGTGCGGTTTGCTCCGCTCGAATTTTTCTTTAGCCATGGCTACTTCCTATCTAAAGATGATTAGGTTTATCAATTTAGGTGGTGCCCATGGACAGAATTGAACTGTCGGCCTCTCCCTTACCAAGGGAGTGCTCTACCCCTGAGCTACATGGGCATTACGGTAGGTATTTACTTAATATGGAGCGGGTGAAGGGAATCGAACCCTCACCGTAAGCTTGGAAGGCTTCTGCTCTACCATTGAGCTACACCCGCATACTTACTTAAAAAACTACTCCAAGTAAGACTGGAATTTGGTGGAGGGAGAAGGATTCGAACCTTCGAAGCTTTCGCAACAGATTTACAGTCTGCCCCCTTTGGCCGCTCGGGAATCCCTCCAAAAGAGAACGGCATGATAATGTTGATTTGTATCTTCGTCAAGCTTCTTAAGCAATTTTTTTTACTTAAGAGAGTAATTAACTGTTTCAAATACACTTCAGCCTGTTTCGTTTTATTCTTTTTCTGCCATCAGCCGTTGATATTTAGCTTCCAGCTCTTCTTCGCTTTCTGGGTGTTCTTCATCAATGATAATGCAATCTACCGGACACACCTGCTGACATTGTGGTTCATCATAATGGCCTACACACTGTGTGCACCGTTCCGGGGTGATCTCATAAATTTCATCGCCCTGATAAATAGCGTTGTTGGGGCACTCAGGCTCGCATACGTCGCAATTAATGCACTCATCTGTTATCAAGAGTGACATATTTTTCCTTTATCGTTAAATTTTACTCAAAACCGTTGGGCGCGGATTATACCATTATTTTGTCTGTATCCCATTGAGTGCCTGTTAATCAAGGCGCTTCTGGTTTACAGTAAGTTAATAATTCAAAACGACTTATTCCTGATTTACCCTCTCGCAGTATCTGCCACCCAGTTGGCAGCGTTGGTAATGTATTACTTTCAAGATAGATATGTGCCTGAGGTCTCAGATGCGGGACAAGGGCCTGCATAAGGTCTGGCCACTGCTGCCATTGGTAAGGCGGATCGAGAAATATTATGTCAAACTGCTGGCTGTTAGTTGCGAGAAAATTCTGTGCATCTGTATAAATAAGTTCTACCTGATTGAAATTCAATTGTTGAAGGTTATTTTTTATTGCCTGTGCCACCAGACGATTTTTTTCTATCAGCGTAACGGTTTCAGCCCTTCTTGAAGCTGCTTCCAATCCCATTACGCCACTACCGGCAAATAAATCCAGTACTGCCATACCTGTTAAGTCTTGCCCCAGCCAATTAAACAGACGTTCGCGCACGCTATCTGCCGTCGGACGCAGACCTTCGGCGGTCGGAAATGTTATTTTACGGCCTCGATGGGTACCGCCAATAATGCGTACCTGATTGCGATGCTGCTGAAGTATTCTGGCCATGTCAGTTTTTTCCGGTAAAAAAAGACTTTCAGGCATGCTGAAAGTCTTAAGTTTTTTTATTTATTTTGAGCAGCCTGCTCTATTCTTTGGGTGCGGGAGGTTCTATCTGTTCGGTATAGCCACACTCTTTTTGAGGACAAACTTTTTCGGTTCCGCGCCGTTTGGTGGTTTTGATGGTCAGAACCGGCCAACCGCATTGCGGACAGGGTTCGTTAATGGGCGGATTCCACACGGCATAGTCACAATCGGGATAAGTATTGCAACTGTAAAACAGTTTGCCATAGCGGCTCTTGCGTTCGATCAGGCTGCCTTGATGACACTTCGGACATTCAATTCCGGTATCTTTAGGTTTTTCCAAAGGTTCGATATATTTACATTTGGGATAATTGGCGCAACCAATGAATTTACCATAACGGCCACGCTTGAATACCAGTTGTCCTTCACATTTGGGACAGCTGCGCCCTTCAACGATGGTAGGTTCTTCTGCAGCTTTGGCTGCCTCTTCAGCAGTTTCATTCACGTTGCGGGTGTAATCGCAATCTGGATAACCGCTACAGGCAATAAAGCGTCCACGTTTGCCAAATTTAATCTGTAGCTGGTGAGCTCCACATTTCGGGCAGATTTCATCAAGATTTTCTGCTGTCAGCTCTGCGCGTGGGATGTCTTCCTTGGCTTTAACCTCTTTGTCAAAACCTTTCCAGAACTGTTGCATTACCGGCTTCCATTCTCGCTTGCCGCCGGCAATATCATCCAGCTGATTTTCCAGTCTGGCGGTGAAGTTGTAATCTACATATTGACCGAAATGCTCGGTAAGAAATTTATTGACGACTTCACCGGTATCGGTGGGCAGAAACCGTTTTTGTTCTAGTGTGACGTACTCACGTTCTTTCAGTGTGGAAATAATGCTGGCATAGGTTGAAGGACGGCCAATGCCATACTCTTCCAGTGCTTTTACCAAACTGGCTTCAGAATAACGGGGTGGTGGCTGAGTAAAATGCTGTTCGCCAAATATTTTATCTACCGGCAAATCATCTCCTTCCTGCAATGGAGGCAATTTTTTGGCATTTTCATCATCTTCGCTATCGTCGACACCTTCTTCGTAAACGCTTAAAAAACCAGCAAATGTCTGTACCTGTCCAGTTACTCGAAAAACACCTTTTCCTACAACAATATCGACACTGGTGGTATCGAAACGAGCTGGTGCCATCTGGCAGGCCACCGCACGTTGCCAAATCATCTGATACAGGCGAAACTGATCAGAAGTCAGAAAGGGTTTCACTTCTTCTGGTGTACGGTAAACCGAAGTAGGCCGAATAGCTTCATGTGCTTCCTGAGCATTTTTTGATTTGGTTTTGTAGACCTTTGCTGTAGATGGTAAGTAGTCGCTGCCAATTTTGTTATCAATATAATGGCGTATTTCAACAACGGCATCATCTGACAAGCTGACGGAGTCGGTACGCATATAGGTAATCAGCCCCACTGCACCTTGCCCTACGTCTACACCTTCATATAATTGCTGGGCTGTGCGCATGGTACGGTCGGTAGTCATGCCAAGTTTACGCACTGCTTCCTGCTGCATAGTGGAGGTGGTAAATGGCCCAGCTGGATTACGGCTGCGCTTTTTCTTTTCTACCTTGGAAACATGTGCCGGCTGCCCCTGCAGGGCGCTGACTATTTCCTGCTGTTGAGTTTCATCTGGTATATCAAATTGCTCGAGTTTCTGTCCTTGCCAGTGTGTGAGTTTGGCGGTGAATTTGGTACGCGCTTTGTGGCTGTCCAAATGAACTGTCCAATATTCCTGTGCCGTGAAATCACGGATTTCTTGTTCGCGCTCGCAAATCATGCGTAATGCCGGGCTTTGTACGCGGCCAGCAGACAGACCTCGGCGAATTTTTTTCCATAATAAAGGTGACAGATTAAAACCAACCAGATAATCCAGAGCTCGCCGTGTCTGCTGTGCATCCACCAATGTTTGTGACAGCTCACGCGGATGAGCAACCGCATCCAATACGGCTTTTTTGGTTACTTCATGGAATACTACCCGCTTTGGGTGTAGGTTTTTGAGGCCACGCTTAGATTTGAGTATTTCCTGTAAATGCCAGGAAATAGCTTCACCCTCTCTATCCGGGTCGGTTGCCAAATAAAGTGCATCAGCTTCTTTTGCTGCTGACACAATCGCATCCAAATGTTTGGCATTACGGCTGACCAGCTGGTATTTCATGGCAAAGTCATTTTCCGGATCGACGGCACCACTTTTAGGTACCAGATCGCGCACGTGTCCATAGGAAGCGAGAATTTCAAAGTCGCTGCCAAGATATTTTTTCAGCGTTTTCGCTTTTGATGGAGATTCAACAATCAACAGGTTTTTTGCCATTCGCTCAGGCTCACATTCGTAATTTAAATATTTGTGATATGTTGGTAGTTTGTTTTATTCTAATAAATACAATCGGACAAAGCAAAAAGCTTTCAGACGTTCTGACTGAAAGCTTTAATGCCGTTTCGCTGTCAGTAATTTACTGCATCATGGCTTCACCATTAAGCGCAGCCATTAATTCATCACCAATGAGTACTGGCAATTCTGACCGGTGTGCCCACAAGACCAGTAAGGCCAGTACTTTAGCATGATCCACAGTGATGTCGTCATACGGCAAATTCATTAAAGCATTGAGTACGAATTCACGTTGTTCAGGATTGAGTGCACCATTCTGTTCCAGAAAATGTATTAGACCACGAACATCCAACGGGAGTGCATCCAGCTCTTCTTCATTAAAAATTCGGAATCCGGTACTGCTGCGCAAGGTATCGGCCGGAATCAGGGGTTCGAAACGCAGCTCGTCAAGACAAGTTAAGGCATCCCCTATCTCATCATCATTAAAACCCACCTCTTCCAAAAGCGCTCCTAGATCTTTACGTGGAGGAAAAGCATCAACGTCTTGAAAGTGCTCAATCAAAAACGCTATTACATCAATCATTTGCAATCCTTTCAAGATTTAATGCGTTGATAACAACCGCCCGGCAGTGCGGTAATCCAGCCACCTAGCTCCAGTGCCATAAGATTAGCATACACATCTGTAGCAGGGATGCCAAGTGTTGAGACCAGTGTATCTGGATGTACGATACCATAACCTAATCCATCCAGAATTTGTTTCTCCGGCGATGTGAGTGCTGATGCAGCTGTTTTGTCTAATAAGAGATCTTCAGTCTCTTCAACAAGCAGTACAGGTGTATCTAATTGAATAAATTGTGAAGATTGATGGCTATATGAATGCACTTGCGTTTTTTGCAAGAGGAAAGGGCACTCATGCAGTATATCATCTAGATTTTCAACCAGTTTGGCACCCTGTTTTATCAATGCATGACAACCTTTGCTTAATGGGTTATCAATCGAACCAGGTATTGCCATAACTTCACGACCCATTTCACCGGCCAATCGCGCAGTAATCAGGGAGCCAGATTCGGTTGCAGCCTCTATCACTAGGGTACCTTGGCTGAGGGCTGCAATCAGGCGATTGCGACGGGGAAAGTTACCGGCCAAAGAACGAGTGCCTAGTGGAAATTCTGAAATTATACAGCCATGTTCGGCAATTTCAGCAGCCAATGATTTGTTGCGTGCCGGATACACGCGATCAATTCCTGTGCCCCAGACGGCAACAGTAGTACCTTTGCCAAGTAAAGCACCTTGATGGGCTGCGGTATCTATACCATCAGCCATGCCCGATATCACAGCAATTTCTTTTTGTGCTAATGCCTTGGCAAAATCACGGGCAATACGCATTGCTTGTGGCGTAGCATGTCGGCTGCCAACAATAGCCAACGAGGGCTGTTGCAGATAATGGATGTTACCACGTATAAATAATAATGGAGGCGGTGTCAAACCTTCAGAAAGCAATGGTGGATAATCATTTTCAGCCAGCAATAATAAGCGTGCATTTTCATGCTTTTGCTCCCATTGCAGGGCGGCTTCAGCTGCTTTTCTTGCCTCCTCACTGCGCCAGTATTGACCGGCCCGAGAACGAATCAGGAAAGGTTTAATTTCTGCCACATCTGCGGCCAAAGCGATTTGTGCCGAACCAAAATGTTTTAAGATACGTAAAAATGTTTCACTGCCAATATAAGGTGTTAATGCCAGCTCAATCCAAGCATAGCGCTCGAGCTCATTCATTTACATTTTCTTTACAGTTTGTAATTTATCAATTATGACAAAGGATAATTTATATTACAATTGATTATTTAATGGCATTATTTGAATATTATTTCAATAGAATAATATTATTAAAATAAAAATTATAACATTTTAATTTTGTGTTTTATTTTATTATCCAACATTCTTAGCTGTTTTTTAAAAACATTATTTTGTAAATTTTTAGCAAATTATTATCAATTTATATTTATTTTTGTAAATTATTACTGTATATTTAATTTTGCGAATATTAATGTAGGTTGAGACTGATTAACTTTCTGGATTGAAAGTCTTGGGTAATTATATGCCATTATCACTTAAATTTAAGGATTTTCTACATCCGCGTCCAACACCTTCTGGAATCGATGTTAACTGTAAATTAAAACATTTTGCCATTATTACTTATGCAGTTGATGCACACAGATTTGCAGGATTATTTCCCCCTCGTTTCAAGCTGGATACTATCTTTATTGATGGTCAGGAAAAAGGTTTGCTTTCAGTTGTGCCATTTATGGACGTGGATTTTACATCAGCAGTTTATCCGTTTCCTGTATTCAGCATGGGACAGACCAATTACCGAATTTATATAATTGATACGACAACCGGCGAACGTTGTGTCTGGTTTTTGGGTACGATATTGGATTCGTGGACCATTATGGTACCTCGTCATATATGGAAACTACCTTGGCATCCGGGCAAAATGGGTTTTATTTGTGACTTTGACCAGCAATCAGGCTGCTATCGACATTATGAAATGCATACAAAGGCAAAGTGGGCGCCGGCTAGAGTACAATTAAAGCAGCAACCTGAACAACAATTTCATTTTCAAGGTTTTGCTGACAACGAAACGGCACTAGTCTATCTGACCCATCCATTGGCTGGTTTTTACTATCGACGTAATGGTAAATTGGGAACTTATCGGGTTTGGCATGATCGATTGGCTGTGAAACCAGCTACACTTGAATCAGCACAATTTGCTTTATTGAGCCGGATGAAACTGGTTCAAGAAGATGAACAACAACAGCCCTACAGTGTATTGCTTCAACCTATTAATGAATTTACCATTTATTTGCCACCCACTGCTTTATAAAATAATTGCAAATAGATAATAAAGTTAGTTGGGCAAAGGTTGGGATTTCAGTAGTAGATTTAGATTATCAGCTGCTAAATTGTTTATGAATAAATCTGATTATTTTAATTTAACGAAAACGGCCAGATTTAATGGTTAATCCCTGTTGAATTTTCGAAGCCAGACTATAATTGCGTAGGGCATGGGTTAATGCTACTGCTAGGGCATCTGCAGCGTCTGCCTGAGGTGTTCCAGACAGAGACAACATTTGTACCACCATATGCTGTACCTGCTCCTTAGCCGCCTTACCCTGCCCGACGACAGCCTGCTTTACCTGCAGGGCTGTGTATTCGAATACCGGTAACTCACCTAGTGTCAGTGCAGCTATGGCCGCTCCACGTGCCTGACCCAATACCAGTGTGGCCGCAGGATTAACGTTGACAAACACCTGTTCGACTGCTGTCTGTGTGGGCTGATAAGTGGCAATCACTTCGCGTAAATTCTGTACAATAACTCGGATGCGATCGGCAAGTGTTGAGCCCGCGACGGTTTTTATGCAGCCAGAGGCAACATAAATGTGCTGGCGACCGATTACGTCAATTACGCCAAAGCCGGTTACACGGCTACCGGGGTCGACACCAAGAATACGGATAGTGGATTGTTCAGACTGCTGTATTTGCATGTTTATACTGCTAAATCAAAGTAAATATGCTAAAAATAAGTGACAGACAATATAGCCTGTCAATTAATTTTATCTATTTGAATGAGAATAATGTTACCGTATATAGCCATTGTTTGTGGCTCATTTGCCGTGTCTGGTTTCGAACCATTGATTGGCCTGCTGTAATCTTTCTATTGTTCCTACATCCAGCCAGAAGCCATTGTAATATTCACCACTAACCAGATCATTTTGCATGGCTTTACGCAATAAAGGAGCCAGTTTTGCTCTGTTATGAGCCTGAATACCCTTAAACAAGGCAGGATGATATACACCTACTCCGCTAAAAGTTAATGCTGAAGTATTCGTCTGACGTTCGGTTATTTTTCCTGATGACAACAGATGGAAATCTCCTTCTGGATGATGAGATGGATTATCTACTAGCCATAAGTGAGCCAGATTACCAGACTGTTCTAATTCGTTACTGATTTCTAACGCCCCGACAAAATCAATATCAGTTAGTACATCTCCGTTTATCACCAAAAACGGTGTATTGCCGAGCATAGGTAAAGCAGTAGCAATTCCACCTGCTGTCTCTAGCCCTCCTTCTTTTTCAGCAGAATAAGAAATTTCCAGACCATAAGCTTGCCCGTTTCCCAAAGAATTTTCAATTTGTTCTCCCAACCAAGCATGATTAATCACAATTTCTCGAAAACCTGCCTTCTGTAGGCGGCGCAAATGATGTTCGATTAATGGTATTCCACCTACTTTTAGTAATGGTTTTGGACAGGTATCTGTCAGTGGACGCATGCGTTCACCGCGTCCTGCGGCAAGAATCATGGCTTTCATGATGATTAAATTCCTTGATATTTTTGCAGCCTATAATACAACAGGCAAAGCGATCAGCTTTGCCTGAAAATTAAGGATGATAATTGATTAATGGGAACAGACAATCTAAATCAGATTGAGCTCAGTACCACTATTAAAGATTGCTGTGCCTTTTTCACCTTGCTCATATAAATTAATCCGCAGGCGCAAATCATTTGGTGAGTCTGATTGGCGTAAAGCTTCTTCAAAATCAATAACACCATCAACATAAAGCTGAAACAAACACTGATCAAACGTTTGCATACCATCATTACCTGCTTTGGCCATCAGCTCTTTTATCTGCATTAGTTCGCCTTTGTAGATATAGTCCTGAACAGTGGCGGTGTTAATTAACAGGTCAATAACAGCCCGACGGCCTTTACCATCTTTTTTCACAGCCAGCCGCTGGCCGATGATGCAAACGAGATTCAGTGCCAAGTCCATCAGCACTTGCTTATGCTGTTCTTCAGGATAGAAATTCAGAATACGTTCAATTGCCTGATTAGCACTACTGGCGTGCAAAGTAAAGAAACACAAGTGACCGGTCTGCGCTAGTTTCAGTGCATAGGCCATGCTCTCATCACTGCGTACCTCCCCTACGCAAACAACATCTGGTGCTTCACGCAATGCACTTTGCATTGCATTGTCCCAGCTCAGAGTATCCACTCCGACTTCACGGTGGGTGATAATACTCTTCTTGGGTTTATGCACGTATTCAATCGGGTCTTCAATGGTGAGAATATGGCCGGCGGAATTGGCATTACGATAATCCAGCATAGCGGCCATGGTAGTGGATTTACCGCTACCAGTAGGACCAGCAAGAATAATCAGCCCGCGTTTTTTCATCACCAGCTCATCCAGCACTGGTGGTAAAAACAGACTCTGGGTGGTGGGGATATCGGTAGTAATCCGACGCAGCACCATACCCACCCTACCTTGTTCATGATAGGCATTAACCCTGAAACGCACACCATTTTTGGCAATAATGGAATAGTTTAAATCCAGTTCTTGCATAAACCGCTGCCGCTGAACGGTTGTCATGGTAGACATGGCAATCTTGGCAGTTTCCTCGCCGGTTAAAGGTTTGGTTGGTGCGGGGGTGATTTTGCCATCGATTTTCCATGATGGTGGAAAACTAGGACTGATAAAAATATCAGCGGCATTCAGACGTACGGCTTCAACAGCCATTTTTTCCAGCACTGGATGAATATGAACTACTTCCCGTTCCAGTGTGACTGGAGCTGGGGTGCTGACGGTTGTAGCTGGAGCCGGCACTGCGGTAGAAGAATCTGTCATTGTTTTATTGTGTATAGTTGTCTGGCGTGACTCGACAGTAGATGAAACCGATGAGACCGGAATCTGTTCGTTTGCAGGTACAGATTTGGTTTCTATTGCAGCAACAGGTGTTGCCTGCATCATTGCTGTGCTTGTTTCTTTATCTGCCGACCTCGAATCTGGTGTATTTTGTATCGGTATAGCCGCTACATTTGCATCTGTTTTTACAGTATTTGCTGACGGTGCTTCTGCCACAATGGGAGAAGGTGTAGCTGTTGCTGATGCAGCGGTGGGATGTTGATAGTGGTTAACCATATCTGATAATAAATCAGACAAGCTGGACTCTTTTGAGGCGTCTTTCAGCATATCCATGGCAACACGCTTTCCTGAATATAAAACTATAAATTACTATCCTGCCAGCTGATCAGGACTGACCGCTTTAGATCGTGCTACATCTAAACTGATACGATTTTCACGCAGCAATTGTTGTAAACACTGGTCTAACGTTTGCATACCAAATTTCTGCCCCGTCTGCAAAGTAGAGTTAATCTGAGCAATTTTGTTCTCACGAATCAGGTTGCGCACTGCCGGAGTACTGATCATGATTTCATGAGCTGCAACACGGCCATTGCCATCCTTAGTTTTCAGTAAAGTCTGAGAAATTACTGCCTGAAGACTTTCAGACAACATAGAACGCACCATTTCTTTTTCACCAGCAGGAAATACGTCCACAATACGGTCTACCGTTTTTGCTGCACCAGTAGTATGCAAAGTACCGAACACAAGGTGACCGGTTTCAGCAGCTGTCAGTGCAAGACCTATTGTTTCAGGGTCTCGCATTTCCCCTACCAGAATCACGTCAGGGTCTTCGCGCAAAGCTGAACGCAGTGCATTAGCAAAGCTGAGTGTATGCTGATGAAGTTCACGCTGGTTTACCAACGATTTTTTACTCTGATGCACAAACTCAATCGGATCTTCAATGGTTAGAATATGGCCGGCATCGTGATTATTGATGTAATCAATCATTGCAGCCAAAGTAGTTGATTTACCGGAGCCGGTAGGTCCTGTTACCAGCACTAGTCCACGTGGCATTTCAGCAATTTTTTGAAAAATTGCTGGCGCTTTGAGCTCTTCCAGCGTCAATACCTTACTGGGAATGGTACGCATAACTGCAGCGGGGCCGCGCTCGGTGTTAAAGGCATTGACACGAAACCGAGAGACATTGGGAAGTTCGAACGAAAAGTCAGTTTCCAGATTTTGCTGATAATCTTTGCGTTGATAGTCGTTCATAATGGAAGCTATCATTTTACCTACTTCTTCTGCGCTCTGTTCGGGCAGATTAATACGGCGGATATCACCATTAACGCGTATCATAGGAGGAAGACCAGCACTCAGATGCAAGTCGGAAGCTTTGTTTTTAACGCCGAAGGCCAATAAATCGGTTAGCTGCATATTTACTCCGTTATGCTTGCCTGCGATGTGCAGGGACAAATATCTGCTCTTATTTTAATCAAGTTGCCGAAGCTTTAAAATGAAAATGTTTGTGATGCTGGAAAAATTTTTTCAAAGACAGCCGAATTGAATTCAAAAAACTGAAAAAAAACTATGTGATATGAAAAATTCAGATTCTCTGATTACACACTGGCGTGAGGTATTGGCTGAAATAGCCAGCATCCGCCAGCAAACTGAAGCGCCACAAAACGTTCAACTGATTGCGGTGAGCAAAACCTTTCCTGTCAGTGATATAGCCACACTGTATCAAGCTGGTCAGCGTGATTTTGGTGAAAATTACATTCAAGAGTTTAGTGATAAAACCAGCATGCTGTCCGAATACGATATTGTCTGGCATATGATCGGACACATTCAATCAAATAAAAGCCGGATTGTGGCAGAACGGGCACAATGGGTGCATACGATTGACCGTGAAAAAATTGCTCGCCGTTTAAATGAACAGCGGCCAGAGCACTTACCACCCTTGAATGTTTGTATTGAAATAAACATTGCTGCTGAAACAAATAAACATGGTATTAGAGCAAATATAACAGAATTATTGAAATTAGCTAGTTTCATCAGCACTTTACCACGTCTAAAATTTCGCGGGCTGATGTGCGTGGCCAAAGCAGATAGTACTGAAACCGAATTGCGGCAGCAATTCGGTATGATGCAGACTTTATTCCAGCACCTGCATCATTCAGGATTCACAGTTGATGTATTATCTATGGGAATGAGTGCCGACATGCATACGGCTATTGCCAGTGGAGCTACTCATGTTCGGATAGGTAGTGCTATTTTTGGTCAACGTCACTATACACAGACAAAATATGATTAGTTAGCTTTAAAATTGATTATAAGACGGCCGGTAAGCTCTGCTCACCGGCCGTTTTTCTACTAAATTATTGTCAGTTTAATCAAGTACTGCTTCAGGCTATTTTTTCTGCCTTAAACCACTGTGACGGATGAGCAATTTCATCCTGAGCGGCTACAATTTGCAATTCATACTGCCGGCGTTTTAAAGTTTCCTGCATAACCGCATAGACAGCTGAAGTTGTATGTTCAAATGCTTCAAGCAAAGATTTACCAGAAAGAAAATCTGCCAGAAAAATTCCACTTGTCATATCACCTACGCCTACAGGTTGACGTTCACCAAAATCCACCAGCGGCCGGTGAATATGCCACGCTGAATCCGGCGTAACCAACAGCATTTCAAAGCGGTCGGTTTGATACCCAGCACGACTTAAATGTTTCACTAGCACAGCACGCGGACCTTTTGTACAAAGAGCCCGAGAGGCAGCAACCGCTTCTTCCACATTTTGAATGCGTTGCCTGTTGTTCAACTCTTCAAGTTCAAACAGATTAGGCGCAATCATATCGCTCTGTGGCAGGGCTACATCACATAAGAATTCGGCCACACCTCCGGCAACAATACAGCCTTTTTCTGGATGGCCCATAACTGGGTCACAGAAATAAATGGCCTGAGGATTGGCCTGCTTCACTTTGCGGACAATATCAATAATGGCACTGCCTTGCTCGGCAGAACCCATATATCCACTCAGTACAGCATCACAGTTTTTCAGTTCATCAATGGCCGCAATACCATCAACCACATCCAGTAAATGCTGAGCCGGCATCACTGTACCCTGCCACTGCCTGTACTGTGTGTGATTAGAAAATTGGACTGTATTTAAGGGCCAAACATTAACGCCTAAACGGCGAATAGGAAAGACCGTTGCGCTGTTACCCGCATGGCCAAATACCACATGAGACTGAATTGAAAGTATATTTTTCATAAAATTGCCATTTTACAATCTGATAATTCAAGAATCATCAAATGTGCTAAAAATATGCTATGTAAGCAGACATATATAAATTTATGCCGATTATACGCAGATTATGCCGGCAGAAATAAATACTTACTTACCACAACACCTTAAATCACAATTTTTCTTTTTAACAACAATACATACCAATTGCCAACATATAAAGTTGTATTGGTTGCTTACATCACCTCATATAGAGATTTAATCAGGTTTTCTGATGAAATGTGCACCAGTATACATCAGGAGAAAAACCCCTACTTTGCTGATTAAACTGATTATTAATTAAATTGTAGTCGTAACTCCAGCATACTAAAACTCTTTTCTCCGCTGTAGGCAGTGCATTTTGCTTTTATTACCTATTTTGTTATATGTACCTAGTATTCTTATGCCTATGAAAGGTTTTTCTTTTTTTAAAACTAAACCAGATACAATGAAAACAAAAAACCAGCCTTTATAGCTGGTTTTTAAGCTTCAAAAAGAGATTATTCGTTGAAATCGAATTCACAAACATTGAAAAAGCTGCAAAATAGTTCCATCGATTACTAATGTATGACAAAAATGGTTTGCTTTATTTTTCGTTATCCACTTCATTACTATTTACTTGTTTGAAGAACAGCAGCTTTTCTGACCAAGCGGACAAACTCATTGCGATAGCCTTGAGGATCGTTACCCTTGGCATTATTTGCCCAGTTAGCAATCTGCTCGTAAGAAGTCTCTGCAAGTTCTGGGTTATGGCGCAGTTTCTGTCCGAATGCGGCCACAGCCGCTAAGAAACGAGTTTCAACCCCTGCCTGTTCAAAAGAACTTCCTAACACTTTCTTCTCTATTGGGAAAGAAACCATTTCACTTTTTTTACTGTCAGGCTCTTTCCAACGTAATTTGAGAAAAGCAATTTCTCCATTCTGAGCACCGGCAGAATCCGTTTTTTTGCGTTGATAACGCAAAGGATCAATACTTGGTTTGGCTCCGGCAAGAGTAAGCTCGTACAGCACTGTAACCTTTTTACCTGCACCTATATCACCAGCATCCACCTTATCATTATTAAAATCTTCTTGTTTCAACTGCCGTTTTTCATAACCAATTTGACGATACTCCAGTACTTGGCGAGGATTGAATTCAATCTGTGCTTTTGCATCTTTAGCCACAGTAACTAAAGTTGCGCTCATTTCTTCCTGTAATACCTTTTGGGCTTCCTGCAAACTATCAATATAGCTATAGTTTCCATTTCCTGCATCCGCAATCTGCACCATCATTGCATCATTGAAATTATCATCTCCAAAACCCAGTGTTGATAAGGTTATCCCTTTATCTTTTTCAGTGCTCACCAGTGCCTTTAATTCTTCATCATTGTTTATACCAACATTAAAATCGCCATCAGTAGCCAGTAATATGCGATTTATTCCACCTTTTACCTTGGCTTGTTCAGCCATTTTATAAGCCAGCTTCAGTCCTTCACCGCCAGCTGTACTGCCACCAGCCTCAAACTTATCAATTGCAGCCCGTATTTTGGCTTTATTGCTGCCTGATGTTGGTTCCAGCGCCACCCCTGCACTACCTGCATAAGTAACAATAGAGACTCTATCCTGCGGGCGTAATCTGCTCACTAATAACTTTAATGATTTTTTTAACAAATCTAACCTATCCGGCCCTTCCATCGAGCCAGAGGTGTCAACCAGGAATACCAGATTTGATGGCGGTAACTCTTTAAATTGGACGTTTTCAGCCTTGATATTTACCCTCAGCAATACCTTGTTTGCATTCCATGGACTGGGTGTCAGCTCATAAGTCGCAGCAAACGGGGAACCTAGGAGAGGTTTCAGTACTTCATTCGAAGCATCCGGAAAATAATTAATAAATTCCTCCACCCGTACAGCATCAGGATGCGGCATTCTTCCATTAGCTATAAACCGCCGACTGTTTGCATAGCTGGCCGTATCCATATCCAGACTGAATGTACTTACCGGCTCTGTAATCACTTGTTTTATAGGATTATCTGAATAATTTTTATACCTTGCTGTATCTGGCTGATTATGTTCGTACACAGTCTGCATAAATATGCGTGAAGTTTCAGCCCCTTTAAAGCCAATTCTGGATTCATAATTTCCTATCTTAGGCGCTGCATTGACCGCTACCGGAACATCCTGGTTCACCCTACCTTTAGCATCATTTACTGTATGGACTGAACCACAAGCGCTCAATAACCCTACAACCCACGCCACGAGTAGACAACGTCCGGTTTTACTAAGCTGTGAATTTATTATCAACATAAACACCTTTATTTATCAGAGTAGATGATATATTTAACATATAGCCTAAATAAATTCCAACTCATGTAGTAATTTTAAATAGTATTTAGCTTTGAAATTATCGAATAAAATTATGTTGTTGGAAGAGCTACGCACAACATAAAAACTGATTATTCAATCCACAGCTCTCTTTAATCATTTACCGGTATCAAGAAATCTTGAATATAATATTGAATTGCATATTCAATATTCATTCGCTTCAAGCTTGGAATATTGTTGTATTCAAATTGTTAATATTTATAAATAAAAAGAGGAAATGAAATGAGTATTTATTTTCTGGGTGGCGGTAATATGGCTACAGCCATCGTTGCAGGAATGAGCAAACAAGGCGGCTATGATATCGAAGTGATTGACCGTAATCTGGAAAAACGCCAACATTTGAGCAGCTGTTATCAGGTTAGGTGTAGTGAAAAACTACCTACCCTGAATGCTGATGACGTACTGGTGCTAGCAGTTAAACCACAGGATATGCAGCAGTCAACTGCAGGTATTGAGTTAAACGGTGCTTTAGTGCTGAGTATCGCTGCCGGATTAACCATCAACACATTGAGCCAGTTTCTTCAAAATCACCACCGCATCATCCGCATTATGCCTAATACACCCTGTCAGATTGGCCTAGGTATTTCCGGTTTGTACGCACCATCTAATATTGATACAGCAGATAAAAATTTGGCCGAAAACATTATGCGTACCACTGGAGAAGTGGTTTGGCTGGACGAAGAAAGCGCCATTAACCGTATTGCTGGCATCAGTGGCAGTGGCCCAGCATATGTATTCTATTTTCTTAATGCTTTACAACAGGCTGCCATACAACAAGGATTCAGCACAAAAGAAGCTCATCAATTAAGTCTGGGCACATTCAAAGGTGCAGTTTCACTGGCAGAACAGTCTGGTACTGAATTTGTGCAGTTACAGAAAAATGTCACCTCCAAAGGGGGAACCACTTTTGCCGCCACATCAGTATTCGACCAGCATCAGCTGTCGCAGGTTGTGGCTGATGGCGTGGCAGCCAGTGTTACCCGTGCAGAAGAAATGCAACAACAACTAGCTCCTTAAGGTAACTTGTGATCAGTAAAACTATTTTTCTGTTAGCCAGTGCCCTAGCCATCATGTGCTGGGCACGGCTTTTGCTACAGTGGGGAAATTTGCCTTTTTTACATCCGCTGGCGCAATTCAGTGTACGAACAACCAATTGGCTAATACGGCCTTTACGCAGAATCGTGCCACCTCTAGGTAGATGGGATATCGCCTGCATTGTGGCTACCATAATTATTTATTTTCTGGCTTCCGTTATTAATCTCATTACCACTTTCGGCTGGACACAGCCAGATATGCGTAGCATAGCAGCCAGTTTATTTTCCAGTGTTCTGTTTTCACTCAGAGCCATGTGTTACGCGTTGTTCATCGGTCTGGTATTACGAATGTTTTTAAGCCTCTGCAAGCCATATTCAGTGCTTTTATTGACCCTACAGCGCATTTTCACCCCTCTTACCCGCCCTTTTGCTGTACTGCGCTTAGGTAAATATGATTTTTCTGCGACAGTGATTCTAATTGTATTATGGCTATGTCTAGATTGGTGGTTACCGCTAGCAGCAAATAAAATTTCATACTGGCTGATTAGTGGATAGTGTTGTCTAATGCAAATTTACGAATAGATTATAAAAACATGCTATCATGCCCGAACTTTTTTAACAGCCTGACAACTGGATTATGTTGTTCAAAAACAGAGCTAGTTGTCAATTCCTGAGCTAATTGCTTAAATGAGCTACGCAAAAGAAAGACTGTATAATGGCTAAACTCACTGAACAAGACATCCAAGCCTGGAACGGCCCTGAAGAAGAGTACATGAATGAAGAACATCAAGCCTTCTTCCGTGATTTGCTGCTGAAACTTCAGGATGAGCTGATTCACAATGCCAATAATACTGCCGGTCATTTGCAGGAACAATCTACCACTCCAGATCCGGCAGACCGTGCGACACTGGAAGAAGAATATGCTCTGGAGCTGCGTACCCGTGACCGCGAACGCAAACTACTTAGCAAAATTCAAGCCTCTTTACGTCAACTGGATGAAGGGGATTATGGCTTCTGTCAAGATACCGGTGAACCTATCGGCCTGAAACGCTTACTGGCTCGACCGACTGCAACTCTGTCTGTCGAAGCACAGGAAAGGCGTGAGCGAATTAAAAAACAGTTTGTGGACTGATACTGAATTGATAAGCACCAAAAAACGCTTTCTGAAATAGAAAGCGTTTTTTATTTGCCGCCAGAAATATTGTTTCAACTATTCCGCTTATCAAGCTTGCAATTATAGGCAGTGTCTCAGACTTTTTTTTGCCACCAGTAATTCCCATATCACCAGACAAAATCAAACCTAAAAAAAATTAGATTTCTACAAAGCATTTACCCTGTAGCAGTAAAGCTTTTACCGGTGCAAAATCCTGACGATGCTGGGGTAATACCCCAAATTGCCGGAGAGCAGCCAAATGTGCGGCCGTACCATAGCCCTTGTGCCGGTCAAAACCATATTGAGGGTATTGCTGGTGCAACGCATACATTTCTGCATCCCGTGCCGTTTTAGCCAGAATCGAAGCTGCCGACACAGCAGCTATTTTCAAATCCCCTTTTACCACAGCTTCTGCCGGCAAGGTTAAATCAGCAGGTATGCGATTGCCATCTATCCAGACTTTGCTAGGAACAGTATGCAAATTCATCACCGCACGAGCCATCGCGCGCATAGTGGCAAACAGAATATTATACTGATGAATTTCACTGACATCGGCTGCGGCTACAGACCATGCAGTTGCCTGCTGTTTAATCTGTATCGCCAGCTGATCACGTTTTTTTTCAGATAATTTTTTGGAATCAGTGAGACCGGGTAAATCATAATTTGCCGGCAGAATCACGGCTGCGGCATAAACACTGCCCACTAAAGGGCCACGTCCAGCTTCGTCCACACCGGCATGAGCGGGTAATACACCTAAATCGAAGCTCATACCTGCCCCATAGCGTGCTGGAGCACAGCCTGTGCAGCTAGTTCGTCAGTGTTCAAACGCAACTGCTGATGCAGTGCCAAAAAATCTGTTCGCAGGGTTTCAATTTCCTGTGGCGATTCATACCATTGGATCACCGCCTGAGCCAGCTTCTGCGGAGTAGCATTTCCCTGTAAGAGCTCCGGCACCACGCCTCTGTCTAACAAAATATTAGGCAACCCAACATAAGGCACTTTAATTTTATGTTTTACATAAGCATAGGTTAATGGCGATATCTTATAACTGATTACCATTGGACACTGACACAAGGCTACTTCTAGCGTAGCCGTACCACTGGTTACCAGAGTCACGTCAGCAGCCTGACACGCCATTTCCGCATGCGCAGACATCAATCGTACTGGCAGTTTTTGCCATGCCGGCTGCGCCAGCAAAGTTTGCATCCGCTGACGCGTTGCTGCAGTAGCCAATGGTATTAAAAACTCAGCCTGCGGATAGCGCTGGCGGATGATTTCGGCTGCCTGTAAAAACAATGGCGCCATAAAATCAATTTCACTCACCCGACTACCCGGCATTAATGCAAATACCGGAGCCTGCTCAGGTAGTTTCAATTGCTGACGTCTGGCCTGACGATCAACCTGCAACGGCAATGTCTGCGCCAGTGGATGACCTACAAAACGCGCTCGCCCGCCTGCTTGTCGATATAATTCCGGCTCCATCGGAAACAAACACAGCACTTCATCAACTTGTCTGACGATTTTTTTTACTCGCTTGCGCCGCCAGGCCCACACAGACGGGCTAACATAATGCACAGTGGCAATACCGGCATGTTTTAAACTTTCTGCCACACCCAGATTAAAATCCGGTGCATCTATTCCTACAAACACCTGCGGTCGAATCGTTTTCAGTGCATGAATTAGGCCTCGGCGAATGGCCAGAATTTCTGGAAGTTTTTTTACAACTTCTACAAAACCACGTACCGCCAGCTTTTCCTGATCATATAAACTGCGAATACCTGCAGCAAGCATACGCGGCCCACCGATACCCACAAACTGCACATTTGGATAACGGGCACGTATGGCATTCATCAGATGGGCGCCAAGCAAGTCACCGGACGCCTCCCCAGCACACAAGGCTATGGTTAACGAGGGCAGTTCAGTTGCAGTTTTATTCATAGCGGGATAGCATAGTGATAAACAGCTCTCAGAGTCAGGCTTTAAAGATTACCAGTTTAACAGGCGATATCTACCTGTAAAAGGATAAGGCTATAAAAGCTAAAAGCCCAAGCAAAGGGCTTGGGCTTTTAATCTGGGGTGGCTGATGGGGCTCGAACCCACGACAACTGGAATCACAATCCAGGGCTCTACCAACTGAGCTACAGCCACCATTAAAACTTTTCAAACTTGGTGCGCCCGACAGGAATCGAACCTGTAACCCCCGGCTTAGAAGGCCGGTGCTCTATCCGGTTGAGCTACGGGCGCGTACTCTCAAATCTATCCGGATAAGGATTCAGTCGATGTGGTCGGGGTGGTGGGATTCGAACTCACGACCCTCTGCTCCCAAAGCAGATGCGCTAACCAGGCTGCGCTACACCCCGACGAGAGAGGCGAACTATACAGCTCTGAAAAACCATCGTCAAGAGGTAAACCTAATTTTTTTGCCATATTTTTGAAATATTGCCGATTTATGGTTGCACACAATCAATAAAAGCAGATGAAAGCAAGGCTAAAAAATGCGACAATGCCATTTTTCTGAGTTTCAGCTGCTGGTTGCCCGCCAACAGCCTCTTTATTCATCTTTCTGTCTGGAATTAGCTAATGACCGCTCAACTCATTGATGGCAAAAAAATTTCCGAACAAATTCTGCAAAAACTCGCGGGTCGTGTGCAGCAGCGGCTGGATAATCAGTTACGCCGTCCTTGCCTAGCGGTCGTACTGGTAGGCGAGGACCCAGCCAGTGCTGTATATGTGCGCAATAAAAAACGTGCCTGCGAAACCATCGGCTTTGAATCACGCAGTTATGAACTACCTACTCAGACCAGTGAATCAGAATTGCTGGCACTCATTGATGAAATGAATGCCGACAAGGGCGTAGATGGTATTCTGGTACAGCTACCTTTACCAAAACATATAAATGGTCAGCTTGTACTGGAGCGGATTGTGCCGCATAAAGATGTCGACGGATTTCATCCGTATAATGTAGGCCGTCTGGCAGTAAAGATGCCGCTAATGCGTCCGTGCACACCGAAAGGTGTAATGACCTTACTGGAAGCTTATCAAATTGATGTAGCCGGTAAAAAAGCTGTAGTAGTAGGTGCATCAAATATCGTTGGCAGACCGCAGGCTTTAGAGCTTCTGTTGGCTCGAGCCACGGTTACAGTTTGTCACAGCGCGACGCAGAATCTGGCACAGGAAGTCGCGGCAGCCGATATTGTTGTAGTGGGTGTAGGCCAGCCGAATTTTGTCAAAGGTGAATGGATTAAACCTGGCGCAATCGTCATAGATGTAGGAATAAATCGGTTGGAAAACGGCCAGTTATGCGGTGATGTAGCATTCGCCAACGCTAGAGAGCGTGCAGCAATGATAACTCCAGTGCCAGGTGGCGTCGGCCCCATGACAATCGCCTCTTTGATGGAAAATACGCTGCAAGCTGCTGAACTATACGATACTCAACTAAACTGAATTTCCTTCAGGTCTGATTCGGAAATCAAATGAGCAGCAAACCTGTACAGACAGCAATCAATTTTGCAAAACTGATCTGAAAACTCAGGTTAGCATTAACATTTTACCAATCAGTCCATTAGCCAACATATCTTCGTATAAACAACAGAATAAAACCAAATGGCGTAAAAAACGCCATCATAACCGGAAAACTCTGCCAAATAGCATGCGAATCTAGACAATGCTGGCACGATTAATGAAATGGCTGTTATGGTTTATTCAACAACATAAAGTGATATTGATTCAATGTATCAGTTTTTCATCGACACTTGGGCTGCACTGCGTATGCAGTTTTACCCTAAAACGCATTATCGTTATTCGCCGTTTATCTTTATTGCCGTACTCTTGGCATTAGGCCTAATGAGTATTGCGAACATGTCACCCTTTCTCGGACATCAACCGGGTATCAGTGCTTTTATTATGGTATTAACTGTATTGCGCTGGGCGGTCCTGAGTTTTTCCATGCAATCCATTCTTAGCTACTACAACCGGCAGCCCGGACAATGGTATGGTTACATACTGGTCACGGAAGCGCTAACTCTGCCCATGGTAGCTATACTGTACTTTCCACACGCATTAGCCATGCCCGGAATGGCGTGGATGGTCTGGACCATAGTGGTTCAAGTAGGTGGTTTTGTCCGCATTAGCCAGCAGAATGTATTTAAAGTAGCCTTGGCTTATATTGTCTATTGTTTCATCACTTGTCTAGCCGGCAGTGTAATTCTATTAATTTTCAGCGGCATGGGTTGGTTAGATTTAAATACTATGGCACAGTCTTTCCAGCAAATGGTCACACTGCCTGCTGCCGAAAACGGCTTACGCTGAACAGATGAGGAATTAAGCTGGTTCCGCTATAATAATACATGGTGTTTTTAATGCGAATCAGATAATTGAATTAACCAATTTTGCATTCCAAACTTGAAATTTACCTAATCAGTTTTGTTGATTTGAAAAGGAATAAGCATGACGTTAAAAGTTGCCATTAATGGTTATGGCCGCATCGGCCGCCAGATATTGCGTGCCATCTATGACTATAACCTGCGCAACCAGTTTGAAATTGTCGCGATAAATGCCAGTGGCACATTGGAAACCAGTGCCCATCTGACAAAATTCGATACCGTTCATGGCCGTTTCACCGCAGATGTTTCATTTGATGATGATGCTTTAATTATCAACGGCGACCGCATCCGCTTTTTCGCTACTCGCAATCCGGCAGAACTGCCCTGGGGTGAATTAGGTATTGATCTGGTACTGGAATGTACTGGTGCATTTACCAGCAAAGAAAAAGCTAGCGTCCATATACAGAGCGGTGCTAAGAAAGTTTTGATATCCGCTCCCGGTGGTTCTGATGTAGATGCCACTGTAGTATACGGCGTGAATCATCAGGTACTCACACCAGAAATGACTGTAGTATCCAATGGTTCTTGCACAACTAACTGTCTGGCTCCGGTAGCCAAAGCTATTAATGACGGACTGGGCATGGTGAAAGGTTTGATGACAACCATTCATGCATTTACCAACGATCAGGTTCTGACCGATGTACGGCATAAAGATTTACGTCGTGCCCGTAGTGCAGTGGAAAACCTGATTCCAACCAAAACCGGTGCTGCCAAAGCTTTAGGACTGGTACTGCCGGAATTACAGGGCAAATTCGACGGCTTCTCTGTGCGTGTACCAACTATTAATGTTTCACTGGTAGATTTAACTTTTGAGGCAGCTCGCGACACCAGCATTGAAGAAGTGAATGCCATCGTTAAAGCGGCCAGTGAAGGCAGTATGCAGCATATTCTGGGCTATAATAGCCTACCATTGGTTTCAAGCGATTTCAATCACTTACCTCAGGCATCCGTATTTGACAGTACCCTCACCAAAGTTACCAACGGCAATATGGTAAAAGTACTGGCATGGTACGATAATGAATGGGGCTTTAGCTGCCAGATGCTGAATACCGCCCGCGCTATGTTCAACATGGAAGTAACACCGTTTGCCTGAGCTACGCTCAGCATAATGGCAGGCTGTCTGAAACCATGTAGTTTTCAGGCAGCCTGAATACATTTATGTATGTCCTAACGCATAAACAAAATCACAAAACTTAGCGTATCACTATCCACGTAATATTAAGATCTGGTCGCTAAACCTGACACTTTTATTAATTTAAATTCCAAGCAAACAAATCGCTGATTCTCCATTTTGCTTCCTTGAGGCACAGATTATGCTTAACTATCATTTGCAACCCCACTCACTGACCCAGCATTTGTGGCATGTTCGTCTCAGTTTCACTCAGCTCGATAATCAGAATTTCACCTTAAGCCTACCCAACTGGCTGCCCGGTAGCTATATGATTCGTGACTTTGCCCGCCATATCGTTACTTTAACGGCCAGTTGCAACAACTCCCCCGCAACAGCAGAGCAGATAAACAAAAATACATGGTCTTGTAAAGGACTGGCAGGTAAATGGGAAATCAGCTATCTGGTTTATGCTTTTGACAGTTCTGTACGTGGATCATTTTTAAATACCGAGCGTGGCTTCTTCGATGGTGCATGCCTGTTTTTACGCCACAATCAACGCCAGCAGGAGGCCTGCCAGTTAATTATCAGCGGTCTGCCGGAAAACTGGGATATTGCTACCACTATGCCCGCAGCTTCACTGCCACGGGTATATCAGACTGGCAACTATCGTGCCTTGATAGATTATCCGGTGGAAATGGGCTATCTGCTGCGTCTGCCCTTCACTGTAGCAGGCATCGAACATGAGATTGTCATTAGCGGACATTTTTCTCAGTTTGACCAGCAACGTCTCGTCCAAGATGTTGCTAGAATATGCGCCTGTGAAATAGCTATGTTTGACGCACCGCCACCTTTTGAACGGTACAGCTTTCTATTGCACGTCGGCAATGGCATTTACGGCGGGTTGGAACATAGATCATCATCTGCACTGATGGCCGACCGGCATGATCTGCCGCAGACAAATGGCAAAAACAGCGAAGCTTACATTACTTTATTAGGATTATTCAGCCACGAATATTTCCATGCATGGAATGTAAAATCCATCATTCCAGCTGCATTTGCCAATAATGAATTGAACACCGAAGCCTATACCCATCTCTTATGGGCTTTCGAGGGCATCACTTCCTACTACGATGATTTATTTCTGGTGCGCAGCGGCGTCATTACACCAGCTCAATATCTGCATTTATTAGCCAAAACTATTACACGAGTGCAGCAGGGAGCGGGACGACTTAAGCAAACTCTGGCTGAATCCAGCCTTACCGCGTGGACCAAATACTACAAACAGAATGAGAACAGCGCCAATGCCATTGTCAGCTATTACCAGAAAGGGGCGTTGGCTGCCATGTGCTTGGATCACCATATTCGCCAGCACACCAACCAGCAGAAAAATCTAGACGACGTGATGCGCGCACTGTATCAAGACTGGCGGCAGCGAGGATTAGGTCTGGCTGAAAATGAGTGGCTCAAAATCGCGCGCGAGACCACTGGTATTGATTTAACACAAGTTTATCAGCAGTACATCATGACCACAGTTGATTTACCTATGGCTGAAAAATTACATCAGGCTGGTGTATCACTGCATTGGGCTGCTCTGCCACTCCAGCATGGGGGCGCTTACACAGAGGAGCCAACAGCCTGCGAACAGACTTGTGCCGATTTAGGTGCACGGTTTAAGCCTGCAACACTCGGAATCACCCTGCAACAAGTATTCAATCAGGGTAGTGCAGAAAATGCTGGCCTGAGTGCCGGTGATCAGCTCATCGCACTCAATGATGAAATCATTACGGACTTTAGCACGCAATGGGCACGTATCCATATTGGCGAAACGGTACGGATTCACTTTATCCGAGATGGCCTGCTGCGACAATCCAGCTTATTGACCCAACCGGCAATAAACGATACAGCCCTACTCAGTATTGAGAATACTCAGCTGTTACAACAATGGTTGCAGCCACAACCCCGAAAATAACCGCCAGACTGAAACAATAATTCTATTTTTATAAATATCCTAGATTTCATGCCAGCTGATTTACATCTGACTCTTGTCCTGCCCGGTTTACTGTGGCCGCATCAGGATATTATCGTGCCGGTAGTACCATTACCGGCATTGGATAAGTTACGCCATTGGGGTCAATTTTCCGCACAAACCTGTAGTAGAAGCCAGCTTTTCCGGCAGTACCTGTGGCAAGGTTCGTGGGTACAACAGGTATGTGGGCAGTATAACCTTGATTCGAGTGGTAACAGCCTGATTGCCACACCCATCAGTCAGATAGCCGGAATGCATCAACTGCAATACATTGATGGAAAATCTCTTTCTTTATCCATAGAAGAAGCAAGCGCTTTCTGTAGTGTATTGAATAAATGGTTACAGGCAGAAAATTGGCAGTTTCATCCAGTAAAAGCCAATTTGTGGCTGTTGACCTCCTCACAAAGAATGGCATTTAGCGTGCCATCGATACTGGATCTCGGTGGCAGCATTAACTCAGAAATAAAACCAACTGGTACCGATGCACTCTTAATTTTACAACGACAGACCGAACTGCAAATGCTGCTGTATCAGCACCCGATCAATCAGCAACGCAGTGCCCGCGGCCTGCCTACCATCAACAGCTTATGGTTTGAGCCAGACAGCGCAGGCACAGCAGACAGTAAAATTCCGTTGTATACCAATAGCTCTTGGGCAGTTAATACACATGAGCTACCCGCTAATTATGCTGCATTAGCAGATACCGTGTTTGGCAAAGATAAAGATAAAATTGTGTTGTTTAATGATGCATTATGCACAGCCGTCAATCAGGGCGATGTATACCTTTATACCCAGATACTGCAACAATGGGAACAGGACTGGTGGCAACCCTTGTTAAACGCACTGCAAAACAAGCAACTCCGGCAGCTAAATATTCATTGCGAAAACGGCCTGCTTCAAATCCGTAAACCCTGGCTAAACTTTTTCCGGCACAAAGCCAAACCATTTAACGGACTAAGTCTATGAAGCCCGCCTGCATTGTTACCCGACCGGTAGATACCCATGCCGAGCAAACCCTACTAGCACAGGGCGTTGAACCATTACTGGCAAGATTGTATGCCACACGCGCCATTAAAAATAAACTTGAAACGGAATCCAGCCTGTCTGCCCTGCTGCCATTTCATAATCTAAAGAATATCCATGCTGCCAGTGAACGCTTGGCACAAGCAATCACACGACAAGAAAAAATTCTGATTGTGGCTGATTATGATGCCGATGGCGCTACTGCCTGTGCTCTGGCTATGCGAGGCTTACAGGCCATGGGCGCCATAACTGACTTTTTCGTACCAAATCGTTTTGAGCATGGATACGGACTGACAGCAGAAATTGCTGAGCTTGCTGCTCAGGCCGGCGCCGATTTGCTGCTAACAGTGGACAATGGTATAGCCAGTGTAGATGGTGTACAGCGTGCACACCAACTGGGTATGGATGTATTGATTACCGACCATCATTTACCCGCCGAGCAATTGCCTGAATGCATTATTGTTAATCCTAACCAGCCCGGTGATGAATTTCCCAGCAAAGCACTGGCCGGTGTCGGCGTGATGTTTTACGTACTGATGGCCTTGCGTCACCATTTGCGTCAGCACAACCAGTTCAGCCAAGTTCCCGAACCAAATCTGGCACAATGGCTTGATCTAGTTGCATTAGGTACCGTTGCCGATGTCGTCCCCCTTGATCAGAATAACCGTATTCTGGTCGCACAGGGGCTCAAGCGCATGCGTGCCGATAAAATGCAACCCGGTATACGCGCCCTATTTCAGGTAGCCAAACGTAAAATACATCAGGCTCAGGCATTCGATCTGGGCTTTGCCATTGGTCCGCGGCTAAATGCTGCCGGCCGGCTGGATGATATGAGTTTGGGCATAGCCTGCCTTTTATCAGATGATATACACAATGCAGCAAACTTAGCGGAACAACTGAACGATTTAAACCAGGAGCGCCGGCAGATACAACGCAGCATGCAAGATGAGGCCAATTTGCAGCTAGCAGACATTAATACCGAAAGTAGTTTCAGTATTGTCGCCTATCACAACAGCTGGCATCAGGGCGTCACCGGCATTGTTGCTGGACGTTTGCGCGAAACCTTTCATCGACCGAGCATTGTGTTTGCACAAGCTGAAAACGGCACACTGCGCGGATCTGGTCGCTCCATCTCTGGTCTACATTTGCGTGATGCTTTAGATATGGTCAGCAAAAGACAACCGGAAATCATCCAGAAATTCGGCGGCCATGCCATGGCTGCTGGATTAAGCATTGCCGAAACACAATTACCCGCTTTCCGGCGTGAATTTGAAACAGTATGCCGGCAACTTATCCAGCCAGCCGATCTGAATCAAACATACCAGATCGATGGTTCATTAGAACCCCAACATCTGAATTTAGCCACAGCCCAGCAACTGGCAGCGTTGGTGTGGGGGCAAAGCTTTCCCCCACCCTCTTTCTGCGACGAATTCAACGTTGTCAGCCAGCAAATCGTTGGCACTGGTCACGTAAAGGCCGTGTTACGCAAGAGCAACTGCGAATGTGAAGCCATGTTTTTTCGGTGCAACGTCACTTTGCCTGAACGTATTCGCGTGGTTTATCGGCTTATTGCCAATGAATGGCGCCAGCAACTTGAATTACAGCTATATGCAGATTACTGGGAAAATTGTACCTGAAGAGATATTGAGGCTGTTTAAATACATAAATTCACTTATAATTAGCACAATCAAACATTAACATGGCTTTTTTTGCGCTCCTGTATCTGTAATTGGCCATTACGCCACAAACAGATAGGCTAAAAGGAGGAGCAGCCAGATAAATGCACCACTAACTAAGTGTAAACTTAAAAAGAGATAAAGACAGGAATTAACTGGTATGAGTGTAGGATTGATTCGAGTTTTATATAAGCACCAGATTATCGATGCAGAAAAAGCTGAAAAACTGCGTCAGGAGCTTGAGCAGAAACGTCCAGTTATACCGATGCTGTTGCAGTCTGGTGTCATCGATGCTGATAAACTGGCCAGCTTCCTGTCCAAGGTATTCAGTATTCCTTACCTCAATCTGGAACTATATAACCAAAGCCTTGTACCGCAGGACTTAATCAATCTGAAAATCATGCAGCAATATATCTGCGTGCCCATTTTCAAACGTGGAAATCGTCTGTTTCTGGCTGTATCTGACCCCACTTCCATTCAGCATTATCAGAAAATTGCCACAGATGCCGGCTGCATACTGAATCTGGTTATTGTACGCGATGATCAGCTGCGTCAGATACTCGAAAATCTAGGACAGGAATCCACCAGCCTACTAGAAGGAATGGACACAGTTGGTGATGCTGAAGCAACAGGCAATAATGCCATGTCTGCCGATGATGAGGACGGTGAAAACGGGCCTGTGGCCAGATTTGTCTTCAAAGTATTGAATGATGCACTCAACAGCGGCGCCTCAGATATTCACTTTGAATTTTACGAAGAAATGGCACGAGTACGTTTTCGTATTGACGGGCAGCTACGAGAAGTAGTGCGTATGCCACTGAATATTAGAAACCAGATTGCCTCCCGTATTAAAGTGATGGCTAAACTGGACATTTCAGAAAAACGTATACCTCAGGATGGACGAATTCAGATTCAATTCCGCAAAGGCGCCAAACCGATTGACTTTCGTGTCAGTACCCTTCCGACCCTGTTTGGTGAAAAAATTGTGATGCGTATTCTGAATTCGGATGCCGCTACCCTGAATATCGAACAGCTCGGCTTCGAACCATTCCAGAAAGAATTACTGCTGGAAGCCATTCACCGGCCTTATGGTATGGTACTGGTTACCGGTCCAACCGGTTCCGGTAAAACTGTATCCCTTTACACCTGCCTGAATATTCTGAATACCGACAGTGTGAACATTTCTACTGCAGAAGATCCTGCGGAAATTAATTTACCCGGTATCAATCAGGTCAATGTAAATGATAAACAGGGACTGACATTTGCCGCAGCTCTAAAATCTTTCCTACGTCAGGATCCAGACATCATCATGGTGGGGGAAATCCGGGATTTAGAAACGGCCGATATTGCCATCAAAGCAGCACAAACCGGTCATATGGTATTTTCTACCCTGCACACCAATAATGCGCCTGCCACCTTATCACGTATGCTGAATATGGGGGTTGCTCCATTCAACATCGCAAGTTCAGTGAATCTGATTATGGCACAGCGTTTGGTACGACGTTTATGTACCTGCAAAGCGCCAGCCGAACGGCCACCAGAATTCGCACTGAAAAAAGCCGGTTTCTCTGATGAAGATCTAGCTAAAGAATGGACATTTTATCGGCCGGTAGGTTGTGAGCGCTGTAAAGGCAAAGGTTACAAGGGGCGCGCTGGTGTTTATGAAGTAATGCCTATCAGTGATGAAATGCAGCGAATCATCATGAACAATGGTAATGAAGTCGATATCAGTCAGCAGGCGCATAAAGAAGGACTGGTCGATTTGCGTCATGCTGGTCTGCTTAAAGTTATGGAAGGCATCACTTCGCTTGACGAAATTCTAGCCACCACCAACGATTAAATCCATCGCCCATTTATCTAATTAATACAATACTGTGAGAAAAACCATGAACAAACCAGTAGCAGTATCCAAAGCTAAATCTACCGGCATCAGCTACAGCTTTGAAGGAAAAAACATCAAAACTGAGCAGATTGTACGCGGCGAAGTAGTGGCAAAAGATGAGGCAGAAGCCCGTGCCAAACTTAACCGACGACAGATTCGTGTAATTCAGATTAGCAAAGTCAAAAAACAGCGTCAGAAAAAAATCAGTCCGGCGGATATAACAGTCTTTACTCGACAATTATCAACCATGATGAAATCCGGTTTACCGATGATGCAGGCTTTTGATATCGCAGCCAAAGGTCACTCAAACCCTGCTATGACACAAATGTTGATGCAAATCCGTTCTGATGTTGAGCAGGGTACATCATTAGCTGATTCTTTTGCCAAACATCCAAAGTATTTTGATCGATTTTATTGCAATCTGGTACGTGCAGGCGAAACAGGCGGTGTATTGGAAGCCATATTAGATAAACTGGCCGTATACAAAGAAAAAACTCAAGGAATTAAGAAAAAAGTTAAAAGTGCTTTGACCTATCCGGTCGTAGTGGTAGTTGTCGCAATTGCACTGGTAATCGTCATGATGATGTTTGTTTTACCATCATTCGGTAAGGTTTACGAAGGTATGGGCGTTCCTCTGCCAGGGCTTACACAATTCATGATGAATATTTCTAATTTCTTTGTCCACTTTGGTGTATTTATTATCATTGCACTCATTGCAGGTGTAATTGGACTAATAAAATGGTATCAGAACTCAGATGATTTGAAAAAACGTTTTGATTACATGTTATTGAAAATGCCCATTTTTGGCCAAATCGTACGTAAAGCCACAATTGCCCGCTGGGCGCGCACAACAGCAACCTTGTTTGCTGCCGGCGTCCCCTTAGTAGAAGTACTTGACTCAGTAGCCGGAGCAGCGGGCAATATCAGATATGAAGAAGCGACACAGGAAATTCGGGCCAAGGTTAATCAGGGTATCTCCCTCACCTCTGCCATGCAGGCTACTGAATTATTTCCCAACATGGTAATGCAAATGGCCTCTATTGGCGAAGAGTCTGGATCACTTGATGATATGTTAAATAAATCAGCCGAATTTTATGAAGAAGATGTAGATACTGCTGTTTCACAGCTATCCTCTTTGATGGAACCCATTATCATGGTAGTACTGGGTTTGATCGTCGGTGTTATTCTGGTTGCTATGTATTTACCACTCTTCAACATCGGTAATGCAGTAGGTTAAAATCAGATGTTATCAGATACACTGTTTTTCTCCATCATCGCATTAATAACAGGTTTAGCTGTAGGCAGCTTTCTGAACGTAGTCATCTATCGTCTGCCGATCATGATGGAACGCAGCTGGCAGGCTGAAGCACGAATGGCATTGCAATTACCGGCAGAAAATTTTGCCCGTTTCAATCTTTGCGTACCCCCGTCAGCCTGCCCTCATTGCCAGCATAAAATTCGCTGGTGGCAAAATATACCATTGATAAGCTATCTTTTCTTACATGGTCGTTGTGCTGCTTGTGCAAAACCGATTAGCCCTCGCTATTTCTGTGTCGAACTGCTTACCGGACTAGCGTTTGCCGCAGTAGTATGGCGCTATGATGTAACACCAGTTGCCGCCGGTGGTCTGGTTTTGACAGCTGCATTGATAACATTAACATTTATCGATGCTGATACTCAGCTCTTGCCAGATCAGATTACTTTGCCATTACTGTGGCTGGGATTACTGTTTAATTGGTATAGTGAATTTGTATCCTTATCTGCAGCTATATGGGGAGCAGTAGCAGGCTATATGAGCTTATGGTCACTGTTTTGGCTATTCAAGCTCATAACCGGAAAAGATGGCATGGGTTATGGTGATTTTAAACTGCTGGCTGCTCTAGGCGCATGGATGGGTGCTGCTGCATTGCCATTAATTGTATTTATAGCTGCTATTGTTGGCATCATTGCCTCTTTGATACTCAAAGTTGCCCGCAGTCAGCCAATGGCTTTTGGCCCGGCTCTAGCCATCTCCGGCTGGATTGTTTGGATGGCCAACAGCCAAATTAGCCAGCTCATTCACTGGTGGTTGCAACTTTCTGGATTCAATGCATGACAATCTGGGTTGGACTAAGCGGTGGAATTGGTAGCGGCAAAACCACTGTAGCCAGTTGTTTTGCTAGCTTAGGTATACCAGTAATCAATGCCGATGAAATAGCCCATCAGCTTACTGCACCACATGGTTTAGCATTACCTGAAATCAAAAAACAATGTGGCAGCCAGCTATTTCTGGCAGACGGCAGTCTGGATCGGAACCAACTGCGTAAATGGGTATTTGCTGATTCAACCCATCGCCAACGACTGGAAAACATTCTTCATCCGCTCATCTGGCAAGGGTTGCAACAGGCCAAACAGCAAATTTCTCCAGACAAACAATATGGCATTATTGAAATACCACTACTGGCGGAAAAACCCGAATTTCAAAAACTGGTGCAGCGTATACTTATCATCGAAGCTCCTGTTAATCTTTGTATACAAAGAGTTCAGCTTCGTAGTGGTCTAGACGAATCCACAATACGTGCTATTATGGCGCAACAGGCTGACAGCAAGAGCAGAAAAGTTATTGCTGATGACACAATTACTAATGATGGCAACTGGCCACAACTTGAGCAGGAAGTCCTAAAGCTCCATCACTTCTATCAGGCTTTACCACCATCCACGTTATGACAGATATAATCCATTTCGAACATCCCTTGTCCGAGCGCGTGCGGAATTTTTTACGTATCGCCTACTTGTTCAGGCACTTTCATGAAGTCGTAGTACGCAAGGAAGTCTGGGCACATCACTGTGCATTGTTTTCACTGTTTGAAATCATGGAAGCTGCCGCGCGTGCTGAGCTCAAATTGGATATTCTACAGGAGCTGGAACGTCAAAAAGGTCTGGCACGACAACGGGGTGAAGATGGTAAGGATGCACTTGAAACCATTCAGACAGCAATATCTAATTTACAGAATGTTCAACAGAAATTTGGACAACATCTGCGTGAAAATGAATGGCTGATGGCCATCAAACAAAGAATATTTGTACCTGGCGGTACCAGCCCATATGATTTACCCTCATATTATTACTGGCAGCAGAAAAATCCAGAAGAACGCGAAAGCCAGCTACGACAATGGATTCAAAGCCTGCTCCCAACTTATGAAGCCATCAGCCTACTACTGGAAATCCTGCGTCACAATAGTCTGTCTGTAGAGTGTGTAGCAAATGCAGGCAGCTATCAGCACAACAGTTTGGGTCAGAATATCCACTTGCTTGGTATTAATGTTGCCCAACATGAAACAGCCTTGCCAGAAGTTTCTGCTAATAAATATTTCACCCATATTCGCTTTTTACAAGCATCACAACAACAGGCACGCGGATTAGTACTGACCACCGACATTCCGTTCACGCTCGTAATGTGTAGCTTCGATGCAGTAATCAAATAATGACTGAAAAAATCATCACCGTTACTTGTCCTACTTGTGGCCAAAACGTCGCCTGGATTACAGCAAACCGTTTCCGGCCGTTCTGTTGCGAACGCTGTAAAATGATTGATTTGGGAGCATGGGCCAGTGAAAGCTATAACTTGCCGGCAGATGAAGATCAACCTCTGAGCGGAGAACTCAAACCATCAAAGCATTAACCTATATTGATTACATTATCCCAAACACTTACAGATATTCATTCAACCTATGACATCCCCCGCTCTTAGCATTCAACAGGCAGTCAAAACCTACTCCAATGGTTTTACCGCCCTGAAAGGCGTCAGTTTCAGCGTTCAATCAGGTGAGTTTTTTGGCCTTCTTGGCCCTAATGGTGCCGGCAAAACCACCCTTATCTCTGCAATGGCAGGACTCAGCCGTCTGACTTCCGGTCACATCAGCATTTGCGGCCACGATGTACAACGTGAACCCAATACCACCCGTAAACTTCTTGGTGTTGTACCGCAGGAGCTGGTTTTTGATCCATTTTTCAGCGTGCGCGAAGCATTACTGTTTCAATCCGGTTATTTCGGCTTACATAAAAATGATGAATGGATTGATGAAATCATTACCAATCTTGGCTTGGCAGATAAAGCCAACACCAATACCCGTAACCTTTCCGGTGGCATGAAACGCCGTGTTATGGTGGCACTGGCACTGGTACACCGCCCACCCGTTATTGTATTGGATGAACCCACCGCTGGCGTCGACGTAGAATTACGCCAAAACCTGTGGCAATTCATTACCAGACTAAACAAAGCCGGCCATACCATCATTCTAACCACACATTATCTTGAAGAAGCACAATCATTGTGTAATCGCATCGCCATGCTGAAACATGGTGAAATTGTGGCATTAGATAGTACCGAGAATCTGCTGCACGCAGAAACCGATAAACAACTGGCCTTAACACTTGATCAAAAATTACCAGAAAACCTGCGTCAGCAAATCATCAAGGAAGATGGCTACAACTACCTTCTGAAACTAGCAGACTACAGCCAATTGGCCACTATGCTACAAAGCCTGCAAAACCAAAATATAAATGTCAGAAACCTACAAATACTAGAGAATGATCTTGAAAATGTTTTCCTGCGCCTCACCAGCGACCACATGAAAGATGAAAAATGAATATCACTGGTTGCTACACATTATTAAAAAAAGAAGTCTTGCGCTTCTGGAAAGTAGGGTTTCAAACCCTATCTGCACCTATTTTGACCGCTTTACTTTATCAGCTGATATTTGCACAAGTCATGAAAGGACGCCCAGATATCCTGCCTGGAGTTAGCTATACGGCCTTTCTGATACCGGGTTTGGCTATGATGTCCATGCTACAGAATGCCTTCGCCAACTCCTCCTCCAGCCTAATTCAGTCACGTATTACCGGTAATCTTATATTTATCCTATTACCACCTCTGGGTACAGCGGCATTCTTCTGCGCTTATGTTGGCGCCTCAATTTTGCGCGGATTAATGGTTGGCATCGGAGTAATTGCTGTCACTGCCTTTTTCGGTTTACCCATTCCACACCATCTTGGTTGGATAATCATCTTCGCCTTACTGGGCTGCGCCATCATGGGCATGTTTGGTCTGTTAGCAGGCATAGTCGCAGAAAAATTTGACCAATTAGCTGCTTTCCAAAACTTCCTGATTATGCCTTTAACATTTCTTTCAGGTGTATTTTATTCCATTAATAGCCTACCGTCATTCTGGCGAACCCTCAGCCATTTCAATCCGGTTTTTTACATGATTGATGGCTTCAGATATGGCTTTTTTGGCCAGAGTGACTCCTCACCATGGCTAGCACTTACCGTAGTGAGCAGCTTTGCCATTATTCTGTGTATTCTTGTCTGTGCCATCCTAAAATCTGGCTGGAAATTACGCAATTAGACAAACTAAAACGCTATAATAGCCGCCATTTATCACTAGCTTTTCTGGAGCCCGTCATGTTAACACCTGAAGAGGTAAAAGCCATGATTGCCAATCTGTTACCGTGCGAATATCTCGAAGTAGAAGGAGATGGACACCATTTCTTTGCTCGGATTGTGTCTGGTGCCTTTACCGGAAAAAACCGTCTGGCCCGTCATCGCATGATAAAAGACGGTCTCGCACAACAAATTGCCAGTAATGAATTACATGCACTTTCCATCACCACAGCTGCAACACCGTCTGAATGGGCAGAAAAACAGCAATAAACAATATAGAAAAACCTATTTCTGCCAAATCTAGAGAATTAATATGGAAAAATTAAAAATCCGCGCTAATGGCGCATTAAACGGCGAAATCTTTATCTCCGGCGCCAAAAATGCAGCACTTCCCCTGCTGTGCGCATCTTTACTGACAAGCGAAACACTGCATTTGACCAACGTACCAATGTTGCGCGATGTTAAAACTACCCAAAAGCTATTACAAGGCATGGGGGCACGTGTACTGACCGACAATATAGAGGAATTTGAAATCAACTGTAGCGGTATAAATAATACCTGTGCACCCTACGAATTGGTCAAAACCATGCGCGCCTCCATTTTGGTGTTAGGGCCAACACTGGCACACTTTGGTGAAGCTCAAGTCAGCTTGCCGGGCGGATGCGCCATTGGTTCAAGACCAGTAGATCAGCATTTAAAAGGGCTCGAAGCCATGGGTGCCGAAATTACTATTGAACACGGATACGTCAAAGCTCGTGCCCAAAGATTAAAAGGTGCTCATATCGTCATGGATATGGTGACCGTCACTGGTACTGAAAACCTGCTGATGGCAGCCACCCTTGCAGAGGGTACTACCATTCTAGAAAATGCAGCTATGGAGCCTGAAGTCACCGACCTTGCCGATTGTCTCGTAAAAATGGGCGCCAACATTCAAGGCATCGGTACACCTACTCTGACCATTACCGGAGTGGAAAAACTGCATGGTTGCACACACCGCGTTGTGCCTGACCGCATTGAAGCCGGAACATTTTTATGTGCCGTAGCCATGACCGGCGGTAAAGTCGTACTACGAAACGCTGCCCCTAAAACCATGCAGGCGATTCTGGAAAAACTGAGTGAAGCTGGAGCCATTATAGAAGCCGGTGATGATTGGATCAGCATCGATATGCAACAGCCCCCCCGCGCCGTTGATATCCGTACCCTTCCTTATCCCGCATTCCCCACCGATATGCAGGCACAGTTTATGGTTATGAATACCATAGCCAACGGTAACAGCAAAGTGGTGGAAACCATTTTTGAAAACCGATTCATGCACGTACCCGAACTCAATCGCATGGGTGCCAGAATATCCGCTGAAGGCAACACAGCCATTGTAGAAGGTGTTGAGCAGCTATCCGGCACCACCGTTATGGCTACCGACCTGCGCGCATCAGCCAGTCTGGTATTAGCCGGACTGGTGGCCAGTGGTGAAACCATTGTAGAGCGTATTTACCATCTGGATCGTGGTTATGAAAATATCGAACAAAAACTGGGTGGAGTAGGCGCGATTATTGAGCGCGTCAGCGATTAAAAATTCACGAATATTAAAAGGGTGTACGGAAATTTTCGCACACCCTTTTTGTTTTTATTTGAATCGTTAAATAGCTCAATTACACCAGATTAATATTCATACACTATAAAATATTTATAGAGTATGCTTTTCATCAGATATTACGGGATCTAATTATCTGTATTTATAGCATGTTAAGAGAATTATAAAATATTGAGTTTGAGACTACTAATCAATGCTAAATAAGGAATAAATCATACTGATACAGACAAATATCTTATTAGCATAAAACTTCCAGCAGTGATATACCCAATACCTGTCTTAAATCAAATAAGTAAAATGAAAACGATTTATCAGCCAACACAATAAAATTAGGAATGGAGGAAATCATATTTTAATCACTGCACATTTGAATCAACGGTTATAAGTTTTGTCCCGCTACCTGTGCAGGATACTTCTGGTTATATCATGGTTGATTTGAATGTCGTGCAAGCTTTAAATCATAAAATCCACCATTTCTGGCAGTCTAAACATGGTCAAGCGTAGCGGTTTAAACCAGACTATCTGTTCTGGTTGCAAATTCAGTGTACGGAATTCAGCCGGAGAGAGCCACACTTGAACTCGCTGTTTATTATTATAACGGCACAGCCATAATCTTATTTGTGCACCAATAATATGTATTTCTTCCACTATAGCTGAATCTATGACATTACTTTGGTTTTCCGTTAATATTTGTATTTCTTGCGGACGCACATAGACAGTTACATTCTGGCGTGTCCGCTCACCAGTGGTGACAGGTTCACGATAGTGCCCTAGACACAATTGCCCCTGTTCGATACAAGCATCTTCAAATACATTTACTTCACCCAAAAACTCCGTCACAAAAACATTTTCAGGATGATCATACAAAGAAGCTGCTGCACCGCTTTGCTCGATTTTGCCCTGATTCATCACCACAATCTGATCAGCCATTTCCAGCGCCTCTTCCTGATCATGAGTGACCAGCACACTGGTAATACCCAATTGATGATGTATTTCTACCAGCCACTGGCGCAATTCCTTACGTACCTTAGCATCCAGTGCACCAAAAGGTTCATCTAGCAACAGCAATTTTGGTTTGGTAGCCAGAGCACGTGCCAGTGCAATACGTTGACGTTGGCCGCCGGATAATTGCTGCGGGTACACTTTAGCCAGCCATTCCAGCTGTACCAGCTTTAATAACTCTTCCACTCGTGCTGCTATTTCATCTTTATCGGGGCGTATACGTCGGGGCATTACTTTCAATCCGAAAGCAACATTTTCAAACACAGTCATATGGCGAAACAGCGCATAATGCTGAAACATAAAGCCTACCCGCCGTTCCCGTACATGCAGATTGCTGACCTCCTCATCCCCGAAAAAAAGTTCACCGGAATCTGCATATTCCAACCCCGCAATGATACGCAGCAACGTGGTTTTGCCACAACCTGAAGGTCCCAGTAAAGCAGTTAATGAACCATTAGGCACCTGTAGATTGATATCCTGTAAGGCAGGATATTCGCCATAAGATTTATTCAAATGCTGGATACGGATACTCATAATCGCTACTCAATGCTATGTACCTGACTGTTTAATTGGTTACTGCTATACGTGCACGTTGTGCATCCCTATACATACGTGTCTGGCGCCAGTCGAGATACTTTTGCAACAGTAGTGTACATAAGGCCAGTAAGGCCAAAAGGCTGGATACAGCAAACGCACCTACCATGTTGTATTCGTTGTACATCATCTCTACCAGCAGCGGCATAGTATTGGTTTCGCCACGAATATGTCCGGAAACCATACTTACTGCGCCAAACTCTCCCATTGCACGAGCATTTGTCAGGATAATGCCGTATACCAGCGCCCATTTCAGATTCGGTAACGTGACACGCCAAAACATCTGCCAACCACTGGCACCGAGTATCAGTGCTGCCTGCTCTTCACTACTACCCTGAGCCTGCATTAATGGAATTAATTCCCGCGCCACAAACGGAAAAGTAACGAACAAAGTAGCCAATATCATGCCGGGAATAGCAAAGATAACTTGCACACCATGCGCTTCCATCCAGCTTCCAAGCCAGCTATTGCTGCCAAACAACAATACAAACATCAGACCAGCCACAACTGGAGAAACAGCGAATGGTAGATCCAGTAATGTTGTCCACAACTGCTTACCCCGAAATGTAAAATGGGTTAACAGCCATGCCATAGCCACACCCAATACCACATTAATCGGTACCACAATCAGGGTAATCAACAGTGACAAACGCATGGCAGCCAGAGCTTCATCATCCAGCAAAGCAGCCATATATAGTTCCCAGCCCTTTGCCAGCGCATAACTAAATACGGATAATAAGGGTAGAAGCAGCAATACACTCAGACACAATAAAGTTATGCCAATAAGTAAATAACGCAACCATTTTGGCTCAGTGAGCAAGACATTGGTCTTCACGATACTCATCAGTAGCGCCCCTGTGTACGACTGCTTAAACGCCATTGCCATAAATTTAGTGTTAATAAAATAACAAAAGATATTATCAACATAAACAGCGCCACAGCCGCTGCGGCCGGTAAATCAAAAAGCTCAAATTTACTAACAATAATGAGCGGCAGAATTTCTGATTTAAAAGGTACATTACCTGCAATAAAAATGACAGAACCATATTCCCCCGTTGCCCTTGCAAATGCCATTCCTGCCCCCATCACCAGTGCTGGCAATACTTCCGGCAATAATACCCGAAACACTATAGTGAATCTGGATGCGCCTAGAATTGCTGCGGCCTCTTCATATTCGCCCGATAATTCAGCCAGCACAGGCTGTACTGCCCGTACCACAAACGGCAAGCTAACCAGCAATAAAGCCAGCCAAATACCTGTGGGGGTAAAAGCTACCTGTAAGCCCATATTGGTAAATATTCTGCCTATCCAGCCTGTAGGAGCATATAAAGTAGCCAGCGCCACCCCCGTTACTGCTGTTGGTAAAGCAAAAGGCAAATCGACTAATGCATTAACCATATCCTTGCCCCAGAACTGATAGCGTACCAGTACCCAAGCAACTAAAGTTCCTAGCAGCACACTGGCTAGCATAGCCAGTAATGACATTTTCAGAGTGAGCCACACAGCTGCAAGTGTGCGTGGCTCAGAAATCACTCGTATAAAGCCAGACCAGCCCAAATCAGTCACAGTCCACACCAGCATGGCAAAAGGCAATAACACCAGTAATGACAGCGCTAGTACACTTACACCCAGACTAAGAGAGAATCCGGGCAATACAGATGGCTGTTTCATTAACAGCATAATTTTTCTCCCATATGCCCGACTGCTATAAACATTACCGGCAACATTAAAGAAAAATATACCGGTAAATTGAAATCAGTCCTATTTAGGCTAAATACCTACAATAACGTGGCTAAAAATGACAAACAGAACAAAACAACAAAGACTACCGCATTCTGCTCTGCAATAGGCAGCCAACAATATAAAAGGCCGTACAGACAAATGAGAAAGAATATATTTTTGTAACTTAATAAGTCACAGTTATAACCCATTATCAGAAAAGCAGTATTGCTGACACCTGCACCACGTAATATCATGCAGACAGTTATTCAACATAAACATATCAATCTACAATAGCGAGAACACAATGCCAGCTTCTCTTCTGGATGAACAAAAAGATGCACCCTTGTCGGCTGACATCAGCTTTCTGATCCAAGCATTATTGAATATGCTGGCTCACGAAACCACCGTAGCCGTACAAACAGTATTAAGCGAGCTTATCGACGGCAAAGAACCGCAGATAACCATCCAGCAAGCTCTGCCATCGCTTGACTTGCGGCAGCAGCAAGATCTCATCCGCGCATGTAGTCTGTTTGCACAAGTATTGAATATTGCAGAAGATGTACATCATGAACGGCGGCGTCAAACATATGAACAAAACAGTCAACATTCCGGACGTACCAGCTTTAATCATGTTGTACAGCAGATTCGCCAGCAACAAATACCTACCACAGAATTGGAAACATCCTTACAACAGACCAGCATCAGTGCTGTACTAACTGCCCACCCTACCGAAGTACAACGACAATGTATTTTGTGCTTTCACCGCCATATCCGCAGCATTCTCAATGAACGCAACCATCAGCAACATCCCAACAGCGAACAACTGCAACAGCAGGCTGAAGCCATTATGCTGGCTCTTTGGCAAACCGACGAAACCCGTCATTTTCAGATCAGCGTAAGCGATGAAATTTACAACAGTATCAACTATTTTCCATTAAGTTTTTTTAAAGCCGTACCCGCACTTTACCGTAAACTACAATGCCAGCTTACCAGTATCTATCCGGATGTCAGCCTTCCTAATGTAATCACCATTGGTGGCTGGGTAGGAGGTGATCGCGATGGCAATCCATATGTAAATGCAGATACATTACAGGAAGCATTTTCCTTTCAGGCCAAAGCTTTATTTCAACATTACCACCAGTGTCTGAATGAACTGCATCAGCTATTGCCACTATCTTCCCGCCGTGTTCAGGTAAATACCAGCGTACTACACATGGCAGAACTGTCACCAGATACCGCAACCGCCCACAAGGAAGAGCCGTATCGTCGCGCCATCGCTTATATACAGACTCGCCTTAGTGCTACCGAGCAACAACTCGGTTTACAACCGTACAATCAGCATTACTGCTTACCATTCTATCGACAGTCAGAGGAATTTCTGCAAGAGCTTAATCATCTAGCCAGATCCTTACAGGAAAATGGCAGTGCCCTGCTCAGTGAGGGCAAACTGGCAGATCTGATTCGTTCAGTTTCTTTATTTGGCTTTCATTTAATGTCAGTAGACCTGCGTCAGCATGCGGCCAAACACACAGAGGTAGTGACTGAATTATTTGCTCATGCTGATTTGGAAGATTTTAAAACACTGAGTGAAGCAGCCAAACAACGAGTATTAATACGCGAACTGAGCACTCAACGCCCGCTGTACAGTCCTTACATTCAGTACAGCAACGATGCCATGCGTGAACTGACTATTTTTCAAACGGCTGCCCGCATCAAAAATGATTACGGTGAAACGGCCATTAATCAATGCATCATTTCGAATGCGGAAAGTGTCAGCGACATACTCGTAGTTGCCTTACTGCTGAAAGAAACTGGTCTGCTGAGCATCAACAATGAAAAACCCAGCAGCCGCATCAACATCGTTCCCTTATTTGAAACCATTGATGCCTTGCAGAAAAGCGTAGATATTATGGACAAACTGTTTAGCCTGCCCTGGTATCGCGCATTTCTATACAGCCGCAACAATTTGCAGGAAATCATGCTCGGATATTCCGACAGCAACAAAGATGGCGGTTATGTGACCAGTCAGTGGTCCCTGTATCTGGCGGAGTCCCAGCTAGTCAAACTGTTTGCTCACCATCATATCCGCCTACGTCTATTTCATGGTCGCGGTGGCAGCGTAGGTCGTGGCGGCGGCCCTTCTTTCGACGCCATCATGGCTCAGCCTGCAGGCAGCGTAGCCGGACAAATACGCATTACCGAGCAAGGAGAGGTGATTACCGCCAAATATGCTGATCCCACCAATGCCGAACGCAATCTGGAAGCGCTGGTTGCCGCCACACTTGAAGCCACCCTACTGCCCCCTCAGAACAGCGAGCCGGATAACCAAATCATGGATACCTTATCGGCTAGTGCATTCAGACACTATCGCAAACTAATTACCTGCCCCGGTTTCATAGAATATTTTTTACAAACAAGCCCAATACAAGAAATTGCCAGCCTCAATATCGGCAGCCGTCCTGCCAGCCGTAAAACACTGGCAAGAATTCAGGATTTACGCGCCATTCCATGGGTATTCTCATGGACACAGAATCGCCTCATGCTACCAGCATGGTATGGATTCGGCAGCGCGGTCACCGAACTAATTAATCAGGACAGCGCCAATCTGCAACGATTGCAACAGCAAGCACAACACAGCCCTTTTTTCCAGACCATGCTTTCCAACATGGATCAAGTAATGGCCAAAGCCGACCTCACCATTGCCCGGGCTTATGTTAATCTGGCTAGCAATCAAGAAGCTGCCCACACTATTTACAGCATGCTGGCTGATGAATTTGAGCGTAGCAAACAAGCACTACTTAGCATTCTGCAACGCCAGCGTTACTTAAGTGACAACCGAACACTCGCACGCTCACTTGCCTTGCGTATCCCCTACCTAAACGCCCTAAATTGGCTTCAGATACATCTGTTGCAACAACTACGTCATCAACCAGATAACAGCGAGCTACTCCAGCTCATCCACCTAACCATTAACGGCATTGCTCAGGGATTACGGAATACAGGCTGAAGCAAAAACCAGCGCAAACAATACACCTTTGTCTTAATTACTGTTCAGCTTTATAAATATTCATCATCGGTATTTCCTTAGTTTGCATTTCTGAGCTGAATAAAGTATTTAAATAAAAAACTGGAAAAACAAAAGGTAATATAGATTACAAAACAGCAATATAGCCAACTCAGAGCAAAATCCGTCATAAACTAGTACTACTGGCTTGAAATAGCAGTATCACGACCCAATTTAATTAAATAATTCACCTTTTTGCAGAGGAAAAAATATGCAACCGGAAAACAACACCGAAAACGAAACTCAGGTAAACGAGAACACCGAAAACACCGAACCAATTATTGCGCCAGAGGCCACCATTGAAGATTTGCAAGAACGCATCAACGAGCTAGAAGGCCAGCTTAAAGATGAACAACTGCGTTCATTGGCCACTGAGCAGAATCTGCGCCGGCGCCATCAGGAAGAATTGGAAAGTGCCCATAAATTTGCCGGTCAGAAATTTGCCACTGCAATGCTGCCCGTTAAAGACTATCTGGAAATGGCTCTGCAAGATCAGAGCGGCAACTTTGATGCCCTTAAAATGGGTGTACAAATGACCCTTACCGAACTACAAAAAGCTTTTGATCAATCCAATGTCAAAGAAATCGATCCCAAAGCTGGCGACAAACTTGACCCGCATCGTCATCAGGCTTTGCAAAGCGTTGAAAGTGAACAGGAACCCAATACTGTAGTTTCAGTAATGAAAAAAGGATATACCTTATCAGACCGCGTATTGCGTCCAGCTATGGTAACGGTAGCCAAATCCGTCGACGCAGAATAAATTATTCGTATAAAAACCGTCTGACAGAAATTAATCAGACGGTTTTTATTGAAAAAATACCTGATATTATCTAGTTTTTTCTTATCATCTCCCTTTATTCTTTTCTCACTAATAAAAAATTAAATAGATTCATTCATTATTGCTACAATTTGATTCTGCCAAATAAGCTATGAATATAATATAAACAAATCATATTAAATATATTCATTATTTTAGAAAGAGGAAAAACATGCGTTTAAAATGTTTTACAAGTCTGGTCATTCTAGCCATCACCAAAACTGCTCTAGCTCAAGAAATTCAATTACCGCTTACTTTCATCAAAGATATTAATATTCCCGAAGTTGTATTAAAAATCAACGGCAAACCAGAAAAATTTATTCTTGATACAGGCTCTCAGACGGCACTGCATTTACCACTCAACACTTTAAAACAGCTTCCAGAAACAATCCAAATACCAACTACAAACAAAAGCTTGGATTTAAGCGGAAAAATTAAAGAATCAGATCAATTTCTGATCAAACATCTGAATATTAACGGACTCGAATTCCAAAACATTGAAGCGATGGAATTAAATCCTTGGGGTTGGAATTATTCCAGCAATCCAGAACAGAAAAAACCGCCTGTGCCAGATGAAAGCATACCTGTAGTCGGGTTAACACTTTTTCAAGATCACATCCTGACACTGGATATAGCTCACAGAAAAATAATTATTGATGATAGAAACAACCCAAACCGATTAAGCCACCAATGGACAGTTTTTCCTTATAAAATACATCCGAAAGAAGGCATGGTTATCAAATTTACCGACCAGAAAAAGACATATAACCTGATTCTTGATACCGGAGCATCAATGTCTTTTCTTAAAGGCACATCAAGGTCGGAAAAACTCAGTAATAGCAAAAAAATAACCACTGACAATACGGAAAAAACAACTCTGCGTTTGAATAAACGTGGTTATCCCATGACAGTTAAAATCTACCCGGACAACCCAACCATCCGAAAAATTCCTGTTCGTGCCGCCATTATGGATGGCATGCCGGCAGAATTCGAATCCGACGGCTTGCTCGGCGTAGATTTTCTGCAAAAATACAGTGTCCGAATAGATCAAAAAAATCATCAGTTATGGATCAAACCTGCTTTTTGATTTTATGCATGAAAACAAATAATCAAGCAGATAATTTAAACTAAAGAGATGTTAGATACACTCGCAAAAATTTAACACCTCTCATACACACCAGATTTAACGCGTAATTATTTCAACATCGAGCTTAAAAACGCCTGTGTCCTTGCATGTTGGGGATTAGCGAAAAAACTGCTGGCTTCACCAGACTCTACAATTACACCTTTGTCCATAAACAGCACTTGGTTAGCTACTTCACGCGCAAAACCCATTTCATGGGTGACCACCACCATAGTCATTTTGTCTTCAGCCAGCTGCTGCATGGTTTTTAAAACTTCACCGGTTAATTCAGGATCAAGCGCTGAGGTTGGCTCATCAAACAGCATAATTTGTGGCTGCATCGCCAGTGCACGGGCAATGGCCACACGCTGTTTTTGCCCACCCGATAACTGTGACGGATAACAATCCTGTTTGTTTTCTAAACCTACTTTACGCAACAGTTCTTGTGCCAATGGCACAATTTCGTCACGTTTCAATTTTTTCACCGTAATCGGTGCTTCAATCACGTTCTGTAACACCGTCATGTGCGGAAAAAGATTAAACTGCTGAAACACCATTCCCATACGGGCACAGATATTTTTTATTGTACGTTCAGGCGCATAATGAGCACGGTTGTGAATATTATTCTGTACCAGAAAATCATTTTCAATAGCAATGCTACCAGCATCTATTTTTTCCAGATAATTCAGACACCTCAGCAAAGTAGACTTACCAGAACCAGAAGAACCGATGATAGCCACCACTTCTGAACGTGCCACCTGTATATCCACGCCTTTAAGCACTTCTACATTTCCAAAGGCCTTATAAATGCCCCGAGCGTCTATCATCAAATTAGTCATCGTAGCGTGCATAGCGCTTCTCCGCTTTCTGGAATCCCCAGGTCAGAATCAGGGTCATAATCAGATAGAATGCAGCCGCTACAAAAAACGGCATCAGATTAAATTCACGCTGTACCAGCTGATAAGTAACCCGCATTACATCCTGTAATGCCAACACATACACCAGCGAAGTATCCTTAACCAACGTAATGGTTTCATTACTCAGTGGCGGTAAGATTTTTTTCCACATCTGAGGCAACACAATGCGGCGCATGGTCTGGCCATAACTCATACCCAATGTTTTTGCCGCCTCATACTGCCCTTTACCTACACCCTGAATACCGGCACGGAAAATCTCGGCAAAATAGGCTGCATAGTTCAGCACAAATGCAACAATCGCAGTGGTGTAGGCAGGCAGCAAAATATTGACAGCCGGCAGAGCAAAATAAATAAAGAAGATTTGCAACATCAACGGCGTGCCACGCATCACCCAGATGTAAAAATTAACAAGGTAATCTAGTACCTTGACACCGGATAAGCGCAATAGCGCCAGTACCAGCCCCAATGGAATAGACAGCAACAGGGTAATAGCAAACAGACTCAGGGTAATTTTTGCCCCAGTCCATAATTCAGGCAACATATTGAACACATAGTTCATGTGTATTCCTTAAAACAACAATAACGCTGCCTGAACAAACTGTATTCAGGCAGCGTTGATTCCAAGGCAAAGACAACATTTATTTGACGATGTCTTTACCGAACCATTTAGTTGCAATTTTAGCAGATGTACCATCGACTTTCATACTATCCAAGGCACTCTGAATTTTCTGTTCCAATGCCTGATCATTTTTTCGGAAAGCCACTGCGTATTGCTCTGTGCCAAAGTTATCACTCAGCACTTTGTATTCATTAGGCTTTTTGGATACATAATAACGGCCAACCACTTCATCCACCACCAAAGCATCTACTCTTTTGGCTGAAACATCCATTAAAGCTGTCACATTATCCGCATATTTTTTCAATTCTTTGAATGATTTGGCCACATTCGGTTCTGCTTCCACAGCATCAACCGCACTGCTGCCATCCTGTACGCCGACAACTTTGCCGGCCAGATCAGCTTTGGTATTAATACCACCATCAGGACGAACCACAATAATCTGATGATTATCCATATACGGCTTAGACAATAATAACTGCTGCTGCCGCTGTGGAGTAATAGTCAACCCATTCCATAACATATCTACACGCTTACTATTGAGCTCAGATTCTTTGGCACTCCAGTCAATCGGTTTCAGCTCTACAGTCAGACCGGCACGTTTGGCTGCTTCACGTGCCATATCAATGTCAAAACCCACCAGCTCATTTTTTTCGTTACGAAAACCCATAGGCGGAAAGCTATCATCCAGTCCCATAACCACTGTTTTACCATTGCGCTCAGTTGAGTCAGAAGCTGTGCCGGAAGCGGATTCTCCGCCACAGGCAGCAAGCGCCACCGCAACCACAGAGCCCAGTAAAAATTTACGCATGGCGTTGTGCATATAATATTCCTGATTCAATATAAATAGATATTTGTGTCATACACTATACCGGAATTTTTTTACACTTTCATCAGTACGTGATAAATGTATTCTCTACGTCAAAACCACCCTAGGCTTATACACCAATCTTAAAAGTTAACCAAATGAATAATATATATAATATTTTAAATTATAGCTATTTCAAAACTCTTTTAATCCAATTCAAATAATTTTTTTCACTCAAAAGATTCAAGCAGTTAGGCAAACAGCATTTATATTTGATATGCTTTTTAGAGAATCATTCTACAATCATATTAATTGTATTCATCCTAGTTAATTGTATTCATCCTAGTTAATTGTATTCATCCTAGCTGAAGCTGTTCATAACTTTCTATGGATTTTTCCATACCAATATCTATCCCTTTTCTCAAACATATGATTTAAAAAATTTTTCCAAACCAAAAGCAACCTTTATGTAATCAAGCAGTTCAGAGCATGATTTAATTTTTTGTTTCCTAAAGAGTTAAAATAAGATTTATTGTTCTCAGGCAGCGGCTGATTGCACCGGATGATGTGCCATACGGAAAAACATTTTCCCTTCTTCTTCGATGCGGCGGATCGGCCATTGATACACCTCACTGAGTATATCGGACTGCATCACATTTTCAGGTGTACCTGAAACCACTATCTGGCCTTCATTCATCAGCACAATATAGTCTGAATGATTTGCAGCCATCGTCAGATCATGCAACACCATTACCACCGAAAAATCGGCATGATGCTCGTGCAGATAATGCATTAAACGGTGCTGATGACGAATATCCAGATGATTACACGGTTCATCTAGTAATAATACCGGTGCATTTTGCAGTAATGCTCGTACCACATTGGCACGCTGCTGTTCTCCGCCAGATAAGCTGCCAATCCGTTGCTGCGCCAGTGCCCGCAAATCGAATACCTCTAGCAAATGATGTAATTTTTCAACCGGTGCCTGAGCTTTTTTAAACCAGCCACTGTGTGGATAACAACCAAGCTGAACATATTCTGTGACCGTCAGCGGCAAACTATATTGTCCATGCTGACCTACCCATGCAATCTGGCCACGTTTTAAATGACTGCTTACGGATTCACCGTGTACAGTTACTCCTGCTCCATGCAAACCTAACAATGCGCGCAGCAGTGTAGATTTACCTGCACCATTTGGCCCAATAATGCTGGTATGTCGATTTGCCGGTATATCCAGATGTGGCACTGATAAAATGCAGCGGCCGCGTGGCTGCACCTGCACATTACGCACAGTAAACAAATTTTCCATATTTTGTTCCTAACGCCGTAACGGCTGTAAAAACAGCCACAGGAAAAACGGTCCGCCCAGTAAAGCAATCACAATACCTACTGGTAAATCCACCGGATAACTTAGCCATCGAGCGACACTGTCTACCAATAATAAAAATATGGCACCCAACCAGGCTGACAACACCATAATCCGACGCCTACTGCCACCGCGGCTGCGAGCCACCACATTCGGTACCATCATACCCAGAAAACCAATAATACCGGCCAGTGAAACTGCGGCTCCTGTTAGTAGTGCGGCGCCGACCACAGTCCACATACGGGTACTGCCTACCGCCACACCCATACTAATAGCAGTTTCTTCGCCCAGCATTAAAATATCCAGCCGACGCCCGACCACCACCAGTAAGCCCAAACCCAGCACCATCACTGCCAGCGCATACCAAGGTGAAGTAAATCCTGATTCAGCCAAACTGCCGGCCAGCCAGTTAGTAGCACTACGTAGCACCATATCATCCGACATAAACAAAATTAGGCTCACCAGCGCGCCACAAAAAGCACTGATTACAAAACCCATTACCAGCAAACCCAGTGTACCGCCGCCAAGCAGACGATGTACCGTCAGTATCAGCAAGCAGACCAAAAGTGCACCGATAAAAGCCGCTAAAGGTACCGTTACTGCACCCCAACCAAAAGCCAACACGGCTATTACCCCGAGTGCGGCACCGCCTGAAGTACCAATCAGACTTGGATCTGCCAGCGGATTATCAAATAAGGCCTGTAATGCTGCGCCGGAAGCAGACAATGCGGTACCTACAATCAGCGCCACCAGAACCCGCGGCAGTCGGATACCAAGGGTGGTTTCATCCAGAGACTGCGGCCATTGCCAGCCACCCATGCCTAGCCCGAGGCAAAACCAGCTCAGAAGCAGGCTGAATGTCACAGCAGCGATAAACCAAACTAATTTAGGCCAGAACACATCCCTGACAATCATTGAGTCAGGTGTGCTGGCCGTTTGCTGCACTTGCATCATAATTATTGTGCCAGTTGATAAAGTTTAGGAATCACTTGCGGCGTATTCAGGCCGTAACGAAAAAGGTCATTAGAAGGCAGGAAAAAGATTTTCTGCTTTTTAGCTGCGGGAGAAGCTGCAATTTCCGGCCGTTTAGTTAATCCCTGTACTCCACCAACCAGTTTCTGATTACGGTCTGCAATCAAAATAATATCCGGTTTTGCTGCTAGCCAAGCTTCTCGCGACATCGGCTTCATACCTTCAATCGCCGCAGCTGCATTCACTCCGCCAGCTCTTTTAATCAGCTCATCTGCTGCGGTATTACGTCCGGATACAAAGCGTCCATCGTAGCTTATCAGATAGCGTTTACCGGTTTTTGGCATCTGCTTTACCTGACTCAGCCAGCGGTCAGCCAAAGCGTTAGCTTCTTTGTTTTTTCCAATCAGTTGGCCAATCTGCCGAATACCAGCAGCATAGCCGTTTAAATCATCTTTGGGCGCAACATTGATTGCTTTAACCCCTACTCGATTTAAATTGGCATAAATACTGGCGGGCTGTGCCATCCATGAACCCAGAACGAGTGTAGGTTTTTTAGCCGCAATTGGCTCCACGCTCAGCCCGTGAAACAAACCGATACTAGGTACATTTTTTAAGGCCGGATTGGTTGAGGCCATTTCTCTGCCAACTATTTCCTTAGCTCCGCCCAATTCAACCACAACATCGGCTACGTCTGGAGTCAGTGTCACTATACGGGCAGCAAATGCAAACGGAAAAGCAGCGCACATTGCCGCTGCCAACAGTAATTTTTTCATGATTTACCCTTCTGATTACAAGCAGTACATGGGCAGGTAAACTTATTTCTGTATATGGATTGATTCATACTCATATTTAATGCCTGCCTGCCCGAGCAATTTATTAGCCAGCTAGCAGACTATCCATAAGCTGATGCCAAGATTGCATTTCATCATTACCCTCTTCGCGGCGGCCGAAAATCTGTACCACTGTCTGACGATTTTTATCGAAACCTTCAATGCAGGTTACATAACCTTCACTAATCGGGCGACGCACTACCCATGTTTCCACAATATCTGTATCACGCAGATGTAAATCAAAACCTTCTTCCGGTACTTTAGCATCCAGTACATTCAGATACCCATGTGAACGCACAACATTATGCAATTTACCGGTCTGAATTTGTACCAGTCCACGGTTACCAACAAAAATCATAATTTCCTGTTTACTGGCCTGTACATGATTCAGAACCTGTTCCCAAACACTGCGATCGACCAGTTTAGTACATCCGGCTGGCGCATGACGATAAGACTGTTGCCGGTCTATTTTGAATGTTTCCAGTAAACCGCCGAAATGGTGAACATCTTTCAGTTCATTCCAGCGTTCCTGAAAAGCCTGCTCCCGTTCTGGAGATAACGGTTCAGGCACGGTAACATTCACTTCTGGTGCAGGTAAAAATTCGGGCTTACCATTGGTTTTAAATTCATCAATCAAAGCCTGCCATGCGGCCAATCTAGTATCATCCCGCATAAATACCTTTTCGATATTCATACCATATTCATCATAAAACTGAATAGAGCGCATGGTTTTGTCGCCGATAGTCACAGTAGTGGCTAGGGCATGATGCCAGTTGTGCAGGAAAAAACGCAAATCCAAACCACCCACATTCAAAGCCAGCCCGCTACGCGCCGTGAGCGTAACATGCTCATATACGCCGATTTTTTCATGTACAGCAGCATCGTTACGCACCACGCTCAATACTTCGCCTAAAGTTTCCAGCTTCAGTACCAGTTCACGAATCTGGTTACCCAGATAAATTGAATCAGGCGCATCCGCCATTAAAGCACCTTCACTTACACCCAAATCAGCAGCAGCCTGACGCGGGAAATACATTCCTCCCTCGATGGTTGCTTTCTTATCCTGATATTGTTGCCATAAGCTCATGTTCGTTCCTTTACAAAGTTTTTATTGGTAGTAGTGACTTAAAATGTGTAGCGCAATCCAACATTAAACGTCCGTCCTGGAGCTGAATAGAAATCAGCATTATCTTTGGTCAATTTGCTGGCATTACCATCGCTCTGACCGGAAGTACCAGACTGGCTGTTGACATTTGGCATCATGTAGGCGATATCTGCCCAGTTCCAGTATTTCTTATTAAATACATTGTTTATACCGGCATGGAAACTCAAGTGCTTAGTAGGTTTCCAGAAGCCGCCCAGATCAACCAATGCATAATTTCTGGATGGGTTGTAATAGCTTGTTCCTTTGGGTACGTCTTGTATATCGCTATTGTCTTTTTTGGCTACATAAGTGAAATCCACATTAGCACCCCAGACTTCCTTATCATAGGCCAGACCCAGCTTCAGCTTAACCGGCATTACCGAATTCAGTGGTTGATCCACACCTTCCTGCCGGATAGACCCACGCGAATACGCCAATGATCCATTTACCTTCCAGTCTGGAGCAAATTTCCAACGTGCATAAGCCTCACCACCATAAATATGCGCTTTACTAAAGTTCTGCGCCTGCAATACTAGCGTCTGCGTACTGCCAGGGCGGCTCCATACTGCATCAGCTGGGATTTTTACCTGTCCAGAGATATTCACGTAATCAATGAAGTTTTTATAGTGATTATCAAATCCCGCAATGCCATATTCAAACACATCATTTTTACCGCGCAACCCCAGCTCAAAATTATTAGCGGTTTCGGCCTTTAGATTCGGATTGCCCCATGAGCTATAGCTGCCTGGGTTCCATGAAGAAGCCAGTTGCTGTGAAGAAGGAGCATTAAAGCCACGAGCATACTGGAAATAGGGTACCAATAGTGGATCAAAGCGGTAAGCAATGCCCAGACGCGGTGTCAGCGCACTTTGATGTTTTTTTCGTAATTCACCAATTTCATTGTTGATACCGGTAACAAATCCCCTTGAATCGGGTTTCATATGATAGTAAGACGCAGATAATCCCGGGCTAACAATCAGGTTACCCCATTGCAGATCTCCGTCTACATAAATACTGGCTCGTATGGTTTTATTATCTGCATTAGGTTTTGAACGAGCATAATAGCCTTGCCAGTCGCTTGTCAGTTCATGATGAGCCACATTCAAACCATAGCGCCAGTCCTGCATCAGCTGAGCACCATCAAAATGTGATGACCAGTCGCTTGTCAGCCCCCACACTTTATCTTTATTGGTAAAGTCGAATACACAGCGATTATTCTGGTCAGGAATCATGCTGGTACAGCCTTTAACATAATCTCGATGCGTAGTGGAGTCGGTTTTAGTCTGCTGCCAGTAAATCTGTGTTTTACCTGAATGAATCAGCCCGTCGTCACTATGATATTCATGCCCGAGTGAAAATCGAGTTTTCTTATTATCATCTACGCCCCGTACATCCGTATAGGAGCTATTAGCCTGTGATAAAGAATCAGTCCACTGATTGCGGTTTAGGTACTCTGCCGTAAAACTCAAGGTGTTTTTATCATTGATATCAAATTCATGCTTAGTCAAGAAATAGCGGCTATTGTGATCGACTGGGTCAGATTTGGTACGTAATGCGCCACGGCCACCGACATTACCACGGTTATCCACCTCATCACCTTTGCGATAAGTGCCCAACACCATGCCGCGCCAGTTGCCACTTCTCAGCGCACCGGCTCCTGTCACTGCCGTAGATTTATCGACACTGTTATACTGAGTATCAATATAGCCGCCCTTATCCTCACCCTGTAAAATTTCGCCCGGTGTCAGAGTATGCATGGCTACAGCACCTCCTAAACCAAATCCGCGGGCATTTTTACTGATATCCACACTACTGAGTGCAGAAACATCCATAAAATTACCCCGCCCGAAAATAGCATATTGTCCTGTATGCTTCATTTCATTCGCTTCAGGCAAATCAATACCGTCAATCGTCATACTGATCCGGTTGCCACTTAGCCCGCGAATATTCACGCTGTCATTTCCTTGCCGCGTACCCTGCGTATCTAGTACCTCCACTCCGGGTATGTCTTTCAGTGCCGTTTTTAAATCTACCGCTCCATGTTTTTCAATGGTTTCAGCCTTAACGGTCGTATCCTTAAACACACTGGGAGTAGCCCGTTTAGCCTCAACATTAATCGTGGGCAAATGAGCCTCGCCCTCCGCATAAACAGCTGCAGGGAAGCCGATACAGGTTACAGCTAGCGCAATTATCTTGGGTGAGCGACACATATAAAGTTAACCCCTTTTGACAAAAATTAATGCAAAGATGGCGCATTGTAATCAATAATGATTCTTTTATACAAGTGGAAATGGGAATTATTCTTATTAATTTACAGTCATATTAACACACGTCTTGGTGGAGATCATGTTGCATAATGCTGCATATAGCGGTTTCACACCTAAATACAGCTAAGCATGCTTTAATATAAGAAATTGAAAAATATATGATTAAATAAAACCATTGTATATTTTTGTAATATTAATCTTTCTTTGGCGCTAAGTATACGACCACACCGGTGTCTGAGTTCTGGGTCAGGCAAGATTCATTTTCATGCACAGAGAAACCATTCTGCATAAAATCACTTTATACTTTTTACCAAGCCCGATGGCATACATTCGATATTCAAGCCGACAACAAGAGCGCAGCTACGATTATAAAATTTAAAAGAATAAATTAAATATAACACTATTTACTAAACATACTGCTGTTAATTGTAATATTGTGAATATTAAAGTAAAATAATCCAATTGAAATTAGCATTATCTGATATTAATGCTAACAATCTATCTTGCTATCAAATTGACATATGGTGACTTCATTGGAACATAGTACCGATTCACCCAAATTTTCGCTTAGACAAAAAATTGGTCTTTTTTTTTAATTATTTTATTACCTCTTATTAGTATTCGCCTAAGCCTATATTTGTATCCTTCCGCGCATGAACTGAACAACCTTGAGCAACAAAATATACAACTTTCATTGCAGCTGCTAGAAATAGATAATCAGCCTGAAGGCCATGAAAAAGAAAGTAAAATATGTAAAATCAGCCAAGAAATTAAGAGAAATAATTTTTCACTTAAATATGATAGACCGTTTGCCCTAGGCGGTATGCTAAGCGGGGGCATATGTTTGTTTAGTGGTATATTAGCTTTATTTAGCATTCAACGTCTGGGCAGGCAAGCCGGCAAATCGGCAAAACAGCTGCACGCTAATTTCAGCAAAGTTTCAAAAAAGATGCGGCTGATTCTTTTAGTATTGCCAACCTCCCTAATCTTGTCTTTTTCATGCAGTCTGTTTATTTTTACAGATGGGGAAAGAACAATTCATATCATTGGTGCTCTGGTTATATGTATTGGATTATTCATCTCAGACTTGAATAGAAATCTCACAAAACATAATAATGAAATTTCTGAACTAAACGGCATCCTTATCACACCAGAAACCAATCCCAGAATTTGGAAGATTGTAACGCAAATTGCACATAAGCTTGAGATAAATACCATACCAAACAATATTGTGTTATGCATCGGTGGCGGTATAAGAGTCAGTGAAAAAGAAACTTTTCTCTATCCAGAAGAAATACAATTAAACGGTTATACCTTATATTTGGATAGTACCTATATCAATTATTTTACGTTACCAGAATTGTGTAGTGTGATTGCTCATAAATTAAACCACATTGCTAATAATGATTTGACGTTGTCAGAAGACATCAGCCAACAAGTTGACAAATTAATCGGAACCATCACCACTTTATCCGATTCTAAAATTTTATTTCCGGCGTACTTATTATCAAATTATTTCTATAATTCATTCAGCAAAGCAATTAGAAAATGGAATTACTCTTTAATATACAAAGGTGATTTACAAGCTATCAAAGTGATACCTAAAGAGCATTTAGCTTTAGCCATAAGTAAAATCTACCTTTTACGAACACAAATTGATCAGGCTTTGAAAAATTATTACTATAAAGCACACTCAACTGACTTACCTTTAGATTACGTAAATCAGTATGTGGCACAAACACAAACACCTCTGCTCAGGCAACTACTGGAGGAACCATCGTCTGCGTGTCAGACCCAACCGAGTTTAGCGCGAAGACTTTCATGCATTAAATATCGTGAATTAAACCACCTGTGTGGCCTGCTTGTTAGCATCAGCCCAACCACACTTTTGCGGGACCTTTTTAATCATGAATTGAATGAATTACAAACGGCATATAAGGTATATGTACCCAAAAAAGCTGAAGAAAACATCAATCAATTGAAAAACATTGCTAATCAACATCAGAAAATCATTACCATTAAACAAGGAGGAATAATCAGATTAATAATGAGAGTATTAATTGCCAGTATATTTATTTTTATAACTTATGCCTTTTATAAAGGTATAAGTAATGATGCAGATCGGCTAAAGGCAGTAATTACTTTTTCTGCATTTAGTCTGTACTTTTTATATCGTTGCTACATTATGTACAGATATATTGGTTCAGTATTACTTACTTTAAAACCTCAAGGATTAGCCTTGCCCTGTTTTGATAAAATCATTCCTTGGGAACAAATATCTTTGTATTATGTAAAGAGTAATTATCACACACAGCTAGAACTTTTTCTCTCCCCAAATTATCAAATAGGTAAAATCAAACTTTGCTATGCAGATATAATATATAATTCCCAAAAAAAACACATCAAAATAAATGCTTATGAAATCAGAGGTAAAATAAAACTAGCAGATTGCTACCAGTTAATCACGGAGTATAAAGAAATTGCTGAAGCAAGAAGAGAATTGCAACAATATAGTCAGTAAAAAATATGAAATGGTTTTTTATTAAATAGTATTAGCAAGCAGAGTATCCTACTAGTCTTTACTGAGACAAATTGTTTTAAAAACATATTTCTGCTTTGCACAAATAATAATAATCTTAAATTACCTATGGGAACTGCAATCTATATATTTGTCCATCACGTCCCATAGGTAATATCTTAAATACCAACTTTACCTTATTTTATGCATATTTTAACCATACTACGAGGTCAATTGTCACAACAAAATAATTAGCCATTTGTAGCCTAAAGCAGTTGAAACTACGAAATACTCAGTTATATCGGCCGACGCTACAGGATGTAGGCAATTTAAAGCACTACGCATATTCAGATTTATAACTGAGTTATTCTATAGGCCGAATAAGAATTATAGTTAAACACCCTCCTTTTATAAGACCAAATTTATTTAAATAATTAGCATATTTTGATAAGAAGTCATATTTTGTTGATTATTAGGTTTTAAGTTTAATTTATGCTTTAACCGATAATTTATTCAAAGTAAAAGAAGTTTTATTAACAGTGATACAAATAAAAAACAAGTATTAAGCTAAACAAATGAAGTTACTGGCAGAATTCTGATAGTGATTATGGACAAAAGTAGAATAAAATAGAAGAAATAAATTATTATAAAAGAATAAAAAATAACCAGAAAAAAACTTTAAATCGGTTGAGTCGATATCAAAACCTGATTCTGATAAATTTTAGATAATGACATAAAATTTTGAACATTTTATGCTGCTTTTCAAAATCATTTTGGAAAGAGAAACCAGAAGTGTAAAGATTTCTGCTGTAGTACTGTAAAGAATTTTATGTGTCTACTATAAACATACATCTTCGACAAATTAAAAATCATTTTATATTTATTGAAACCAAATGTAAATTAAGGTACATTTTTATTTTATGTATCAGCTATTAACGATAGCCTGACAGAATTTTCATACTTTGCTGGTTAATTTATCCGGGGTGCCATTGGCTGAGATTACACCCGTTGAACCTGATGCGGTTAATGCCGCCGAAGGGAGTATAAAACAAGCTTTTTGAAAGATAAGTCTGTTTTATTACTCCTTAATATATTATTTATTAAAGGAGCTCATATGTCATCATTTGAATCACTGATTGAATATTGCAAGGATGACTGGAATCGTTATATTCAGCATGATTTTGTGCAGCAGCTTGGCAAGGGAATTTTAGATAAATCATGTTTTCAGCATTATTTAAAGCAGGACTATCTTTTTTTAATCCAGTTTTCCCGTGCATGGGGTCTAGCGGTATACAAAAGCCATGATATTTTGGAGATAAGACAGGCTTTAGCCAGTCTGAAAGCAATTGTTGAAGTTGAATTGGATTTGCATGTTCAGTACTGCAAAGAATGGGGTATCAGCAAACAGGAGCTTGATAATCTGCCTGAAGCCGAAGCCAATGTTGCTTATACACGTTATATGCTGGATGCGGGTCAGCAGGGTGATTTATTAGATTTACATATTGCCCTTGCACCGTGTTTGATTGGTTATGGGGTGCTGGCACGCTGGATTGAACAACAATCATGGCATCAGGCACACAATAACCCATACCAAAGCTGGATTGATATGTATACTGGTGAAGAATTTCATGCGGCTATGGAGGCTGAAATTGAATGGATTAATCAGCGATTAGCTAATATTGATTCGCAACGTTTTCAGAAACTAGCTGAAATTTTTTCTAAAGCAACGCAGTTGGAAGCTGATTTCTGGCAGATGGGACTAAATAAGAGCTATTGAATACTTTTTATGGTAATTTCCCGTCAAAAAAAAATGATGGGAAAGATTCAATATGAACTGGCATTATAGGATGCCTCTACTTAGTCGAATGAATCTTAAAATAAATCCGATTCATTCTGTAAACGCCAGCTATATTCACAGTTTGCAGTTTTGGGGTGGATAACCATGCTCAGTTCAGTGTATCTATCAAAGATATTTAAAACGATACATGATTGAATAATCCTCGTTTTTTCCGAAAATCAGTAAACAGCTCTTCACTGCTTTGCCGCTTAACTGTGTTTTAATAATGCGGCGGAATTTCATTGGCTGGATTAAACGGTTCATTATTGCTGTCTGCTTTATCCGGTAGACGTTGATACAGCAGGCGTAGTTGTGCCTGTTGTAAGTCAATAGTTTGTTGCAGTCGTGCTATGGTATCGCTTAAGCTTTGAACGGTTTCTTCTTGTAGGGCACTTTGTATTTCCAGTTCTTCGATGCGATGCTGCCATTGCATTTGGTTGTCAGTAATGTTGTCCATAGTGCGGCTTTTTGTAGGTAATGGTTTCAGGCGTTGATTTCTTTAAATATGAAAAAAACCTGAGCAATTGGGCTGCTCAGGTTTTTCAAACCAGTATGAAACTATTATTTCAGTTTGGTTTCTTTGTACAGTACATGTTTACGCACTACTGGATCGAATTTTTTGATTTCGAATTTACCAGACATGGTGCGTTTGTTTTTGGTAGTGGTGTAAAAATGGCCAGTACCAGCAGAGGATTCCAGTTTGATTTTGTCGCGCATTGCTCTTTCCTTAAATCACTATATGATTAAGCTTCACCGCGAGCGCGCAGGTCGGCCAATACTACATCAATACCTACCTTGTCGATGGTGCGCAAGGCGGCGTTAGAAACGCGCAGGCGTACCCAACGGTTTTCACTTTCAACCCAGAAACGACGTGATTGCAGGTTAGGCAAGAAACGGCGTTTGGTTTTGTTGTTGGCGTGTGACACGTTGTTGCCACTCATCGGGCGCTTACCGGTCACTTTACATACACGTGCCATGGTTAACTCCAAACTTCTAATTAATTTTGTAAAACGCGATTTATACCATGAAAAGCAGAATCTATTCAAGGGTTAAATCATTCTGTATGGCATGTACAGGTGAAATTGTTGCGCTTGAAGCAAGGACTGGTAGCCTGAGCCTTGCCTCGAAAACGGCTGGCTGAACGCTTAAGTTGCAGCCAATGGTTATATTTTCAGCATATTTCCTGTACAGCTACAGGATGGCTGAGGTAATGCGGCCATCCTGACTAAAACACCATTAATGCACGGTGGTTGTGCTTGTGGTGGTCGTAGTGGTTACGGTGGTACTGGCAGCAGGTTCTGCTGTTTGTTGGTTCAGGCCACCACCCAGAGCTTTATAGATATCTGCACGGTTTTCCAGTAGGGTTTGCTGGGTACTGAGCAATGCCTGCTGTGCTGCATAGCTGTCACGCTCAGCATCCAGCTGCTCAAGCGAGCTGGCAATACCGTGTTTATAACGCAGCTGGGTTAGTTTGTAACGGTTGGTCTGAGCTTGCTCGCCACGACGTTTCGCCTCGTACTGTTTTTTCAGCGAATCACGTGCCACCAATGCATCAGCCACATCGCGGAAAGCTGCTTGTACAGTCTGCTCATATTGAGCTACGGCAATATTTTTACGAGCAGTGGCTAAATCCAGATTACCTTTGTTTTGTCCCCAGGTGAAGATGGGCAGTGTAATCTGCGGAGTAAAGCTCCATGTACGGTTCGGACCGTTGAATAGGTGGCCGATATCGTTACTACCGGAACCAATACTACCAATCAGACTAATACGCGGGAAAAAGGCTGCTCGAGCTGCGCCTATGTTGGCATTGGCTGATTTAAGAGCAAACTCTGCCGCACGCACATCAGGCCGCTGGTACAGGATGGTTGATGGCAAACCAACTGGTAATTCAGCATTCACAAACTGCTGGCTTAATGGGGCCGCGGCAGGCAGGTCATCTGGAAGAGGTTTACCAACCAGCAGGGTTAAGGCATTGTGTGCCTGATCCCGTGCCTGTTTGGCAGCTGCATAATCTGCACGCGCGGTTTCGATTTGTGCTTCAGCTACATCTACGTCTACCTGTGAAATCACGCCGGATTTGAATTGCAAATCAGTAAGACGCTTGCTTTCTTCACGTGATGTCAATACGCGGCTGGATAAGCCCATTTGAGCTTGGGCGATGCGTTCATCAAAATAAGCTTTAGCCACACTGGCGATTAGACTTATCTGGGTAGAATCGCGCACCTGCTTTTGCTGGAAGTATTGATTCAGTGCAGCATCAGAAAGGCTTTTCACTCGCCCAAACAGATCCAGCTCGAAAGCGGTTACGCCTAAACCCACGTTGTATGATTCAGCGATATAGCTGGTTTGGCGACCACTTGCATCACGCATAGCACTTAAATCCTGTGCTACACGTGAGCGGCCGCCATTACCGGTGGCACTTAGAGCCGGCAAACGATCTGCCCGTTGGATCACGTATTGTGCGCGCACAGCTTCGACATTCAATGCCGCGACGCGTAAATCACGGTTATTGGCCAAAGCCAGACTGATTATCTGTTTCAGGCGTTCATCAGCAAAGTAATCCTGCCAACCCAGATTGGCAGCCGCTACTTCACCGGCCCGCTGATTGTTGGCTGCTGCACCAGGAAAGGTTTCTGCCATTTCAACTTTTGGCTGGTGATAGCGTGGCGCCATCGAACAGGCAGACATAACCCCGGCAATTAATACAGCCAACAGGGTAGGTTTTACAATGTGTTTCATGCTTTATCCTCTTTGTCTGTCTGGTTGCCGGACTGTATGCTGGCACTGCCATCACTGTTTACTGCAATTGGCAGGTTTTTGCTATTGTCAGGCGTGTTGCCATCTTGGTCGTTCTTTTTTCTGCTGAACAGACTACGTACAGTTGAATAGAACACAGGCACAAAGAACAAGGCCAGACAGGTACCAACTAACATGCCCCACAATACGCTGGTACCGATTGCACGCTGACTGGCAGAAGAAGCGCCATTGGCAAAATACAACGGTACTACACCCATGATGAAGGCAATAGAGGTCATCAGAATTGGACGGAAACGCAGATGAGCGGCAGCTAGTGCTGCTTCGAGCGGTGTTTTACCCTGCTCTTGCAGGTCTTTGGCAAATTCCACAATCAGAATGGCGTTTTTGGCACTCAGACCAATTACGGTAATTAGCCCCACTTGAAAATAAACGTCGTTTTCCATGCCACGCAACCACGTCCCCAGAACAACACCTAGCAAACCCAGAGGTACCACTAACATCACTGATAATGGAATAGTCCAACTTTCATACAAAGCGGCCAGACACAAAAACACTGCCAGTAGTGAGAACATATAGAGGATAGTAGACTGGTTACCTGCATCTTTTTCCTCTTTAGACAATCCTGTCCACTCATAACCAAAACCATCAGGCAGTTTGCTGGCAATTTTTTCCATTTCAGCCATAGCGTCACCTGTACTGTATCCAGGTGCAGCATTACCCGTAATAGACATCGCGGTGTAACCGTTATAGCGGATGGTCTGAGCCGGACCAGTAATCCAGCGGGTTTTGATAATGCCGGCCAATGGTACGAGCTGACCTTGCGCATTGTTGACGGTTAGTTTGTTCAGGTCTTCCGGAGTCATACGTGAAGCAACATCAGCCTGCACAATCACCCGCTGCATACGACCTTTATTCGGGAAATCATTTACGTAGTTGGAACCCAGTGCCGTGCTTAGTACAGTGGCAATATCGCCAAATGATACGCCTTGTGCATTGGCTGCATCTCGGTCGATATCAATTTGCAATTGCGGTTCATCTTCCATGCCATCTGGCCGTACCTGAGTCAATACTTTGCTTTCACGCGCCATTCCCAGTAGCTGATTACGCGCAGCCAACAATGCTTCATGGCCTTTACCGCCACGATCCTGCAGACGGAAGCTAAAGCCAGTACTGGTACCCAGCTCAGGAATGGATGGTGGCACCAGCGCGAAGATGTAACCATCACGTACGGATGCCATCATGGCTCCGGTAATGCGGTTGGCCAGTGCATTGGCACTGTGTTGTGCCCCACTGCGTTCAGACCAGTCTTTCAACACGAGGAAGCTCAAACCTACGTTCTGTCCCTGGCCGGTCATACTGAAACCAAGTACAGATACCATGTTTTTCACTTCAGGCTGCCGGAGGGTGAAGTCTTCCATCTTTTTGAAAGTATCCAGCGTACGGTGCTGAGTAGCGCCCGGTGGCAATTGAACCAGAGCAATGGAATAGCCCTGATCTTCTTCCGGTAGGAATGAAGTAGGCAGACGCAGCATGACAAACAGTGCACAGCCGGCAATAACCACATAGATAATAAACATGCGTACACTGCGATGCAGTACATAGGCCACTTTGGATTCATATTTTTTGGTACCGCTGGTAAATTTGCGGTTAAACCAACCAAAGAAACCTTTTTTCTCTTCTTCATGCTCGGTAATCGGTTTGAGCAGTGTGGCGCATAGAGCCGGTGTAAGCGACAAAGCAAGGAATGCGGAGAAGAAGATGGCTACAGACATCACCACAGAGAACTGCCGATAAATATTACCGGTAGATCCAGAAAAGAACGCCATCGGGATAAATACGGTAATGAGTACGACAGTAATCCCCACCACGGCACCTGAAATCTGTCCCATAGCTTTTTCGGTAGCTGGCTTTGGTGGTAAATGTTCGTCTGCCATGATACGTTCGACGTTTTCTACCACCACAATGGCATCATCAACCACGATACCAATTACCAACACCATCGCAAACATGGTAAGTACGTTAATCGACAGGCCGGCAAAATACATGATGGTAAATGCACCCAGCAATGCAATCGGCACCACGATGGTCGGTATCAGGGTGTAGCGAATGTTTTGCAGGAACAGCAGCATTACCAAAAATACCAGTACGATGGCTTCTACCAGTGTATGAACTACTTTTTCAATAGAAATGCTGACGAAAGTAGAACTATCGTACGGTGCAGACCAGCTCATGCCTGCCGGGAAATATTTCTGTAATTCTGCCAGCTTGGCTTTAACTGCATTGGCAGTGGCCAGTGCATTACCTTTGGTAGTAAGCTGAATACCAGCACCGACTACGTCTTTACCATTCAAACGGGCTCCAGTTGAGTAATCCTGTTTACCCAGCTCTACGCGGGCAACGTCTTTCAGGCGTACCAGTGAGCCATCAGTATTGGCTTTAACAATGATATTTTCAAACTGTTCAACTGTTTTTAGCTGACCAGGAACAACAATAGTTGCAGTGGTCTGAATATTGTCTGGAGAGGGTAAGGCACCTAGGCTACCGGCAGAAATCTGCTGATTCTGTGCAGCCACAGCAGCATTAACTGCAGCCGGTGTCAGATTCACACTGCGCAGTTTATCTGAATCCAGCCAAATACGGATGGCACGTTCGGAACCGAACACCATCACGTTACCCACCCCATCAATACGTTGCAGCTCTGGCTGAATATTACGTGCCACATAGTCCGCCATATCTGCCGGGGTCAGATTGGGATTATCGCTGGTATACATGGTTACCATCAGGAAGTTACTGCGTGATTTGGCAATCTGTACACCGGTTTGTTTTACCATAGCCGGCAGACGCGGCTCAGCACGCGACAAAGCATTTTGCACATTCATTTGCGCAATATCGTCATCGGTGCCTGGATAGAAGGTTAAGGTTAAGGTACCGGTACCATTGGACAAAGATTTAGCTTCCATGTAGTCCAAATTTTCCAGACCGTTCATCTCACGTTCGATACGTGACAACACCGTATCTTCAATAGTCTGGGCGTCAGCACCTGGATAGGAAATGGTAAGAGTAATAGAAGGAGGGGCTACTGTCGGATACTGTGCAACAGGTAGCTTGGTAATACACACTATACCGGCAATGATGATGAACAAAGCCACCACCCATGCAAAAATCGGTCGGTTAATAAAAAATCGTGACATATTACTTAATCCTTACTTGGCTTGTGAGGCAGATGCCGCAGAAGCCTTAGGTGCGGAAGCGGCTGTGGCTGGTGGCGCACTTGGTGCACTGGCTGCGGTCGCTTTCCATGGCTGAGTTTGTACTTTCTTGGCTCCGGTTAACTGCACCAGTGCTAGGCCATCCATTGCAACTTTATCCCCTGCGCGGAGACCACCACTGATTACCCAGTTGGTGCCTTTCTGCTGTACAACAGTTACCGGACGAACAGCCAAACTACCATCGGCATTAACTACTGTAACCGTATCACCACTGGCGCCACGGGTTACTGCCTGCTGCGGCAACACGATAGCGTTCTGAATTTCAGCTTGCGGAATTTCTACCCGTACAAATTGCCCAGGCAGTAACATATCATCATCATTTGGAATTTCCGCACGCACTTTCACTTCGCCCGTGCCTTCGTCTACTGTCATATCAGTAAACAGCAGACGCCCTTTTTGAGGATATTCACTGCCATCATCCAGTTTGATAGCTACTTCCACTGCACCATTGATAGTTTTCATTTTGCCAGAAGCAATATCCTGACGGATTTTCATAGCCTGAGCTGCAGTCTGGGTCAGATCCACATATAAAGTATGTGTTTGCTGAATCAGCGCCAGCTGCGTTACATCGCCCTGTCCGACCAAAGCGCCTTCAGTCACCAAAGCTTTGCCGATACGACCAGAAATTGGTGCGCGTACATAAGCATAACCTACATTTATCTGCGCAGTTTTTATCGCAGCCTGTGCACTTTCAATCTGTGCATGTGCCAGACGCTGCTGAGCTATGGCCTGATCAAATTCCTGTTTACTGATGGCATTGGCGGCTACCAGCGGACGATAGCGAACCACGTCTGCATCAGCTTTTACTGCATTGGCTTGTGCTGTGGCCAAACTTGCACGGGCAGACTGTAATGAAGCTAGGTAAGGTGCATTGTCAATCTGGAACAATGGCTGCCCTTCCTTAACATAAGTGCCTTCTGTAAATAAGCGTTTCAGCAGAATACCGGCCACACGAGCACGTACTTCTGATTCGCGAATCGGCTTTAAACGGCCGGTCAACTCTGTGTCTACTGTAACCGTCTGTGGTTGTACCGTCAGCACGCTGACCATTGGCGCCTGTGGTGCTGGTCCGTTGTCTTTTTTGCCACATGCAGCTAAAGCCAGCGCACTGGCCAGCACTATCGCACTGATGCGCCATTTATCTGCTCTTCGATTCGTTCCCATACTCACCTCAATATGTGCATATATAATTAAAAATTAAATGAATTTTTACTCTGCTGCGCTATAAATATGACACAAATAGCGCTGGTGACGCCATTGCGGGCTGTCAGATAAAAATATCCGACAACCTGCCTATGCGACAACAGACGATTTAATCAGGAATAACTTTACGCTGCGCATTATACATGCAACAATGTATGTATACCAGATGCAATAAATTTATAACTTAGTTATTTTAATCAAAAATACATGTGTCAATCTGGATTAAATACAGATTTGCCTAATTTAATGTACAGATAAACGGAAATTTATTATGCGCAAGACCAAAGAGGAAGCTTTGCAAACCAGAGATGACCTCATGGCCGCTGCTTTGGATATTTTTTACCGGCGCGGCGTCAGCCGTGCATCTTTACAGGAAATCGCCAGCGCGGCCGGTGTCACACGTGGTGCGCTCTATTGGCATTTTAAAAATAAGGAAGACTTGTTTGACGCGTTATTCCAACAGGTTTTCAGTAAACTGAGTGAGCAGCTGCGCCATGATATTGACACCAGCTCGCCGGATGCACTACACAACCTTATGCGGGCACTGAATCAGATGTTCCAACGTATGGCCAATGATGAGCGTTATCGAAAATTCTGCTATATCCTACATTTAAATTGTGAGCATACTGAAGACAACCGCGCAATTGTGGCGTTGTTGCAAAAATACCAAAATCTATGGTGGCAGAATTTATGTGCTGTGTTTCAGGTATGTTGCCAACAACATATTCTGCCAGAAAACATTAATATACGGCAGGCAGCCTTGTATTTTCAGGCACTATTTATCGGATTGACCAACCTGTGGCTAACAGACCCGCACAATATCGATATCACCAGCATTGCACCAAACTTTATCAATATTGCACTCGAATCACTGCACCATAATCCAAACCTGCGCCAATAGTACATAGCGTTTTGCTAGTATGATTAAAACATAAAATTATTGTCACCAGCTCGTTTCAGAATGGGAAACACTAGCTTGTCAGTTTTAATCATCTTCCCGTACCCGCAACAGCATCACCGGAATATCAGATTGCCGCAATACCCCTTCTGCTACCGAACCCATTAGAATATGCATGAAGCCACTGAATCCATGGGTACCCATCACTAGTAAATCAACATTATGCTCCGTGGCTTCCTGAATCAACATATCAGCCACCTTATCACCTGCACTCTCAATCACCTCAACTTCGTATTGCAGACCGGATTCCTGAAGCATTTTTTCTGCTTGCTCCAGTCCTTTCTTACCGGCGGCATTGACTGCTTTACGCACTTCTTCAGATGGCAAAGCACCAACACCTCCCCAGCTAAACTGTGCTAGATCCACCACATTGACTACTCGTAAAACAGCATTTTGGCACAATCTGGCCAGCATGATGGCTTCCTGTAAGGCTCGTTTCGCAGCCGCACTTTCATCTACCGGTACCATAATTTTGTGATACATCGTTATTCTCCCTGCTCAACAAACCATAACCTGATTTGAATTAAACTGAAAAACATCAATATAACCAGAAAACTACTGGCAAAGCTTAGCACAAATTTGCCTGAAGTAAACGCCAGTCCATCAACGTTTCTTTTAAAACCTGCTACCATCTAGCTTGCATTCATAAAGGATAACCCATGAGTCGCATTCAAATTGAAACGCCAGAAAAATGGTTGTTTCACACGCGCATCAAAGTACAGATAGGCGATATTAATTACGGCAACCATCTTTCAAACGATGCCATACTACGCCTTTGTCATGAAGCGCGTATGCGTCTACTTTCAAGTTACGGATTCAACGAAATAGATATTGGCGGTACCGGCCTGATTATGCTGGATGCCGCTCTGCAATTTCAGGGACAGGGATTTTATGGCGATGAACTGGATTTTGACTTAGGAATTACCAACCTAAGCAATACAGGTTTTACCCTGATATACAAATTGCATCGCACCCGTGATGGTGCTGCCATTGCCATGGTAAAAACCGGCATGGCTTTCTTTAATTACAAGCGCCAGCGCATTAGCCGCACACCTGAAATTTTTCGCAGCGCCATCGCTGGGGTAATTGAATGAAGCAAGCTTCTACCTCTTACTGGACATTATGGAATGAGTTTTTCCAGCATTTACAACAGCGCGGATTATCTCCCTTAACCAGCACTGCCTACAAGCGTGATTTAATTCAGCTGAGTCAGCTTTTACCGGAAAATCTTAGCCCATTGAATATCACTCGTCTGCATCTGGTAGGCGCTCTAAAAAAACTCAGTGGTCTGGGAGATAAGCCTGCCTCACTGGCACGCAAAATCAGCACATGGCGGACTTACTTTAACTTTCTGCAACAACAGGGATACATCAGCGCCAACCCTACCAGCAACATCAAAGCACCTAAAGCCGGTGCCCGTTTGCCTAAAGCAGTACCGGCCGAAAAACTCAATCAGGCTTTTGACCATGCTTGTGCCAGCGACCCGCTGTCCCTACGGGATCAGGCTATTTTCGAATTATTGTATGGCAGCGGATTACGTCTGAGGGAATTGGTGCAACTAGACTTACACCATCTAATGCTGGAAGAAAATTGGGTACATGTGCGAGGTAAAGGCAATAAGCAACGTCAGGTCCCTTTAGGACAAAAAAGTATCGAAGCTTTACAGAATTATCTACCGCACCGCTACGCGGTTTCTGGCGAAAATGCAGTATTTACTAGCCGGCGTGGCACCCGCCTGAGCGCACGTCAAATTCAGAATCGTCTGAATATCTGGTCCATTACTCACGGTAGCGACCGCCATTTATCCCCGCATATGCTGCGGCACAGTTTTGCCAGCCATGTATTACAAAGCGCCCACGATATCCGCGCGGTACAGGAGCTGCTCGGACACAAATCCATCAGCACAACTCAGCAATATACCAAACTCGATTTCAACCATTTGGCACAGATTTACGACAATACACATCCACGTGCCAAACGCCGTAACAAATAGCCGTTTTTATCTGAATCTGTATTATGCTTAGTCAAACCCAATCCATGATTGTCAGCATCGTGCTACTTAACCTGCTCGGCCAGCTGTCCCCTGGGCCGGATATGCTGATAATCAGCAAAACCGCTCTAAACCACTCACGACGGGCAGCATTCTGCGTTGCGCTGGGCATCACCACCGGAGTGGCTTTCTGGCTGACTTTGACCATTGAAGGCTATAGTGCCATACTGCACCAGCTACCATGGCTGCAAAACACTCTTATGCTGGCCGGCGGCTCCTACCTCATTTATTGCGGCTGGCAAATGTTACAAACCGCTATTCCTAAAAATAACGTTACTGTTCAACCCCTACAAGAAAAACATTTTTTTTGGAAAGGCCTGATTACCAACCTATCCAATCCCAAAATCGTTCTTTATCTTGGCAGCGTTATGTCTATGGCCATGGCAGATGTTCATAAGCCAACTTTAAAATATGAAATTATGATTATTTTGCTGGTACAAGTACTTCTTACCTTGTGCTTGATGTTGTGGCTGTTTTCTTTACCCATGGTCAAACGCAACTACTTGAACTGGTGCCTGATTATCGACCGTATCGGCGGCTTTGCGTTTATTGGCTTTGGCGGCTGGCTATACTTACAGGTCTTTAGCAGCTGGCTCCACCACTAATACTAAGCAACAAGACAGATTCAAAAATCTGTCTTTTCCCCATCTCAAGCTATTCTTTTCACACCGCACACAGCAACTCTACTGCCTGTTCTAACGTTTCTTGCCGCTTAGCAAAACATACCCGTATACATTGCTGGCTAAAACCATCATGATAAAACGCAGCCAAAGGTATTGTCGCCACTTTATATTTAGCCACTAGCTCACGCACAAACTCAGTTTCAGATGCAGTACTAATGGCACTATAATCCAAAAGCATAAAATACGTACCCTGCGGCACATAGACTTTAAAACGTGAATTGCTTAAACCCGCCAGCAGAAAATCGCGTTTTTGCTGAAAAAAGTGTCCCAGATTCTCGTAGTGAGACGCATCGGCCAGATAATCAGCAATTGCATATTGCGTAGGAGTATGCACACTAAATACATTAAACTGATGCACCTTACGAAACTCAGCCATCAAGGCTGGTGCAGCCACACAGTAGCCCACTTTCCAGCCTGTAGCATGCAACAATTTGCCAAACGAGCCCACAACAAAAGTTCTCTCCCGTAACAGCGACTGTGTCAGCAATGTTTGTGGCCGAGCATCATCCAACACCAGATGTTCATATACTTCATCACTTAACACAAAAATATCATTACTCTGCACTATTTCAGCCAAAGCCGTCACATCAGCTTTATTGAATACCCGACAGGCCGGATTGTTTGGATTATTCACAATAATCAACCGTGTACGCGCCGTAACCAACGATCGGACGAAATCCCAGTCTATTGAAAAATTTGGTGCAGCCAGCTGTACCGGAACCACTTTACCCCCAAACAATGAAACCGCAGGTGCATAGCAATCATAAGCTGGCTCAAAAATGATTACTTCATCATCCGGACGAATCAGCGCTGCAATAGTGGTAAAAATCGCCTGCGTTCCGCCTGCCGTAACCGTAATTTCCTGTTCCGCATCCACACTCAGCCCATGCACCCGCTGAAACTTTTCCTGGATACGCAGCCGCAAACCCACCACACCAGCCATAGGCGCATATTGATTATTTCCCGCACGCAGATAATGCTCTACCAGTTCGATTAATTGCTTATCTACCGTATAGTCAGGAAAACCCTGAGACAAATTTAGCGCATCATACTTTGCGGACAAAGCCGACATGACACTGAAAATCGTTGTTCCTACATTGGGCAGCTTAGATTGCAGATTCAGCATAATTTTCACCTACGAAAAAATCATCATATAACCATCCAACCAAATTTAACAATTAGTTTTTATTAACCAACACAAGTATTCACATCACCAACAAAGAAGACTAAACTATTCGCATAATTTACAAAAGGAAACTAAATCATGAAAAAAAGCATTTTAGGATTATGTCTCACCCTTGGACTCGCTGGCTCTGCCATGGCTCAGACTCACTGGGGTTATCAAGGTGACTATGCACCGGATAATTGGGGAAAAATGTCTGACGCGCAAACCTGCTCCACAGGTAAAACCCAATCCCCGATAGACATCTTTGATAGCAAAACCAACCATAAACTTCCACCTCTGAAATTCGACTATCGCCATGCCGATATCAAACAGATAGTCGACAACGGCCATTCCCTTCAGTTCAATTTCGACTCAAACAGCAATTTGACCTACAACAATAAAACTTACACACTGGTTCAGTTCCATGCCCACGAACCAGCTGAACACACTATCAACGGCATACGCTATCCTCTTGAGCTGCATTTTGTACATCAGGCCGCTGACCACAGCAATTTAGTTGTAGCAGTATTTGTACAAGAAGGTCAGCAAAACTCCTATTTTGAAAAATTGTCTGTATTCAAAAAACTGGCTAAAAATGGTAGCGAAAACACTGATATCTTATTTAATCCCGAACACCTCTACCCGCACAATCATAGCTATTACCGCTATACCGGCTCTTTGACCACTCCACCATGCAGCGAACCCGTAACATGGATATTATTCCGCCAACCGATTACGTTATCCAAAGCAGAAATTGCAGAAATCGCACAATACCTACCTAAAAATAACAACCGCCCCGTGCAACCACTGAACAACCGCATAATAGAAAACAACTGATCCCATCCTCTTATGCAAGCAGTCAGGCCACAAATAGCCTGACTGTAAATTTTTCAGTACACCACAATCAAAAGCGCACAAACATAACGAACCCATTGCTTAGAATTTCATCTAAAGTGGCATGGCGTAATTTATCAAAAGAATCAAGTTCCATTTGTTCAAGTCTGTCAATAATTTCGCTACCCACAAATTTTAGTTGTAACAATTGATATTAATTTTAAGTTACGTTTAAACTAGTTCACTTAACTTTTTCCACTTTCTGATTTTGGTTCGAAATGATTTAAACGGTGCCACAGAATTGATATGAATAAAGCGCGCTACCGTCCAAGATTCAGGGAAAGGTTTAGTCCAATTACGTTTGTCTTTAATAAATAACGTATCATCATCCAAAGATTCAATCCAATTATTCCAGATAACAAGTTTCTCGTTAAATAATGTAATCAATTCTTGTAATGAATAATCCTGATAAATCTTATAAAAGTGTTGATATAATGTGCCTAACTGATTCCATTTGTAGCCTTCTGCAGGTAATGTTGGGATTTGTCCTGCAAGTTCATCATCATCCCAAGACTTAACAAGATCCAACCATCCTAACTGATAAGCAATCATTTGCGCAGGAGTACGATCTACACCATGAATTAACTCATCTTTTTGAGATTCTGTTAACGTATCAAATTCTTTAATAAACAATTTAGCGGTTTTGTTTATTTCATTCAATAACTGTTGTTTACTGGTATAAGCCATAGGACAAACTATCCTTATTTTCTTTGTTTTTAAACTGCTTTAATTCTTCATCAATAAAATAACGAACCAAATTTGCATATAACTCTTTAATAATATCGCCATTTAGTCCTAACTCATTGGCCCAAAGCTTCCGTTGCTCAAGCATAGTGTCAAAACGAGCCTTGGCTTGTACAGCACTAGCACTTTTTTAAATTCACTAGCAGCATTAACATATTCAAAGCGAGCCCAATAGCTTAATAACAGTGTAATCAATCTGATTTATCTCTAAACGAATATCTTCCATATTACAACTCCATTCCAAAATATTTTTCAATTAACAAAAAGCTTCATATTTAGCACAAAACCCAGCATTAAAACCATAATCTGAGTTTAAAATTAAAATAAATATACACCCATAACAAATTAAATTAAAATACTAGTAAGAATTATTATAATTTTAATTTATCTTAACCTTTACCAGTCAGGCTCTCATGCAACCCGCCTGTCATATACGTTTTCTCTCTACAGTTTGTACTGTTTACGCCAGCTTATTTATTATGCAGCCGGTTCTGGCCGAGGATTAAAGTGAACACAACAACCTTAATAGCTACTCCCTGCTGCCCACCATTACCGTCATCGCCAGTAAACCTAACAAAGATTTAGTTGGCATCAACAACCCAAGTCAGCAACATCCGTCCTAATAGCGACCATAAAATAAGTTGGTCAATAATGAACAGCAATCACAGCGGCTGGGAACCATTTGCCGCCATGCGCGACGAAATGCCCTACCCCAGTGAGGCTGAAATCAAAAAATACGGACTAGATGGCGCATGGAAACGCAAACTGGTGTACCGCATCAAAACGACAAAAGCGCCAATCTCACCTATGAATACACGTCCGATAGCCCACTCATTATCCTAAGTAAGTGCTTTAATTACTCAAAACCCACCAGCATGATACCCGTCCCGAAAACGCCTCCAATTTTGCCTCCAGCAATATGGGCAATGAAAGCTGGAAGGCTCTATATTTTGCAACGTTAGTTCTAACTACTTCCCAGTATGTGCGTTTAACAGCAAATATTGGCTGTCCATTCTATGCTTATTTTTTTGCAAAAATATTTTTATCGCTGATTAATAAAAATTTTTTTCTGATTTATCTGTTTTACTAAAACCTGCGTTAAATAATTATTATGCATATTAACCGGCAGAGACTATGCTACAAAATTTTAAAAAATTTTTTACTTTTTATCTGATTAAAAATTTTTCAGAAAACTCAGAGAACTCTGCTATTCTGTTAGTACAACAAATTGCTTATTATGCCCAGCAACTTAATATATCTCTGCCACAGATGACAAAGGAAAATCAGATGCAAATTACCATCCTGCTTTACCCAGACTTTGAAACACTAGACGTATTCGGGCCAGTAGAAATATTTGGCAAAGTACCGGACTGGCACATACAGTATTATTCACAAAACGGTGGTCTTATCTGCAATCAGGATAACATCAGTATCTCAACTGAAAACTTTGCATCCATTCCCCAAAATATAGATACCCTTTTTATACCAGGTGGGCCCGGCACACGTATCCTGATACAGCAAACTGATTTTATCCAGCAACTAAAATCACTAGCACAAAAAAGCAAATATGTGCTCACCGTTTGTACCGGCAGCGCCCTGCTGGCCAAAACTGAATTACTCGATGGACGTCAGGCTACATCCAACAAACGCGTCTTTGACTGGGTAAAAACCTCATCAGCAAAAACCAAATGGATAGAAAAAGCCCGCTGGATTACAGACGGCAAATACTACACCTCTTCCGGTATCAGTGCCGGAATGGACATGGCATTAGCATTTGTGCAAAACAGAACTGATAAAAATACCGCTGAAAAAATTGCCACCAGAATCGAATACCACTGGCAGCAGGACAGCCAGCAAGATGCATTTTGTTCGAACAATCAACCAAATTAGAAACAGCCTAATAATAGCTAAATCATTACACAATCAAGCACATAAAAGGTATTGCGAATTTGTGTGCAAAGTAACCTCATACTGTTTACACAGAATAACACCAGCAGGCAGTATGATATTCAGCGCAAAGTCACCCCATAAGCCCTATCAGAATCGGATTAAAAATCAACCATGCTGTTAAACGAACAACAAAAAATCGGCCTGTTTTTCGTCGTATTGTATTCAATATTTTTTATCATATTTATGCAAATACACCTGATGTCTGGCGTGATTTCCGGCCTCCTTACCTATACTCTTACCCAGAAACTAGAAGATTATCTGGCCACTAGAATGCAGCGCTGGGGTAGCAAAGCCAAAATTTTTTCAGTACTTTTGCTGTCACTGCTCATCATGATCTTACTCATAGGCGGTTTCAGCTATCTTATCAGCTGGGTAATCAGCGTAGCCAAAGACCCCCAGCAGACTCTTACTCACATACAGAATCTCTTTAACAGCATCGCCAGTGCCTTGCCAAAAGAATTAAGTAATTACCTTCCGGATGACCTCGTAGAATTACGCGCCAATGCTCTTAACTTCATTAAAGAGCATGTACTTTACTTGCAATCAGTCATTAAACAACTTTTTCACTCCCTACTTATCATTATAATTGGCATGATAATCGGTTTAATCGCCGGCTATCAGCAGAACAAGCGCAGTATCAACGAAACCTCAACCTCTCCCACCATCTACATGCAGGCACTCAAAGATGGCCTCGACCGTCTGGTGCTGGTTTTCCAATACGTTGCTTTCTCTCAGGTAGTCATTGCATTATTCAATGCCATCATGACAGCCATCTTCCTATTAATTGTTCTACCCATCTTCGGCATACACCTGCCCTTCAGTAAAAGCCTAATACTTGCCACTTTCGTACTCGGCCTCATACCCATCATCGGCAACTTAATTGTCAATACCATTATGTGTCTGGTTGGCTTCACAGTTTCCTTCTGGATAGCAGTAATTGTACTCATCTATTTAATTATCATTCACAAAGTCGAATATGTACTCAATGCCAAAATTGTTGGCAGCAAAATACATGCAGGCATCTGCGAATTATTGATTGCCATGGTATTTTCTGAAACTTTGTTTGGTGTAATTGGGCTTGTATTTGCCCCCATTTTTTACGCCTTTCTAAAACTGTCTCTCAAGCAGCTAAAAATCATTTGACTCAGTTCATCAACAGACAACAAAAAAGGCCATCAACTATGGCCTTTAATCATTTCAGCGTTTATAGTGCTCCACATCCGGTAACAAAACCGTCAGCATGCCCAACAACGGCAAAAAAGAGCAGAACTTAAAAATAAGCTGCAAACTGGTTTTATCGGCCACATAACCCAACACCGCAGCCGCAATACCACTCATACCGAACATCAGACCAAAAAACAGTCCAGCAATCAAACCTACCCGTCCCGGTATCAACTCCTGTGCATACACGATAATAGCCGCAAAAGCTGAAGAAATAATCAGACCAATCAAACAGCTCAGCACCGCCGTACCCCAAAGATTGGCATACGGCAAAGCCAGCGTAAATGGCGCAGCCCCAAGAATAGAAAACCAAATAACATACTTGCGTCCGACACGATCACCAATCGGTCCGCCGGCAAACGTTCCAATCGCCACACAGGCCAGAAACAAGAATAGAAACAGCACCGCCGTTTGCTTTGGCAAAGCAAATTTTTCTATCAAATAAAAACTGTAATAATTACTCATACTGGCCATATAAAAATACTTGGAAAAAATCAGCACAGCCAGAATAAATAATGCTAAAACCGTCTTATTATGGTCATAAGGTAAAACCATGCTTACTGCCTTCTTGTGTTTGCTAGCCGCCAAATGATGAGCACTCCATGCACTTATCCGACTGAGCAAAGCAATAGCCAAAACACCAATACACACAAACCACAGAATATTAGCTTGGCGGTTATATCTCAGAACCACAAAACTCACCAGCAAAGGCCCCAGCGACGAACCCAGATTACCCCCTACCTGAAACGCCGATTGAGCCAGACCCATAGCGGCCAGCCGAAGCATTACGCGCCACACGCGAAGCTTCCGGATGGAAAGTAGACGAACCAACACCTAGAAAAGCGGCTGCTACCAGCAACAAATAAAATTGATTTGCTAGACCCAGCAGACACAAACCAAATGTCGTCGAAACCATTCCCAAAGGGAGCAAGTAAGGTTTCGGATGTTTATCCGTATAAAAACCAATCACTGGCTGCAAAATCGAAGCCGTAAACTGATAAACCAGACTAATACAGCCCACCTGTGCAAAAGTTAAACGGTACTTTTCTTCCAATAAAGGATAAGTGGCCGTGAGCATTGACTGAATCAAGTCATTACACAAATGCGCACCGGCCACCATCAAAATGACTGAAAGAAACAACTGATTAGAAGATAACTGCTTATCCTGATGATTCATAACTTTCAATTCACGACGATTACTAAAATAATAACAACTAATTTATCTACAAACAGAAGTTTGCAGATAATCACTAATCTTCTTCGTTTCCTGTCCGATTCACTCCAGACAGTAACTCAAACCACCGATTAGCATATTCAGATTTCATGCAAAAAATACCAATTCTACCGCATCGACCATAGCCATATTGCCCAGACCATCACGTTCAGCAAGCAGCTTACCCAGCGTCCGCAACATATCAGTAGAATTTAACTGTTCCGATTCACAACAATCCAATAAACAAGCCAAATTTTCATGACTGAGCAAATTTGTTTTTTTAATCAGCGGCACAGAATTACCCTCATTTACCGGAACAAATTTTGTATTCAGTAATAACACACCCGTTCGCTTTTGACCGCGAAACCACCGGCCTGCCGCAGGAGTTCGCACAGGCCAGAGCAGATCACTGCCTGCGTATCCCTCAGACTTCCC
>NZ_JBNPBA010000006.1:0-127741 GCF_050310315.1 Snodgrassella sp. CS2 | reverse complement strand
GATAGATTCAGTGAGCGGATATGGGAAGTCTGAGGGATACGCAGGCAGTGATCTGCTCTGGCCTGTGCGAACTCCTGCGGCAGGCCGGTGGTTTCGCGGCCGAAGAGGAAATAGATTGCTTGCCTGCTGTTGCTGTAGTCAAATCCTGTGTGGGGACGGGTATAATTAGTCTAAAATTATTAGGTATATATTTACTCATAACTGTTTCTAAATCAGGGAAAGTTGTTCTTTATTTGTTTGATATCTGATTTAATCAAGATAAATAATCTATATGTTGATGGTATTGACAGTTATATATAAAATTATTTTTTTGTTTGATTTGCTAAGGAAAAATAGTGCAAGAATCTAGTCATCCACTTGTAGTGGATTTAGATGGAACCTTAATTCTGACTGATTCGTTACATGAAAATCTAATAACCTTGATTAAGATAAAACCTTATGTAATTTTTAAACTGATCAAGTTATGTTTTCATAGCAAGGTAGAATTAAAAAAATTTGTTTATGAGCAGACAGGTTATCGTGCTGAACAAATGCCTTATCGCCAAGAACTACTCGAATATATTTGGCATGAAAAACAAAATGGAAGAAAAATCTATCTAGCCACTGCTGCATATGAGGGTATTGCAGAAAAAACAGCTAACTATCTTCAATGTTTCGATGATGTTATTGCTACTAATTCTAGGCAAAATCTAAAAGGTATTAATAAACTCAATGCCATACGGGAAAAGATTGGTCAAGAATTTGTTTATGCCGGTGATAATGTTGCTGATTTAGTAATCTGGAAGGAAGCATGTGGTGCAATTGTAGTAGGAAAAAAAGTAAATCAATTAACTCTCAAGATTCAACAATCTGGAACACCTGTTTTAAAGAAATGGGAAAATACAGGTTTTAGCATCACTACTTGGATGAAAGCGATTCGCATACATCAATGGCTAAAAAATATTTTACTTTTTGTTCCTCTGTTAACTGCTTTTCAGTTCTTTGATTTGCATAAATTATTTACAACTTTTGTCGGGTTTGTGGCTTTTTCTTTAGGTGCATCAGCAACTTATATCCTTAACGATTTATGGGACATAGAAAATGATCGTGTCCATAGTAATAAAATGCAGCGCCCTTTTGCATCGGGAAAGTTATCAATCGTACAAGGTATAACAGCCAGTCTAGTACTATTAATCATTGCTGCTATTATTGCTATCAATATTTCTTGGATGTTTTTTAGTGTTTTTTTATTATATTTATTGATAACTACTATATATAGTTTGAGATTAAAACAAATTATATTGTTTGATATTATAATTTTGTCTGTTTTGTATACCATCCGAATTTTTGCTGGAGGTGTGGTTACAAATATTGATTTAAGCTATCCGCTTTTAGCTTTTTCAATTTCTATTTTCTTAAGTCTAGCTACAGTTAAACGTTGTACTGAGCTGATTGCTATGCCAGATGAAAAAAAAGTAATTGCTGGTAGGGGGTATATTAAATCTGATTTGGATATACTTTGGCCTTTGGGTATAAGCACCTATATCGGAGCCATTATTCTATTTGGTTTATACATCACTGCGTCTGAAACAATTGTTCTTTATCATGTCCCCGCTTTATTGTGGTTGGTGCAGCTCCTCATGATTTATTTGATAGGTAACTTATGGATGATGACAAAACGTGGTTTGATGAATGAAGATCCAATTGTTTTTTTAATTCAGGATAAAAAAAGCCTAGTTTTGCTGGCTTTAATTATAGGTATCATATTATTGGCTAGATATTTATAAATTTAGAAAGTGGAAAAGTTGCAGAAATATTTTCTACGTGCTGTTATTAATTCTAGAATACGGTTATAAGCCATTTTAGTACATTTCAATTCCGAACTATTTGTTTAGCAGGTTCATGCTGGATTCACTGTACTTTGCGTATCAGTTTTGATGATTTTGTATAACACACCTATTTAAATTATTGTTCACGAACGTTGACCAAAAATTTATGTCAGATACTGATAAGATAATTCGATAATTTGTATGAATTCTGTCTAGTACCGATATTGAGTTGATATGTGCCGCTTGTAATAATCTTAATGATTCGGATAAAAATTGATGAACCAAAATAAAATTAACCTTAAACAGGCTCTGTTATTTTCTATTTTTTATGCTATTAGTGTTATAACTATTTGTTGTGCGTTTCAGAACGATTTTTTTTGTGTTGATGATGCCGAATTTGAAATGCTGGGTTTTTTCAGACAGATGGGTCATATATGGTCACAGGGTAAAATACCTTTAATTGTTGATTCGATGTATTTTGGCGGTAATGAAGTGATTGATTTAGATAGAGGAATTTTTTTGCCGCAAAATATTCTCGTTTCTCTCATTACTTCCAAGTTTGATGATATTCAGTTACCTGGACGGGTATTAGCTTTCATTAATATTGTATTAGTATGCCTTTCGTCTTTGTCTATTGCTAAAACGTTCAAACTGCAAAATTGTTATGCTTATGCATTTGCTAGTTTAGCTGTGATTCAGCCAATTTTTCTTTATCAGTATTTAGGTGCATGGTGGAATGCAGCTAGTGGGCAGGCTTGGGCCATGGTTTCTATTGCCACTTTTTTGTTACTTCAAAATCATTTTTCTAAAACAAATATTGTTTTAAATTTTATTTCAGTCATTTTTTTGTTAGCAGCTGGCTGGCCACATGGTGTCATCGGTTACGTTGTTTTTGTTGTAGTCAGTGTAGCTTATCAACTAAAACAGCCTAATGGATTGCATAAAGCATTTTATTTAAGTTTACCTACTGTTTTGGCTTTTATTTTTGCTTTTCCGATTTATTCTGAATATATTTTTTCACATGAGTTAATTAACCGTGTTAGTGGATTTGATAACCAAAATAAAGCTTTTATACCGTCTTGGGCAACAATCATTATGGGTTTTTTTCCTACATTTTATGATTACATGACTTATTTTAGCTATAAATTAATACTCATTCCTTTAGGTTTTTCAACTTTATTCGTACCAATAGTTTTTTTTTACTACAATGTGAAATCATTATGGCAAAAAAATGACAATTTAAAATTATTTTTGACTTTAATGATTGCGTTTTTTGTTTTGTCACAAATGCCCAGTCAGTTTGGACCTTTTCGCTGGCCTTTTCGCTTTTTACCTTTTCTAAGTTTATTTGAGTGTTTAGCTGTATTCTATATTTTGCAATTTGCTCAAGGTGTAAATGAGAAAGGTATAAATTTAAATAAAAAAGTTTCTTTTGTTTTATACATTATCTTGGGCTGTTTTTTTCTTGGATTACCTTTTTATACCGGATTTGATACATTTGCGCTGATTTTATGTTTTATATTAATTTTATTTTTATTGGAGCGCGATTTATTTTTTTTAGATAAAAGTATTTTGGCAAATTTGAATAAGAAATATCTGTGTTTTATTCTTTTGTCGTCAATATTTGTTTTTTTTAATTCTTGGAATCTCCATCCTATTTATGTTGTGTTGCAGATTTTTTCAATTTGGTTACTTTTATTGAGCCCTAAATTTATAAAGAGAAAAAGCTCATTTTCAATGGTAGGGTTAAGTTTATTAATACTATTAATTATATTAAATGGATTGCCAACTTTGGGTGGCTATTATTCAAGACATACTGATTTAGCAGAGCGAATTAGTTTACCTAAAAATGTCAATTTGGAAGGCTATGTTTTATCGCTTCCTGATAATACTAATTTAAAACAGATTAGACAATTTAATGATATTGCTTCTGCTCTGTTTGGTTTTTATAGTATTAAATCAATTAATGGTTATACTCCGGTTGGTAATAAAAGATTAGATAAGATTCTGCCTGCAAATCAAACTTCGCATGGTATTTTCAAGCCTGAGATGGCTTTAAAGAATATTTTGCAATTATCTGACAAATCTCATGTTTGCCAGGCTGAGTTGATGCGTATTAGCACAATTATTGTAGATGAAGCTAAATATTCAGCTTTTAGTTCTCAGTTTACGCAATGTGGATATACCGAGGTTCAAAATGCTGGTAGCAAAAATGATCTTTATGTTTCGCTACCGTTTGACAAAACTATAGGATGGAACAGAAATTCTCCTTTTGTATTTCCTAATATTGCGGGCGTTAATGTATTATCACATCAGAATAATATTGATTTAATTAGAATCCCAGAACATAAAGAGGTGTTAACTCTTATTTTTCCTCGCTTATGGTGGTTTGGTTATACTGCAAAAATTAACGATCAATCTTTACCTGTTGTTGCGGATGATTCTGGATCTTTAGTGCAAGTTTCAGTCCCACCACAATGGAATGGTGTGTTAAAGCTTAGTTATTTTCCTGTTACTTGGCGCTATGTTTGGGTTTTACCTTTGGTTGCCATGTTTGCGCTAATTTTATTATTGATATTTAATAGAGATATGAAAATTAGGTAGAATATTGAATTTTTGTGAGAATTTAATATTCTGATATATATTAAAAGCTGGATAATACGTTTTTAATGTTTAAATGCACTTTATATTTTGATGTAAAGTGCATTTTCTTTTAAATTTTTTTGGATATTAATCTATCAATTAACAACTTAATTTTAATAATGTTGAAAAAAATTTAAGTTATTAGTTTGATTTTTGGATATAAATATGTAATCTATTTAAATAAATCATATATTTATATAATAGGCTCTTAATAATTAGCGTTTATAACATCAAATTCTGTTTTTAATTATTCTTTTTTGTCAATGAAAATCATGTTTGTTAAGCTATAATCCTTTCTTTTAAATAATATGTGTAAGGGTATGTTTATGAAAGCAGTTAGGGAAATGGTAGAGGCTGAATTGGATACTTTTGTTCAGTTGCGTCATGATATTCATCAACACCCTGAGCTGGCTTTTGCTGAAAATCGTACCAGTGATCTGGTTGCTGGTATGTTGGGGCAATGGGGTTATCAAGTTGAGCGAGGAATTGGAGGCACCGGTTTAGTTGCCCAGCTTCGAGTTGGTGATGGTTCAAAGAGTGTTGGTATTCGTGCTGATATGGATGCGCTTCCGATTTTGGAAGAAAGTGGTGTGACGCATTCGAGTAAACATGAAGGGAAGATGCATGCCTGTGGTCATGATGGGCATACGACGATGTTGTTGGCAGCAGCGAAAGTGCTGGCAAGTAGAAAAGCGTTTAATGGAACGCTGAATTTGATTTTTCAGCCGGCTGAAGAGTATGGTAAATCGGGTAGCGGCGCAATGCAGATGATTGCTGACGGCCTTTTTGAAAAATATCCGTGTGATGCGGTATATGGTATGCACAATATGCCTGGTTATCCTCAAGGTGAATTGCATTTTTATGATGGCTGGATGATGGCTTCTTCTGATGTGGCTACGATTACGGTTAAAGGGGTAGGTGGTCACGGGGCGAAACCGCATAATACGCACGACCCTATTGTGGCTGCTTCTTCTATTGTGATGGCTTTGCAGACGATTGTGTCTCGTAATGTAAATCCGCTTGATTCAGCAGTGGTGACTGTGGGTATGTTCCATGCAGGTGTAGCCAATAATGTGATACCGGAACAAGCTGAATTAAAGCTGACTGTGCGTTGTTTTAAGCCGGAAGTACGTAAGATGTTGCAGGAACGTATTGAGGCTATAGCTCAGGCTCAGGCACAAAGTTTTAATGTGGTGGCTTCTGTGGATTATCAACATGGTTATGCTCCTGTATTTAACACGAGTAAGGAAACACAATTTGCCCGTGATGTTGCCCGTGATGTGGTTGCAGAAGAAGATATTGTAGACCAGACGCAACCTATGGCAGGTAGTGAAGATTTTGCGTTTATGCTGGAAAAGTGTCCGGGAAGTTATTTATTTATTGGTAATGGTCTGAAGGAAAAAGATGCTGCTTCTGGTTTTGATCTGCATAATCCTTATTATGATTTTAATGATAAGAATATTGCTATTGGTGCCACTTACTGGGTAGCGCTGGCAGAACGATTTTTAAAATAATTTTGTTTTGATTTTTTTTATTTTATCAGGGAGTTTTAATATGAATACAGGCCAAGAGGCTGTTGAACACAAGAAGCCACCGGCGAAAGCGATAGCTGCGGCAGTAGCGGGTAATGCACTAGAATTTTACGATTTTATTATTTATTCGTTTTTCTCTGTTTATATTGCAAAGTCTTTTTTTCCAAATGATGATAAATTTATCAGCTTGCTGACTGCTGTGGCTGTTTATGGTGTAGGTTTTTTTACTCGTCCTCTTGGTGGACTGTTAATTGGTACTTATGCAGATAAAAAAGGGCGAAGAGCGGCCATGATATTAACGGTAACGTTAATTACGATTGGTACGCTGGGGCTGGCTGCTACGCCTAGTTATGAAAGTATCGGTATTGCTGCACCAATTATTGTGCTGTTGGCTCGTCTAGTACAAGGTTTGGCGCTAGGTGGAGAGGTTGGTCCGGCTTCGTCTATGCTTATCGAATCAGCGCCTCCTAATCAACGCGCTTTTTATGCCAGCTGGCAAATGGCTAGTCAGGGTATTGCAGTGGCTGTAGGCGGAGTGGTGGGTTATGTTGTTTCTGCTACACTGAGTTCCGAACAGTTGGCTAGTTGGGGATGGCGTATACCATTTCTGGTGAGTCTGGCATTAATTCCGATTGCCGTTTATATTCGCCGTGCTTTACCGGAAACTTTGGAAGAACCAGCCTATCATAGTGATTCTCAGATAATAAAGATAATATTCACGCGTTATCGAAAAGAGGTTATTCTGGGTATTTTAGCTTTGATGTCGACTGCTATTACGGCTCAGGTTGGCAATTATATGACTACTTTTGCTATTAATACGCTTGAGTTGAATCCGGCAGTTGCTCAAATTAGTACTGTTTTGGGCGGGGTAATGATGTTTCTGTTTTCTCTGCTAGCCGGTTTTCTGGCTGATAAATATGGGCGCAAAAGTATTATGCTCTGGCCACGTGTGGCTTTGATGTTGCTGATTGTGCCAATGTTTTATATGTTGGTAAAAACTGAAAGTGTGGCAATGTTGTTGCTGGTGACGATGACAGTTACGTTGTTAACAGGAATGAGTGGTGCCAGTAGTTTGGTGGCAATTCCAGAAATGATGCCGATTGCGTTGCGCGCAACGGGTGTATCGTTAATTTATGCGATTGGCGTGACATTGTTCGGAGGTACGGCGCAGTTTGTGTTAACCTGGTTAATAGAGCATTTTGGTGCAGTCTCCCCTGCTTATTATGTGGTGGTTACCAGTGTATTTTCTATCATAGCGATGTTGATGATGCCAGAAACGCGCCATGTTAATGTAAAAGATTGATGGGAATTGATCTGATATAAAAAAGCCAGCAATTACTGCTGGCTTTTTTACGAGTTGATTTAAATTAGGCGTTTAACCACATCAACTACTTGCTCAACGGTAAAGCCAAATTCTTTGAAGAGTTGCTCTGCAGGCGCAGATTCACCAAAGCGGTTGATGCCGATAATGGCTCCATTGTTGCCTACGTATTTGTACCAAGAATCACTGACGCCAGCTTCTATGGCAATACGAGGTATGCCGGCTGGTAAGACACTGTCGCGATATGCTTTATCTTGCCTGTCGAAGATATTGGTATTGGGCATAGAGACAACGGTAGTGCCTATGCCCATTTCGGCTAGTTTGCTTTGCGCATTAATGGCTAGTTCAACTTCGGAACCAGTGGCAATCAGTACGGCCTGTGTTGTTTTTTCATTTGCGGTTTTTAATACGTATCCGCCACGGCGTATATCTGCTAGCTGCTGGCTGGTTCTTGGCATAAAAGGTAATCCCTGACGGCTGAAAATTAAGCAGCTTGGGTGGTTTTCAGCAGCTACGGCATCAGCCCAGGCCACCAATGATTCTGCGCTGTCGCACGGACGCCATACACTCATATTCGGAATGAGGCGTAAGGTAGCGATTTGTTCCACAGGCTGGTGTGTAGGGCCGTCTTCTCCTAAGCCAATTGAGTCGTGAGTAAATACGAATATCGGATTGATACGCATCAGTGCGGCCATGCGCAGGGCATTACGTGCATATTCGCTGAACATTAGGAAAGTAGCACCAAACGGCTTAATACCACCATGTAGGCTTAGGCCATTCATAATGGCTGCCATGCCGAATTCGCGCACGCCATAATGGATGTAGTTGCCGCCGTCTGTGGCTGTTACTGTACTACTGCCGGACCAGTCAGTCAGGTTTGAGGGTGTAAGATCTGCAGAACCGCCAACAAACTCTGGCAGGATTTGCGCCAGAATTTCGATGCTGTTCTGACTGGCTTTACGTGTGGCTACTTTTTCTGCTTTATTGCATACTTGTTCAAGTGCGTTTTGCACGTGTTCGTTAAAATTTTCTGGCAATTTGCCATCCATGCGTCGCAAGAATTCGGCTGCTTCAGCCGGATATTGCTGCTGGTAACGGCTAAATAAATCTTGCCAGTCCTGTTCCAGTTTTGCGCCGGCTGCTGCTGCATTCCAATCGTCGTAGATTTCCTGTGGAATGGTAAAGGGCGCATGTGTCCAGTTAAGGGCTGTCCGTGTGGCGGCAATTTCTTCGGCACCTAGTGGGGCGCCGTGGGTTTTATGGCTACCCTCTTTATTAGCTGCACCTTTTCCAATTTTGGTTTTGCAGCATATGATAGATGGTTTATCAGTTTCTGCTTTAGCGGCGGTGATGGCTGCGCGGATGGCGGCTTCATCATGGCCGTCTACATTGGCCACGGTATGCCAGCCGTAAGCAGCAAAGCGTTCAGGAATGTTTTCGCTAAACCAGTTGTCTACTTTGCCATCAATGGAAATGTTATTGTCATCATATAAAACAATTAGTTTGCCTAGTTTGAGGGTGCCGGCCAGTGAGCATACTTCGTGTGAGATACCTTCCATTAAGCAGCCATCACCGACGAAAACGTAGGTGTAATGATCTATGATGTTGAAGCCGGGTTTATTGAATCGGGCTGCCAGAATTTTTTCGGCTAATGCCATACCAACTGCATTACCGATGCCCTGTCCCAGAGGACCGGTGGTGGTTTCGACGCCATCAGTGTAGCCATACTCGGGGTGGCCGGGTGTTTTGCTATGCAGCTGACGAAAGTTTTTCAGGTCTTCTATGCTGAGGTTGTAGCCGCTCAGATGCAGCAGGCTGTACAGCAACATGGAGGCGTGGCCATTGGATAAAATGAAGCGGTCACGGTTGTAGAATTTAGGATTTGCCGGGTTGTGTTGCAGGAATTCGCGCCACAGTACAGTTGCCATTTCGGCCATGCCCATTGGTGCGCCAGGGTGGCCGGAGTTGGCCTGTTGAATTGCGTCCATTGCTAGAAAGCGAATTGCGTTAGCCTGATGTGATGCCATGAAGTTGCCTTTTGATGAAGGGTGACAGCTGCCTGAATCAGCTTTGTTTTAGTGAGGTTCTAAACCTTGTTGTATGGGACAGGGTTTATCCGGTATGGATTATCCTGAATCTGTGCAAACCTTTCAAGGAAAGTATATTTTTTATGTTTGGTTTGTGGTGGGTTGTTTGGGTATTTGTGCTATATGAATTACAGAATGGGTATAAAAATAATATTTGCATAAATGTTATTTGTGTTTTATGCTTTTGGCACATTCTGAGTGTAAGGATGTGTTCAATTCTTCAACTGGATATGCAGGGGAAATGCAAATGCGGAAAATGTTTGTGCTGCTGACATTATTGTTGGCTATGGTTTCGGTGCGGGCAGCGGTAAATATTAATTCTGCTACAGCACAGCAGCTACAATCCTTACCGAATATTGGAGCGGTAAAAGCGCAGGCGATTGTGGAATATCGGAATGCACATGGTCCTTTTACTTCTACTGCGGATATTATGAAGGTAAAGGGTATAGGTAAGGCTACTTATGAGAAGTTGCAGTATGAAATTAGTGTGAGCGGTAGTAGTGCTTCGCCTGCTGTATCTCGTTCTGCATCCGGCCAGCGTCGTGCCCGTCTGGCTACTGCTGGAAAATAAAAAAATTATTTGCTAATACGGGTAGTTAATCGCTGAAGATATTGGCTTTGATATGGTGGTAAAAATTCTCCGCCTGTGCTGAGAGTTTTCGTTCTTTGTGTTTTATCAGATATATGGATCGTTCCAGATTCATGTCTTGTACGTCTTTGACGACCAGATTATTGTGCTCAAACTGAAATAAGGTCAGTCTGGGCACAAGTCCAATGCCATAGTTTGCTGCAACCAGCCCCATCATGGTGGTGAGTTGACTGACTTCAACTACATAATTAATTCCAAATAAATCAACGATTTTATCGACATAGTGGCGGATGCTAGTGCCTTTGGTGAAGCCTATCATGTCGTATTCCAGTAGATCTTTGAGTTGGATATTGTCTTTGCACGCCAATGGATGGTTTATATGACAAATAAGATGAAATTTATCTGAAAAAAGAAATTCAGATGATATTTCTGTTAAAGACGGGGATTTGGCGGTTAAGGCCAGCTCGGCGTGTCCTTGTAATAAAGCTTGTAGGCATAAGTCCCATTGTGTGTCTAACAGTTCGACTTTGATGTTGGCATGCCGGTGATGAAAGGTGGCCAGCAGCTGCGACACCCATTGCACGACGATGGAGGGCATGACTGCGAGTATTAATTTTTCCTGATAGGCATTGGCATGAGAACGTATTTCTTTGGTTGTCCGTTCGTAAGCAAACATGAGTTCACGTGCCAGTTTGATGAAGTGGATACCGTTTTCATTTAGGCGAACTTTGCGGGTATCTCGGTCAAACAGGCGGTAGCCGATTTCCTGTTCTAAATTAGCTATAAGGCTGCTGAATGCAGGCTGAGATAAATGAATTTTCTGTGCGGCTCGGGTGAAATTGTCTTCTTCGACCAATGCGAGAAAAGCTTTTATCTGTTTGATTGATATATTCATATATCATTAATTGCCGTTTTTATTTTTATCATTTTCTACGATAGCATATTTTCTGCAAAGTTTATTATTTTTTTTATCAATGTTTTTTAAAGCGGATTTGATTAATCGATTTTCTTTATTAATCCATCTTTTTAATCGATTAGACAGGGTGGGTCGTTATGGTGAGAATGCTGCATTGTTGGATATTGATTCTTTTTTTTATTAATAACGACCCAAAAGGGGACTTTTATGCTGGCTTTAATAGGCATATTAACTATTGCAACTTTGCTGTTTTGTATTATGAGCAAGCGGCTATCGCCGATTGTCGCTTTAATTACGATTCCGATTCTGGGAGCGGTGGTTGCGCTTTATGCTGTGCCATTGTTTGATGGTGGTCAAGAAATTGTGCCACATTACACCACGATTCCTAAGATGGTGGTGGCGGGGATTGCGAAACTGGCACCGATGGCGGCTATGTTCGTGTTTGCCATTATTTTCTTTGGTGTGGTAAGCGATGCGGGGATGTTTGATCCGATTATTGCCAAAATTCTAAAGGTTGTCGGTACCAGTCCGAAGAAAATCATTATCGGTACGGGTGTGCTGGCGCTGATTGCGCATTTGGATGGTAATGGTGCGGTGACTTTTCTGATTACTGTGCCGGCGATGCTGCCTTTGTATGACAAGTTGGGCATCGATAAAAGAATTCTGGCCGGTATTACGGCATTGAGTGCTGGTGTAAATTTTCTGCCTTGGACGGGGCCGATGATTCGCGCTGCGGCTGCTTTGGATGTATCGACGCATGATTTGTTTACGCCTTTGATTCCTGCACAGATTTGCGGTTTGGCATTCATGGTATTTATGGGCTGGTACTGGGGTCGTAAGGAAGAACGGCGTTTGAGGCTGGCTGGAGCTACAGCCGGTGCTGGTGGTGATGAAAATGCGGTAACGCATTTTGCGCCTAAGGAGCTGACTGAGGAAGAACACAAACTGCGTCGTCCGCATTTATTCTGGCCGAATATTATTCTGGTGGTTTTGGTGATTACCGGTATGGTGGCCACTAAGATTCCGCCGGTTGTTATTTTTATGGTGGCCTGCTGTATTGCGCTGACGCTGAATTACCGTAAACCGGCTGAGCAATCTGCGCGAATTAATGCGCATGCTAAGGGTGCGCTGATGATGGCCTCGATTTTGTTTGCGGCAGGTGTGTTCACTGGCATTATGGGTGAATCCGGCATGCTTAAGGCAATGGCGGTTTCTGCTGGCCATTTTGTGCCTGATGCGCTTTCTTCTCATATTCCGTTTATTGTCAGTCTGATTGCGATGCCGCTGAGTCTGGTATTTGATCCTGATTCTTATTATTTCGGCATTATGCCGGTAGTGGCGAATATTGGCGGTTTCCCGCCGATTGAGGTGGCACAGGCTTCTTTGCTGGGACAGATGACTACAGGTTTTCCGGTAAGTCCGCTGACTCCTGCTACTTTTCTCTTATGCAGTCTGTGTGGTGTGGATCTGGCCGATCATCAGAGATTCAGTATTCCGGTTTTGTGGCTGGCTTCAATTGTGATGGCGATTGGTGCAGTGGTGACGGGTGTATTCCCGCTGTAAAAGGCTGTTTGTAAATTATTGTGTGTAATGAGGTATGGATGATGAAAAAAATCAGAATTGGTTGCGGTGCCGGATATGCCGGCGACCGGATTGAGCCGGCAGTTGAGCTGGCTGAAAAAGGGAATATTCAGTATCTGGTGTTTGAATGTTTGGCTGAGCGGACGATTGCGATTGGTCAGCGCCAGAAAAAACACAATCCGGATGCTGGTTTTAATGAATTGCTGGGTGCACGCATGCGGGCGGTATTGCCGGCCTGTCTGGAAAAAGGCATTAGGATTGTGACCAATATGGGTTCTGCCAATCCGCGGGCTGCTGCGAAGTTAACTGCTGAGATTGCGCGTTCGCTAGGCGCTAAAAATCTGAAAATTGCGATTATTGAAGGTGATGATGTTTTTGAACAGGTCATGCAGCAGGATTTGCTGCTGGATGAACAGCAAAAACCGGTATCGCAATGTGGCAAGAAAATTGTATCCGCCAACGCCTATATTGGTGCGGAACCCATGGTGCAGGCGCTGGCTAACGGGGCGGATATTGTGATTGCAGGCCGTGTTTCTGACCCGTCTTTATTCCTGTCTATTATGATGCATGAGTTTCAATGGGCAGAGGATGATTGGGCGCATCTGGGTAAAGGCACGATTCTGGGACATTTGTTGGAATGTGCCGGCCAAATTACCGGTGGCTATTTTGCTGACCCAGGCTATCGTGATGTACCTGATCTGGCATGTTTAGGCTTTCCAATTGCTGAAATCAGTGCAGATGGTGATGCAGTGATTACTAAAGTTGAAGGTTCTGGCGGTATGGTGACGCCTGATACTTGTAAAGAACAGATGCTGTATGAAATTCATCGGCCGGATGAGTACAAAACGCCGGATGTGACTGCTGATTTCAGTCAGGTAACGTTTACTCAGGTGGGTAAGGATCGTGTGGCGGTATCAGGCGGTACCGGCCGTGCGCGTCCAGAAACGTTGAAGGTGTCTGTGGGTTATGAGGATGGCTTTATTGGTGAAGGTGAGATGAGCTATGCCGGCCCTGGTGCGGTTGAGCGTGGTCGTTTGGCTTTGGACATTGTGAAAGAACGTTTTGCGATTACTGGTGTGCAGCCACAAGAGGTTCGTTTCGATTTAATCGGAGTGGATTCGTTGCATGGGGCGACGTTGTCTCGGAATAGTCAGCCTTACGAAGTGCGTGTACGTGTAGCCGGCCGTTTTGAAACGAAAGCTGCTGCTGCGGTGGTGGGGAATGAAGTGGAAGCTTTGTATACCAATGGTCCTGCTGGCGGTGGCGGTGCAATGAAGTCTGTCAAAGAAATTGTGGCGATGGATTCTACTTATATTCCGCGTAATCTGGTGACAACCAGCATTGACTATCTGGAGGTTTGATAATGAAGCTACGTGAAATTGCACACTCTCGTACTGGTGATAAGGGCAATACTTCTAATATTTCGGTAATTGCTTATCAACCTGAAGACTTTGAGCGTCTGAAAGCGGCTGTTACACCGGAAAAGGTGAAAGCGTTTTTTGCTGACGTTGTGACTGGTGAGGTGGTGCGCTATGAGCTGCCAAATATTGGTGCGCTGAATTTTGTGATGTATGGCGCGCTGGGTGGCGGGGTGACCCGTTCTCTGGCTCACGATATGCATGGCAAAGGGCTAAGCGCCGCAATTCTAGATATGGATATTGAGTAATTGCTAAATGGCTGGCGGTAGCTGTGGGCACCGCCGGCTGACAAGACGAAATGTCCTGATGTGCATGTAGGCTGGAAGGATAGTTGCTTTTTGTCTGGATTTTGGTTTGTCTCAGGTTAGAAAAATATGAAAACGAAACAGCTCAGTTTGGCAGATGTGAAAAATCATCTGTGGGATGGCATGACAATTATGTTTGGCGGTTTTATGGGTATAGGTACGCCCGCCAGATTAGTACAGGCCATTCTGGATGCAGGGGTGAAAGATTTAACGATTATCGGCAATGACACGGCATTTGTGGAAACCGGTGTAGGGCCGTTGATTACGCATAATCGGGTGAAAAAAGTAATTACTTCCCACATTGGTACCAATCCGGAAACTGGTAAAAAAATGATTGCCGGCGAGATTGAGGTGGAGCTGGTGCCGCAGGGTACTTTGGCTGAGCGTATCCGTGCAGCCGGTGCTGGTCTGGGCGGAGTGCTGACGCCAACAGGGCTGGGAACGGTGGTTGAGGATGGTAAGCAGAAAATTGAGGTGAATGGGCGCGAGTTTCTGCTGGAACTGCCTCTGGAGGCTGACTTGGCTATTGTGGAAGCCAAAACGGCCGATAAGCTGGGTAATTTGGTGTATGAGCTGGCGGCGCAGAATTTCAACCCGCTGGTTGCTCTGGCGGCGAAAACGGTAATTGTGGAAGCGAATAACGTGGTTGAAGTAGGCGCAATTACACCAGATGCAGCGATTACGCCAGCAGCACTGATTGATTATATTGTTTATCCAGCATAGGGGATTATTGCCATGAATGCAAAAGAGCTGATTGCACGCAGAATTGCGCTGGAATTTAATGACGGTGATGTGGTGAATCTGGGGATTGGTCTGCCGACACAGGTGGCCAATTATGTGCCGGAAGATGTTCATATTACCTTGCAGTCTGAAAATGGTTTTCTGGGTCTGGCAGCATTTAATCCAGATGAAGCCAATCCGAATATGGTGAATGCTGGGGGGCAGCCGTGTGGTATTGCTGCTGGTGGCTGTACTTTTGACAGTGCGTTTTCATTTGCGCTGATTCGCGGCGGCCATGTGGATGCCTGTGTGCTGGGTGGTCTGGAAGTGGATCAGGAAGCCAGCCTGGCCAATTGGATGGTACCTGGCAAAATGGTGCCGGGCATGGGAGGAGCGATGGATTTGGTTACCGGAGCTCGTCGTGTGATTATCGGTATGGAACACTGCACGAAGAACGGTGAATCGAAGATTCTGAAAAAATGTAGTCTGCCGCTGACAGCTAAAAACAAGGTAAATCTGATTGTTACTGAGCTGGCGGTGTTTGCTTTTGACGATGGGCAGCTGGTGTTGCAGGAGCATGCGCCGGACGTTGATTTGGAAACGATTAAGGCCAAAACACAGGCTGAATTTGTGGTTGCAGAAAATTTCTGCGAAATGACAATCAGCCAGCGAGGTCTGTAAAACGGGCAGTTGTCAGGTTAAGGAGTAGATATGGAACATGCGGTAATTGTTAGTGCAGCGCGTACACCAGTAGGCAGTTTCAATGGTTCGCTGGCCAGTGTGGGTACGGTGGATTTAGGCAGATTAGTGATTGCAGAATCGATTAGTCGTGCCGGTGTCGATGCGGGGCTGGTTGATGAAGTTGTGATGGGTAACGTGTTGCAGGCAGGACTGGGACAAAATCCGGCACGGCAGGCAGCACTGGCAGCTGGGTTGAATGATACGGTACCGGCTTATACGGTAAATAAAGTATGCGGTTCTGGCCTGAAAACGGTGGCTTTGGCGGCACAGGCTATTGCAGCTAAAGATGCAGAAGTGGTTATTGCGGGTGGTATGGAAAATATGAGCCGTGCACCGTATCTGCTGGACAGTGGAGCACGCTGGGGCTTTCGTATGGGCAATCAGCAGGTAATTGATACGATGGTTCATGATGGTCTGACTTGTGCGACCAATCATTATCATATGGGTATTACTGCTGAAAATATCGCACAAAAATATCAGATTAGCCGGCAGGAGCAGGACGGGCTGGCTTTACGCTCGCAGCAGCTGGCGGCACAGGCTGTGGCTGCTGGTGTGTTCGACGCTGAAATTGTGCCGGTGACGATTAAGTCGCGTAAGGGTGAAGTGGTGTTTGCTCGTGATGAGTATCCGCGTGCAGAAGCAACTGCTGAGGGGCTGGCTAAGTTAAAACCGGCTTTCCGTGCCGATGGTACGGTGACGGCGGGTAATTCATCTGGTATTAATGATGGTGCGGCAGCAGTGATGGTGATGGCGGAAAGTAAAGCCAGAGAGCTGGGTTTGCAACCGCTAGCGCGTATTCGTAGCTATGCCAGTGCCGGTGTTGATCCTGCGCTGATGGGTTTGGGACCTGTACCGGCTACACAGAAAGCTTTACAGAAAGCCGGTCTGTCTTTAATGGATATTGATCTTATTGAAGCTAATGAGGCTTTTGCTGCGCAGTTTCTCGGGGTTGGGCGTGAGTTAAACTTTGATATGGATAAAACCAATGTTCATGGTGGGGCAATTGCACTTGGTCACCCCATTGGTGCCAGTGGTACACGTATTCTGGTAAGCCTGCTGTATGGTTTGCGTAAACGTGATGTACAGCTTGGTTTGGCTACGCTGTGTATTGGCGGCGGTCAGGGTATTGCCATGATAGTGGAACGGATGTGATGTTGTCGCAATTGTGTTAGTAAGGAATGGAATATGTGAGCCATATAATACGGATGTGTTATGTGGCTTGTTTTTTATCAGAAGCTATACCTGTTGATATGGTGTGACTGGTATTTTAGTTTTTATCTGCAATCATTTGCAGAATGTCGGCTTCTGTCATGTTATGGGTTTGATTGGCGAAGGTGTAGCAGTCGGGTTTGTTGTCTATATACACTTGTAGGTTGAAGTCCAGTGGCAGGGGTGGTTTGAAAATCCATGCAGCTATGTAATATAGGCCGTTGTGTTTTAATCGGTAGTAAAGATGGGTGCCGCATGCTGAACAGAATGCCCGTTCTGCCCATTCTGATGATTGATAATGAGTAATCAGCTCTTTGTTGTGAAAGTGAATTTTGCCAGTATGCATGATGGTCATTAATGGACCAGCATTCCATTGGCGGCAGGTATGGCAGTGGCAGGCACTCATGGAATAATTTTCCAGTTCAAGGGAAAAAGTAATTTTTCCACACAAACATGAGGCAGTGTGATTTGCCATGTATGGACTCCGATAGAAGATGTAAAGTGTAGTAGACGGCAGCTGTTAGGCTTTATGTCTGACTACTGCTGTCTGTAGGCTTTGGTTATGTTTTTATATTGCTACTGACTACACTTTTAGATGGAAGCGATATATAAGGAGATGATGCACACGACGCCTACTCCCCAAATGCAGGAGCGGGCAAAGGGTTTATCTTTGATGTAGCAATATAGGTAACCTAGCCGGCTGAGTATGAATAGAACGCTCCAGTAATTAATAGTGAGCTGAGCAGCCTTGCCAGTGGCATGAGCTATGATAACCGCAGCGGCAAAGGGGGCAAAAATTTCGTAACCATTCTGTTGCGCTGCATTGGCGCGAGCAGCTTTGCCATACGCTCTAGCCAGAAATGCGCGCGGTTGATGATTGTCGTCGGCAATGAAACCACCGCTTTTTTTTGCATAAAAGGCGGTAATCCATGGCAGTAGCATGGCTATGAAAACACACCAGTAGGCAAGGGTCATGATGTTATCCTGTTGAGTATGCTTATATGTTGGGTTGATAATGGTATTAACTATATTAAGGGTATATGTGCTTTCGGTTTTATCCGGTTTCTGACTTTACCCTGAATTTAAATTATAAGATAATTCAAAGTTTTTCAAGTTTTTTGTGCTTGATAACTATTTTTATGTGTTTGTTGCGCTGATGAGGTGGTCGTCGGGCGGTTTTGGGTGGTAAGGCGATTTTGTCGGCGATTTTTGTTTCGGGAACTCTACCATGTTGTTTAAAAAGTTGGCTGACCAGAATGTGTCGGGCAAGACTGTTGTTATTCGGGTGGATATGAATGTGCCGGTAAAGGATGGTGTGATTGCAGATGATACGCGCATTCGTGCTTCGCTGGCTTCAATCCGTTTTTGTTTGCAGCAAGGGGCTGCTGTGGTGGTATTGACGCATCTGGGGCGTCCGAAAGCTGGAGCACCGAAGCCGGAAGACAGTGTGGCGCCGGTAGCACAGCGTCTAGGCGAGCTGCTGGGGCAAGAAGTCAGGGTAGTGGAAGATTGGCGTGAGCATAAACCACAGTTACAGGCGGGAGAGGTGGTGATGCTGCCTAATGTGCGCCTGAATGTTGGTGAAAAAGAAAATGACTCAGCTCTGGCTGCGGCTTATGCTGCGCTGGGTGATGTGTATGTAAATGATGCGTTTGGGACGGCACACCGAGCTGAAGCTTCTACTGTAGCGGTAGCCGCGGTGGTGGGTATGGCCTGTGCTGGTATGCTGTTGACTGCTGAGCTAGATGCGCTGTCACAAGCGTTGCAAAATCCCCAAACACCGGTTGTTGCGATTGTGGGTGGCAGTAAGGTATCGACTAAACTGACGATTCTGGAGAGTTTGGCTGATAAAGTGGACCATTTGATTGTTGGCGGTGGGATTGCTAATACTTTTTTGCTGGCACAAGGTTTGCCAGTGGGACAGTCGCTGGCGGAATCGGAGCTAGTAAACAGTGCGCGGCAGATTCTGGACAAAATTGCGGCTAAGGGCGGGGATATTCCCCTGCCCACTGATGTGGTAGTGGCAAAACGCTTTGCGGCAGATGCGCCGGCTGAAATCAAAAATGTGGCAGATGTGGCGGCGGATGATATGATTTTGGATATTGGCCCGCAGTCGGCACAAAAGCTGGCACAGATGCTGAAATCGGCCAGAACAATTGTTTGGAACGGCCCAGTAGGGGTGTTTGAGTTTGCTTCGTTTGCGCATGGTACTGAGGTGCTGGCTGAGGCAATTGCGGCTAGTGAAGCTTTTTCAATTGCCGGTGGCGGCGATACGCTGGCGGCGATTGCTCAGTTTGGTGTCAAGGATGATATTAGTTATATCAGTACTGGCGGTGGTGCATTTTTGGAGTTTTTGGAGGGTAAGACTTTGCCAGCTGTGGCTGCGTTAACTGCCCGTGCGTAGGTCGGAATAATTCTGCCGGTACTGCTCTGGTCTCTATGATGATGGCGAAACCGCTACTAGTAGCGGTTTCGCTTTTTTTATGGCCGTAAATCCGGCTGTTAGGACTACTCTGATGTGATGATAAAGAATGAGATTATGGATTTGTTTGGATTTAAATGAGTGCCGACGCAGGCAGAAAGCAGAATTTTTTTCAAAATGCGCACTTTTTTAATTTTTTGCTTGGTCTGTTTTTACTTATCAACTATAGCCTGAATGTTAATTTTTTGACAATGGCTTATTTTCAAGTTAATAATAATGCTGTTTTGTTAATTTTATTTTAATTTTGTTTGTTTAGGTCATTTAATTTCATTGATTTATAAATAATTATTTCAAATATTGGTATTGATTGCTGGCTGACGGGCAGGGTGGAGGCTTTGCGTGTTGGGTGGCAATTTTTTATTCACACACTTCAGGTTAGGAGTAGTTGATGTCTGGTTCTTCAGGTGGTTGCTGGCGTTGTTTACCTCGCTGGCTGCTGGTATTGATTTTACTGGCAAGTGGTCTGGCGCTGGGCTATGGCGGGATAGTGCTGCTGATGCAGGGCGGATCCATGTATTATCTGCTGGCCGGTATTGCGTATTTGGTGCTGGCGGTGCTGGTAGCTAAGCGTAAGTCTTGTATGGCTTTAGTTTCACTGCTGATTTTTGTGGCAACGTTTATCTGGGCATTGGTGGATGCACCGGAGCTGACTTTCTGGCCGCTATTGTCGCGACTGGTAGTGCCGGCTCTGCTGCTGATGATGACTTTCTGGTCAGGCAGTGGTTATTCAGGTGTTTCGACTGGGGCTCGCCGTTTCTACAACTGGGGCGGAGCAGTTATTTTCCTGGCGTTGTTGGCTACGCTTATTGCGGCATATTTTCCGCATGGTGAGATTCGTAATCAGGTCGCCATTAGCGAGAATGCAGCTGCTGCTCAGGAAAGTGCGCGTAATCCAGCTGATTGGGCATTTTTTGGCCGTAATCAGCACGGGACGCGTTTTGCGCCTTATACGCAAATTAATCCAGATAATGTACGTAATCTACAGGTGGCATGGACGTTCCATACCGGCCGCCGTACCAGTGGCAAGGCGATTGGTGTGGATGAGAATACGCCGTTGCAGATTGGTGACAAACTGTATTCGTGTACGCCGGAAAATCTGGTTTCGGCTATTGATGCGGATACAGGTAAGCTGATTTGGCGCTTTGACCCAAAAGCGCGTACAGCTGAACATGTGACCTGTCGTGGTGTTGGCTATTATGATATGGATAAGGACGAAAGTCTGACTGCAGCTGAGAAAGCAGCCTATACTGAGCCGGTATGCCGCCGCCGTATTGTGGTTTCTACTGTTGATGCACGTTTATTTACACTGGATGCGGATAAAGGTACGTTGTGCCCAGGTTTCGGTAATAAAGGCTATGTGGACCTGAAAACCTATATGGGGCCGACTGAAAACAGTAAGCGCTATCACCCAACTTCGGTACCGGTAATGATGGGGCATCTGACGGTGGTTGGCGGCTGGGTACGTGACATCGTGCATGGTGAGCCTTCCGGTGCGGTGCGTGCGTTTGATGTGCGTGACGGTAAGCTGGTGTGGACTTGGGATATTGGTAAACCGGATGGTTTAGCTAAACCTGGTCAGAACTATACCTTAGAAACCCCAAATGTATGGACTATTCCTACTTATGATAAAGAACTGAATCAAGTTTACTTACCAACTGGTAATGGTCCTCCGGATTACTGGGGCGGTGACCGCAATCACATTAAAGAAAAATTCGGTGCGGCTGTGGTGGCTCTAGATGCCAGCACGGGTAAGCTGCGCTGGGTGCGTCAGCTGATTCACCATGATGTGTGGGACTATGACCTGCCTTCTCAGCCGGTGATGTATGATGTGACTAATGATAAGGGACAGAAAGTTCCTGCTCTGATTCAGACCACTAAGACCGGTCAGATTTTTGTGATTGACCGTCGCAATGGTGAGTTTGTGACTAAGGTAGTGGAACGCCCTGTACCGACTGCTCCGGCTGCAGAAGGTGAGCATCTGGCGACTACGCAGCCGGATTCGGTAGGTATGCCGAGTATCGGAAATGAAACGCTGACTGAGCAACGGATGTGGGGTATTACACCGTTTGACCAGCTGTATTGCCGTATTTTGTTTAAGAAATCGGTATACAAAGGCCGTTTCACGCCACCGGGTGCGCAACCCTATATTGAATGGCCTAGTCTATTGGGTGGTATGAACTGGGGCGGTATTTCGATTGATGAATCGCGCAATCTAATGTTTGTTAATGATATGCGCATGGCACTGCGTATGCAGTTGGTCACTCGTGAGCAGGCTAAGCAGTATAAGGTATCCACTGATGAAGTACCTGGCTTTATGGGTACAATCCGGCCGCAGGTGGCAGGTATTTATGGTGGGGTGAAGATTGATATTCTGCAATCTCCACTGGGTGTGCCGTGTCAGCAGCCTCCGTTCGGTACAATGAGTGCTATTGATTTAACCACTAAGCAGCTAGTATGGCAGGTACCTTTGGGTACGGTGCAGGATACTGGTCCGCTGGGTATTAAGACGCATCAGCAAATGCCGATTGGTATGCCTACTTTGGGCGGCCCTACTGCTACAGCTTCTGGTCTGGTGTTCTTTGCTGGTACGCAGGATTATTATCTGCGTGCTCTGGATGCGAAAACAGGTAAGGAAGTGTGGAAGGCGCGTCTGCCGGTAGGTTCGGTGGCTGCTCCGCTGATTTATGTTTCGCCGAAAACAGGTAAGGAATATGTAGTGATTTCAGCTGGTGGCACCAGCCATGCTACGGATGTAGGCGATTATGTAATTGCTTATGCGCTGCCGGATAAGAAATAATTCTGGCCGTTTGATTCAACAGCACCTGTAATGCAGGTGCTGTTTTTTTTCTGATAGCGCTATAATGGTATTGTTTACTTATTAATTGCATTTATATTCCTGTTTTTACGCTGGTTTATGAAATACTGTTGATGATATAAGAATGTGATGCTGTGGTGCATTGTTAACTGAAATAATAAGGAGTTGTGTTATGAAAAGTTTTACCCGTGTAGTAACGCTGGCTGCTTTATCTTCTTTGAGTATGGCTGCTTTTGCAGCACCCGCAACGGAGGTGCCCACTGCGGTGATGACTGAAACTGTAGTGGTTCAAGAACATGCACCGGTAAAAGGGTGGGTGAATACGCATTCAATTTTGCCGCAGTTGAATTTGAGTACGCAACAGAAGGCGCTGGTGCAGAAAATTGATCATCAATATGCTAGTCAGCGTCCGTTGATGAGTAATGAAAATCGGCAGACATTGTCTAATCTTCAGCAGCTGCGTAGAAATCTGGTTACTGGCAAACGTTTTGATGATGCTAAGGCTAAGAATATGATTGCGCAGGAACAGCAGATATGGGCGCAGCAGCAACAGGCTCGTGCTGATTATGATTTTTTACAGCTGAAACGGGAACACGATATTTATCAGATTCTGACGCCTAAACAGCAGCAGCAATATTGGCATTTACGCCAGCAGCAGAAGTTGTTGCGCTGATGCGCTGGTGTCTATTCTGTTGATTGAAAACCCCGGATATCCGGGGTTTTTGTATGTGGGTTGGCAATGTATCAGAAGCGTATCTGAGCCCGTGCCCAAAGAGTACGGCCGGGTTCGTTGACGCGACGTTCCTGTACGGAATAGGTGTCGAAGTCGTAGGCAGATTTGTTGACAGCTTCGGCATAGGTTTTGTTGAAGAGGTTGTCGATGCCGATTTGTACGAGTGCGTGTTTGTTGGGTTTCCAGCCTGCATTGAGGGCAAGCGTGCCGAAACCATTGCTGCGGCCTAAATCCATGCCGACGATGTTGCCCTGATTTTTGGCATAGCGATGCTGGCTGGCAGCTAAACGCCAAAGGGCACCGGCGCTGAAGTGTTCGTTTTCCCAGTTGAGGTACGTGCGCCATTCTAGTGGTGGTGTTTGTGCTAGCGGCCGTTTGTCGCTGCGGTTGCTGGCGTAGGTATAAGCCAGACTGCCACCAAGATTCCAGTGTGGGGTAAACTGCCAGTTGGTTTTGGCTTCGAAGCCATAGCGACGGGCATTAATCTGGCGGGCAAAATTTTTGTTGTTTATGCTTTCAATCAATATGAAATCATTGATTCTGCTAGCGAAGATGTCGATGGAGCTGGTGATGCTGCTGCCTTGATAGCTGAGACCAGCGTCGATTTCGTGGTTGGTTTCTTTGTGCAGTTTTTCTCCATTTGTTTTGCTGCGTTCCCAATAATCGGGGGCACGCTCGGCCTGACCATAGCCAATATAGCTGGTGAATCTGTCACCACGGTGTTGCAAACGCATGAAGCCTGCGTTTAGGCCTTCATGTTGATGTAGATAATTTGGGGCAATGGTATTTTTCTTAGGGTTGAACTGGGTATTGGTCCAGTCGTGACGCAGACCACCGTAGAGGCTATAGTTTTCGTCGAAATTCCATTCGCTTTGCACGTAGACACCATGGCGTTTATAAGTCTGATTCCATTCAAACGGCCATCTGGTGAAGTTTTCTGCCTGATGTTTGTCGGTGCTCATTACCATCGGGCGTGCGCTGACTTCGTCACTTTGCCAGTCTGTGCCAATTTCGCTGTGGGTGTTGCCAAGCTCTATCTGTGCCGACAGTTTGGCTGATTTAATTTCACGTCCTGGATTCATGACTGAATACAAGCGCCGTACCGGCATGGCTGCTTGATGCGTACTGTCCATTCCGTTCATGCCTGTACCCATTTTCATGCCCATACCCATGCCGCCATTCATTTTCATTGGTGGAGTAGTACGCAGGCTGAAGTTGTCCATGACATGATCAATTTTGCTGCGGCCGTATTCAAACTGTATCTGGCTTAGCCAGTCGGTTATGTTTTGCTGACGCAGTTTCATTGACCAGCCACGGCGGTTAAATTGGGTACCGTCCATTGACCGGTCGGCATAGCGGGCATGGCCGGTGCTGTGTTCGTACTGTACGGCAAGCAAGGTATCGGTGAAGGGTGTGAGGGCACCCTGAACTATTTGGTTGTTGCGCTTGAAAGCCGAATGAACGGTGTCACCATTACCATCTTTGTAGTCTTTTGATTCGTTGTGGCTGGCGTTGAGTCGAAGCCAGCCGTACTGGTTGCCTAGTGTGCTGTCTATGTAGGCATCGCTACGGCCAAATGAGCCTTTGGTAAGGGCGCTATCGAGTTTGGCCGTGGGCTGTGTTAGTGGTTTTTCGTCACGCATGAATCGGACTGAACCAGTGATCATACCCGGTCCCTGATTAACGGCTTGAGGGCCTTTGGTGATGATTACGCGGTCGTAACTGGCCGGAAAGAGATAGGATGTGGGCGGATCCATGCGTCCCGGGCAGCCACCGAGTACAGATTGGTCGTCGGCAGTAATGAGCAGGCGCGAACCGCCAAGTCCGCGCAGCAAAGGGTCGCCGGAGCTACCGCCTTTGCGGGTAACACTCATCCCGGCTACGGATTTGAGTAAGTCGGCACCATCCTGTGCCGGTAGGGGCTGAAGGGCGTTTTTGGGGTCGATAATTTCGATACCGGGTGCATTTTGCTTTGAAGCAACAACCACAATGGGACTTAGTTCGGCGGTATGAGGATCTGAATTAACTGGCTGAGCCTGCGCTTTGACGAGGATGCAGGACAGTGCAAGAAAAACAAGAAAGCGGGAGGGAATATACATGGGGTGAGTCTGTCCAGATGCAGGTATGGATGTGGCTTATTATATCTTAATCAATACAAACAAATCTTTAAACAATAAAATCATTTGTTTAGGGGGACAGGTTAATGTGCTTTAATTTTTTAGTGACTTAACCATTGTGATAGTACGTAGATGATGAGACCGATACATCCGCCCACCAATGTGCCGTTGATGCGGATGAATTGTAAATCGCGGCCAACACTTAGCTCGAGTTTATCTACCATCTGCCGGCTGTCCCAACTTTTTACTTTGTCTGCGATAAACTGGCTGACGCGATTTTTGTACTGCTGGATGAAATGGCGTGCACATAGTGTGATGCGGGTGTCGAGCCGGCGCATAAATTGCGGATACTGGCTGGCTTGCTGTTGCATATGGGTACACAGGCGGATGAGCTGTTGCTGCCACCAAGAGTTATGTTGAGTGATGTCCTGCTCACTCCAGCCGACGAAGCTATCCCATAAATCCATGATGCTTTGCTGTAAGGCGGATGATTGTAGTAATTGCTGCCGGCTGGTGGCCAGTTTGCGGTGCCAGCTGCGGTTGCGGCGTAACTGCCGCTCGATAATGAGCAGTTGTTTGCGACTGGCACGCCAGAATGCATGTTGTGGATTGTCTAGTACAGCGTCTATATAGGAATCAGCCCAGTTGAGGGCTTTGCCGGCTACCCAGTCATCTATCTGTGCAGTGAGGGTGGTTTTGAGGGAGGCTTTGAGTTTGTCCCATGTGGAGGGGTCGCTCTTTTCTATTCTGCCTACCCATGACAACAGGCTTTTTTCCAACTGAGCTCGTGTTTGTTCGTTTTGTAGCCAGCGGCGCACTTGTTGTAATAGCGCACGCAGGAGAATGGTGTCGATTCCTTGTTTGTTTATCAATAGCAAGATGTTGGCTAATGTTTTGCCTACGCGGGCACCGCTGTACTGTGTGTTTAGCAGTTGGCTAATGAATCGGGAGACGTCGCTAGCGGTGGCGGTGCGTAATAGGAGCGGAATCTGACGAGTAAGGATAGGCAACCATTGCTGTTGGTTGTCTGTATTGACCAGCCATTGTAATGCGCTTGTGGCCGGATGCAGACGATAAATGCGGCTGGCGATGGCTTTGTCTTGCAAAAAATTGTTTTCGATAAAGCGTGCGAGCTCATCGGCGATTTTATTTTGCTTTTGCGGCAGAATGGCGGTGTGAGGAATGGGCAAACCGAGTGGATGGCGGAATAGGGCTGTAACCGCAAACCAGTCAGCCAGTGCACCTACCATGGCTGCTTCGGCAAATGCTTTCAGGTAAGCGAGTGCCGGATAGTGCTGCTGCCACAGACAACTGAACACAAATAAGACGCAGGCAGCACACAGTAGGCTGGTAGCCAGAAGGCGCATGCGGCCTAATCGACGGCGTTGCTGCAAATTGTGTGCGGTTTGGGACATGGGTTTGGGCTGATGTGTTCTGTGGTAGATGTAGTGATTTTAGTGGTTGCTGTCCGGTTATCCAGTCTGATTTCCGGAATTTTACCCGATTAAGTAAAAATATGGATTTTGGGAGCAGATGTGTGTGACAGGCTGTTGTTTTTTGCCGGCAGGATTTGGATTGTGGGAAAGCCGCCTATCTTCTGTAAATGAGTTTGCGGCAAAACTGTGGTTTTGCCGCACGGTAGAATGATGCGAATGGAAATTTAGGCGCTAGGCTGCGGGCGTTGCCGTTTATGCTGCCACCATTTGAAAGCATAGCCGGCAATAACCGGAATCAGGGCGTAGATAATGAGTGCTGTCCAGCTGCCGTACCAATGTACCAATTTGGTTGTGCTGCCATCACTATTGAGCATGATTTCGCTTGAGCCGTGGTGAATGGCACGCCACCAGCACATGACCAGTAAACCCAAGAATAATGGCCATATGTTGCGCGTGCGTGCGCGTTGCCATAGCAGAAAAAACACCAGTGCCCACACCAGTGTCAAGGTGGTGACAAGCAAACCGGTATCTGTTGGCAGTTGCAGATAGCGGCAGATGATGAAGGTGATCACTACCCAGATGCCGGCGAGAATGGCCATGATGAATTCTTCGGGTTTATTTAGCATGCTGTTGCTTCCTTAGCGAATTTACGGCAGTTACGTTCAATATACCGCAGCTATTTTGCTTTGTCATGTGCTGGCAGCCATGGCTTCAGGGTACTGGTATCGATATCCCACTGCCAGATGCCATGCTGATTATGAGGATTAAGGCCGCGCAGAAACAGATACCGTACGCTGATGGTGGGCGGTAGCTGTCCGTGGCTGTGCAAAAATCGGGCGCAGGCGATGCTGTAGATGAGTGCCTGTAAATAGTAATGATGTCTGGCGATAGCGGTGTCCATGTTTGCTTGGGTATAGTCGTCAAGGCGGTTGCCCAGATGGTTAGATTTGTAATCAATTACATATACTTGCCCGTTAATGTCTTCGCCCATTAGGTCGATGGCGCCGTTGATATAGCCGCTGACGGTGGCAAAGTCCAGCTCTTGAGCTGCCTGAACACAGCATTCAGGCAGGCCGGGTGCTTGGGCAAACCACTGTTGTAAATCTGCGATATTAAAGTCGTCGACGTGTAGCATGAAATTCATTTCGGCAACGCGCTGTGTGATGGGCAGGCTTGCTATGGTGGTCTGTGCAGACAAGGGGCAGTGGCGTACGGCATCGCTGAGTTCCTGCATGGCAGCGGCATGGGTATTATCAAAACCGTAGCGGGCGAGACAGGCAAGTATTTGTTCTTGTTCGTCACTGTTGGCTGGCTGGCTAAATTCAGTCTGTTCTAGTATGGCATGCAGGCACAAGCCGGCATTGATGCCACGTTCAAATGCCAATAGGGCGGTTTCGGCTTCAGCAGAGGGGGTTACTGGCTGTGACAATATTTCCGCCTGATCGAGTGCTGGTGCCAGTTTTTCTTCTTCGAGGCTGTGTTCATGGTGACGGTATTCGTGGCGGCTTAAGCTGGTGAAGCTGGTATAGCGTACAGTCTGAAATTCTCGTGGTGGCAGGGTCAGGGCGCGATAAGGTTGCTCTGGCGCTGCTGCTTCATCCGCAACGGTAGGCGCAACACTGCCTTCGCACCAGTGAAACATGGATGTGCTGCAGCCGGCTAATCGTTTTTGCCATGCTGCATGCAGGGTGCTGGAGAGATTTTTTTTATGGGTTTGTTGCCAAAACTGTAGTGATTGTTCAAGTGTGCCGTCGGGCTGCCCGTCCAGTAACCATGCCATAGGGTTGCAGGCGGTGTTGTTGCAGGCAGCTGTATAGAGAATGAGTTGTTCACGGGCACGGGTGAAAGCTACGTAATACAGGCGCAAACGTTCGGCCATGCTTTCGCGTACCAATTCTGTGCGGTCAGTGTCGCTAAGAAGGCTGCTGGCAATCAGTTCTGTCTTATCCTGCTGATGCAAGCGCTGCCAATTTTCCTGATTGCTGATGGCCTCTTTGCCGTCCCAAACAAAAGGACAGAATACGACAGGATATTCTAGCCCTTTGGAGGCATGCATGGTAACAATTTTAACCAATGCTTCGTCGCTTTCCAGCCGCAGCAGGCTGTTTTCAGCTGCCGGCCGTTCGTTGTCGATGGCACTGGCTAGCCAGTCGAGCAAGGCGGTGGCAGTGGGCAGGGTTTGTTCGGCGTCGGCAAGTAATTCAGTGAGTTGCCACAGATTGGTCAGGCTGCGTTCATTGCGCTGGCTAAGCAGGTTCGTTTCCATGCTGGTGTGGCCGGCAAACCACTGCATGGCGCTATAAATCCCGTACTGTTGCCATAGCTCGCGGGTTTGCTGTGCCAGTTGTATCCATTCGCTGAGGTCGTTTTCGTTTTCGTTCAGTTGTGCCAGTTGTGCCGCTGTTTGGTTATACAGTATGCCGCCAAGAATAAAGCGCAAAATTTCGGTACGTTGTGGTTGCAGCCAAAAACGGAGCAGCGCCAGTACAGCCTGTGCTTCGGTACTGGCAAATACGGACTGATTACCCAGTGACACACTCATGATACCGCAGCGTTTAAGGGCACTGGCAATCATGCTGCCCTCGTTGTGGGAATGTACCAGTACGGCGATGTCGCCTGCCTGTAATGGCCGAGTATTGAGTAACAGTTCATCTCGTCTGCCTTGATTAATCAGGCTGGCTATTTCGTGGGCACAGCATTCTGCTGCACGTACACGCAAACTGTCTTTATTGGGGATAAGCTCTTCGCCTTTGCTGTTGAGCTCAATTTGTTCTGGTAGCCAGCGTACGACCACGGCAGGTACGACTGTTTTGTTCAGTTTGCTATGCAGGCGGCTTTCAAGCGCCTGTGCTTGTACCGGTGGGTAATCGATACCTTCCAGCACAAATGGCAGCTGTTTGCCATTGAAAAGATGCCCGATTGCCTGTACGAGTGCCTGATGGCTGCGGTAATTGGTTGTGAGGGTGTAGCGCTGTTGCGGCGGGGTATCGGCGGCAGCACGTAGATAGGCATGAATGTCGGCACCGCGAAAACGATAAATAGCTTGTTTGGGATCGCCAACCATAATCAGTGGTCGATTTTGCTCGGCGAAAGCGGTTTTGAATATTTTGTATTGCAGCGGGTCGGTGTCTTGGCATTCGTCTACAAGTGCTATTTGCCATGTTTGTGCTAATGCGGCAGCCAGTGCAGAGGCCATGGGATTTTCTGTAGATAGTGCCATACCAACGTCGGCAAGAAGATCGTCGTAGCTGCGTTGATGGCTGTGGCGCCGATGTTCGCTCAGACACTTTCTTACGTAATTGAAGCAATCCAGCTGTAATTGCAGTACAACGCTTGTGTCTGCAGCTTGCAGGGCGCTGAAAGCAGCGGCTAACTCGGCTAATACCGCTACTTCCGCTACCAGTACATCGTTTAGAGTTTGTCCTTTTTTGGTTTTTTCGTGCAGCTGGTCAGCAGACAGTTTGGCACATCTTTCTAGTGTTGCTGTGGAAAAGGTCGGTATGCTGGCTACACTTTCCAAAGCTGATTGTAGTTCGCAGAAAAGTTGTTGGTAGCTGCTAGTGCGATAAACATTGCCGTTGAGATGTGGCTGTAATTGCCAGAAAGCATCCTGAATATGAGCAAAGCGCGTACTGACAGTGTGCCAGGTCTGCTGCCAACATGCATGGATAGCATCTTTGTTTACAGCCGGCGGCTGGCGCAACTGGATATCGGCTATGCCACAATAACGACCCATTTCACGCATTAGGCGTGCCGGTGTTAGTTTGTAGGTTACCGCAAGCTCAGCCAGGTTGTTGTTATTGCTGACTTGCCGGCGCCAGAAATCTTCGGCAAACCGGCACAATAGTTCAGGGTCGGTTTCGATGGTTTCAGTATCAAACGGTGTCTGGCACAAAAAGGCGTAGTCAGTGAGTACGCGCTGACAGAAGCCGTGAATAGTGTAGACGGCGGCGCGGTCGAATTGGGTAATCGCTGCCTGTAGGCGCAGTATCAGACTATTTTCGTCTTCCTGAGCACGCGCATAGTCAATCAGCTGTTGCAGTACCGGATCGTTTTGTTCGGCGGGCAGAGTGTTTTGAAGTAAGGCCAGAGCTTGGTTGAGTCGTGTCCGCAGGCGGGTTTTTAGTTCGGCTGTGGCGGCTTTGGTGAAGGTCACCACCAGTATGGCATCTACCGGCATGTGTTCCAGCAATACCAGCCGTGCAAACAAAGCTGCGATGTTGAAAGTTTTGCCGGTACCGGCAGAAGCTTCTATCAAGCTACTGCCGTTTAAAGGCATGGTAATGGGGTTTAAGGCTTGGCTCATTGTTCTTTTTCGGCTGTTTCCAGCGCGGCCATCATTGGCAGCAGTAGTTCTTCAATCAGCTGCCAAAACAGCGGGCTGTCAATCGGCAGGGTGTCGTCACGGCCGAATACTTGGGCTACTTCGGGATATTCGGCCTGCGGTTTGCCGTTGTGGCTGTCCATATACATTTTAAAAGCTGCGCTGCGTTCTTCCGAGCCATATTCTGCTGGAGTGTTGGCTTTTTGTCGGCGCTTATACCAGCAGCGGGCGGCACTGAGACTGGTTTTCGGAAAAAACGGCAGTGGCCGGTATTGCCCAAGCTGGTAATAATCCAGCCATAAGGCCAGCTGCGCCTGTGCATCCGGCCGGCTTAGTGCGGCTAGCTTGCGAGGCTGGGGCGGGTATAGCTCGTAGGTATCCTGTTTAAACTTAGTGGCGCAGGCGCAAAAAAGTAAATGGCGCAGGTACAATTCAATGTTATCTGGTGCGGTGGGCGCCTGAGAGCGCTCGAGTAATTGTCCGCACTGGTGTATATGGCTGATGTTGCCATTAAGCTGAAGCTGTTGATGATTGAAAACGAAAGCGATATCGGCTACAGCGGGGCTAAACAGTATTTCACCGTCCAGAGCGAGTGTTTGAGTGCGTAAAGTCTGGCTGACAACTAAACCAAGCGCGCCTTCTGGCACCAGTCCGCTGACCGCCAATGCTGCATCCACGTCGTTAAAATCCAGATGCTGCTGGCGCGCGCGCGTGTAAGCACTATAGATTAAGGCGCTGTTTTCAATGGCAAATGGTTCTGCGGCGCTGACCGGTGCTTCTTGATACGGTGCCTGCCATTGCAATTGTTGTTGTAGCCAATGGCGTACCGGATTGCGCCAGAAACGGATAAACGTTTCAATATCAATTTCTTGTGGTTGTAATTCGGCTTCTTCTGTGGCTGCATAAAATGGCAGTGGCTTGACCGTTTTTTGATTCAAAGCTTTGGCATAATCAGAGCGGCTGCTGTTCAGGTCTCCATTAAAATATCGATAGGAAAACGGTTGTAATGGATGGCGAATGATATGTTGCTGATTGAACTGCAACGGGTTGCAGCCCGTCATAGCCGACAGTACATCTATTAGCTCATGCAGTAGGGCAGAAGGTGCCAACTCTTCGTTTTTGCGTATATCTTTACCAATATATGACAGATAGAGTTTCTCCCGTGCACTCAAAATGGATTCGAGAAACAGATAGCGGTCGTCGTTTCGGCGTGCACGGTCGCCTCGGCGTGGATGGCGGGCAATCAAATCGAAAGCAGCGGATTTAGTGGTACGCGGGTAGTCTCCGTCGTTTAGACCAAGTAGGCAAATGCAACGAAAGGGTAGACTGCGCATCGGCACCATACTGCAAAGAGTGATGCCACCCCGTAAAAAGCCGGCCTGACGAGTGCCGGATAGATAGTTCTGTAAATGCTCTATGGCAATTTCTGGCTCAATTAGACACTCAAATTGTGCCAGCTTTGCTTGTGCCTGCCATTCGCCAAGGCTGGTTTCCAATTGCTGCATGGCTTGACCAGCCAGAGAATCTGCATCGGCTATATCGCGCAGGAGCAGGCGTGTGCGGGCAATCCAATCGCTGATGCTGGCAGCGCTTTGCCAGCAGCTGTGGTGCTTAATCAGACAATCAATTAATTGTTGTCCCCGAGCTAGAATCTCTGTCTGACCAACATCGCCAAACCATGGCAATTGTTGCTGCCACAGGGCAGTGCGTTTATCGTCTGGCAGCAGCCAGCCTAGTACAGTTCGTTCTCGTGCTTGCTGCCAAGTAAAAAGTTTGCTTTCACCGCCATATTTATGGCGCATATCTGTGTCTATGCCCCATCGCACACCTTGTTCTCGCCAGACACGGCTAATTAGTTCCACGTCGCTGTCACTTAAATCGAAATGTGCGCGCAGCGGTGATTCGTCTAATAAAGGCTGTATGCTTTCGATGTCGAAGCGGCTTTGCATGAGTTGTAAGAGTTTTTCCAGCAATTGCAGTAATGGCTCCTGCAAACTGATTTTTACGTCAGCAATGTTGTAGGGCAGTGCAGGGATGTTGCCCTGAGATTGACCAAATACCGCATGAATGAACGGTAAATAAGGCTCGATATGCGGAGTGAGTACGGCAATGTCCTGTGGCTGCCACTCTGGATGTGTGGCTAAATCCTGCATCAACTGCTCTTTCAGAATTTGCAGCTCACGTAAGCAGGAGTGTGCAGACACAATCTGTATAGAATTATCATAAGCTTGCTGTACATAAGGTGGGTCGGTCTGTTTCGGATAGTGCAGACACTGAATATCGTTTTGTAGCCGGTGTAGCAGGCTGTCGGCAGTGTCGCCGCATTCTGCATAAACTGGTGGCATGTACACTACTTCGCCTAAATCATTGAGTGCATCAAAAAAATCACGCCCCTGTTTTCCCAGACTGGCGAGTAGTGGATGGCCGACCATGCTTGAATCCGCTTGCTGATGCTCGAGCAGTAAATCAGCAGAAAGGACATTTCCCCAGTATTCGGCACATGGATTCACTGCAAACACATGTACATCAGTGTGCTGTGCCATTATCTGCAAAGCGTGTAGATAGACTGGTGCCAGAGTGGCAATGCCAAAAACAAAAATACGTTTCGGTAGGTGTTCTTCTCGCAGCTGTGACAAAAAATCTTGCATTAGGTCGGCACGATGGGGGAAATTGGTTTCTTTACTTAGCCAATACCATAATTCTGCCTGCCAGTCCTCATCTTCTCCAAGGCCAACTAATTCTTTTTTTTGCCAATTATTTATCCAATCATTGCGATAAATTAAATATTGGTCAAACATATCTGCAAGTTTGCCGGCAAGATGGTAGGGTGCCTGTATACTGCTTTCAAGATATGATTGCAATGCTTTGGCAGTCAGGCATAATTGCGCTCCCTGTAAATCATTGCTACGAAACAGGCTGAATAGGCGCCAACGCAGCACTTCTGTCTGAAAAGGATTGAGTCTGGGCGTGTCAGGTAGTACTTTATGAGTTAACTGCCAGATGTAAGCAGCTGGTAGGCTGAAATGTAGATTGGCTGCGATGCCGTGTTCCTGAGCCAGATAGTGGTTAAGGTAGCGGCGCATACCCTGACTTTGAACTACAATTTCAGTCGGTGTCCAGGCTGAATACTCGGCGGTGTGCTGATACACGCTGGCCAAAAGTGCAGCTAAATCAGATAAGTGATTGGATTGATAAACATACAGCATAACAGCTTCCGCCCCTGTTCAATGTTGCTATTATAGCGGTAGCAAGGTGGTTTGCATCTGATTCAGAACTGGAATTTGCTTCTGAGGGCTGATTGGGCTATCTGTATGAAGATAAATGAATATCGAAAAGAGCATCGAGTTAAAAAAATAGTTAATGCTGGTCAAAAGCGGGAAAAAATTGGAAAATAGATGCTTAAATACCCTGCCATAAGCAAGTATGGCATCAGAAGAAGGATATCACAGTGAGATTTGAAGGCGTCATTGATGAGCTAGCGGCAACTAAAGGTGTCATGGCGTGTGCTGTCGTGGATTATGAAAGCGGAATGTTTATAGATGGAGTCAGCCCGTCTGGCATGGATCTGGACATTCTTTCTGCTGGCAATACTGAAATTGTTCGTTCCGAGGTAAAAGCCATTGCACGCCTCTATGGACAGGAAAGTAATGAAGATGCAATAGATGATATTCTCATCAGTCTGCACAAACAGTATTACCTACTGCGGCCGATGAAGAATGTGAAAGGCGTATTCATGTTTATGGTGCTCGACCGTAAAACTGCCAATCTGGCTTTAGCTCGGAGAGCACTAAAAGTAGCCGACCGCAAATATCACGACTAAACACTTTTCTTTGATATAGCCGATACAGTTTGTTATCTGCGCGGCAGCCTCCCTGCATTTGCAGCGAGGCTGCTAATTTATTGTGCTTTCTGTACTTGTTTGTCATACCAGCTTAATAATTCCGGTGCTGGTACATAGCCAATTAAGGGTTTACTGCGATAGCCGTTGCTGTGTACCACAAATAGACCGGGTGGTCCGTACAAGCCATACTGTTGCAACATGTGTCGTTGCGCTGGTGTATTGTTAGTAACATCGATTTGTAAGAAGCGATCTTCTTCAATTACTCTTCTGACCGCAGCATTACTTAAAGTAAACGCTGTCATTTCTTTACAGGAAATGCACCAGTCGGCATAGAAATCCACGACTACCGGTTTGTCTGGATCCTTATCAAACAGCTCCTGCATGGCCTGTCGCAAATGAATTGGCTTAGTGAAATATCGTCCGAAATGCTGGCCGTTTGGCGGTGTTAATGTCAAAAAGCGATGGAGCGGGGTGACATGGTGCATGATGCTGGCTGTCATAAAATAAATACCACCAGTCAGAAATAGTATGCCGGCCAGTGCTGTGAACCAGCGTCTGCGTTTGGGGGCATAATACCACTGCCAGCCCAGATAACACGCCGGTGCTACCATCAGCAATGTATAAATGATGATCACCAAATAGTAGTTTAGAAACGGGGTGGCAATATAAGTGGCCGCGCCCAATAGCATCAACCCAAATAAATATTTTACACACGTCATCCAGTTTCCGGCACGCGGTAGGATATGTACGCCAAATACGGAAATCAGAATCAGTGGAACACCAGTACCCAGTGCCATGACATACAGTGCCATACCTCCCAGAGCAGCATCACCGCTCTGACCAATATAGCCCAGCGCAAAAGCCAATGGCGGTGCAACACAGGGACCGATAATTAGTGCCGACAATGCCCCCATAACCAGTACTGATAATAAATGACCGCCACGGAAATGGTTGCTCATGCGTTGAAAATATGCCTGCCAGCTGGCGGGTAGCTGAATACTGTATAAATCAAACATCGACAATGCCAGAACCACCAATATTGCTGCTGCAGATAGCACTACTGCCGGCTGTTGAAGCCAGCCGGTGAGAAAAGCTCCGGTACGTGCCGTTACAATACCCACCACGGTGTAAGTAAAAGCCAGTCCCTGCACATACACAAACGACAGCAGAAATGCCCGCCATTTTGTAGTTTTCTGGCGCGAACCCATGACAATTGCCGACACAATCGGCAGCAATGGGTACATACATGCCGTCAGGCTCAAACCCATGCCGGCAATGAAAAACGTCATTAAATTGGTAATTAGGGTTGTCCTAGATAACTGAAACAGACTGTCACTGCCCGAATTGCCAGACCAGTCCGGAGGTGGAGCAATAGCAGGAGGGCTGCTGAAACTATCCAGCTCCGGCTGAGTAGACGCAGAAGAGGGGACAATATGATATTTGCCAGTGCGGCTGATGGTAAGAGTATTTTCCACTGGCGGATAACAGATACCAGCTTCAGCACAGCCCTGATAGGATAAGGTCAGCTGATATGGTTCGGTTTGTGTGCCTTTGTTATAACGCCAGACCACATCAGTATGTTGGTAATAAACCTCTTGCTTGCCAAAGAATTCATCCTCTTTTTGTTTTCCCGACTGGTTAAACTGAGCGGCACCGAGCACGCCCGCCGGCTCAGTAGTAGCTAGAATTTTATTGCGGTATAAATAATAGCCATTTGCAATAACAAAATGTACCCGTATTTCATTATCATGTACATTTAACTGTGGCACAAAAGCCTGTTCCGGCGGCAACAGTCTGCCGTTATTACCGGCGGCCAGCCCAGCATGGCTTAGAACCAATAGCAGCGCAGATAACAGCAACAAATGCTTCAGTAGGAAATCCGTGCAGACACGCAAGCGAGAAAAAGAGTGATACATAAATGTCACAGTAGCCAGTGTAATTCCAACCAGAACATCGAACTCAGTAAATGGCTACCAGCAAAACCAGACGGGGGTAGCCATTCACTTCCCCTTATGTTTCCTAAGTTTATCCACACAGAAACGGATAAAGATTGAATGTTGAGATATCAAATCAGGGGTATTGTATCAGTGCATAGGCCGAGTGATTGTGAATAGATTCGAAATTTTCGCTTTCCACGGTAAAAGATTGAATGCGCAGGTCGTCTTTAAGCGCCGTAGCTACATCGCGCACCATATCCTCAACAAATTTCGGATTGTCGTAAGCGTATTCAGTTACATATTTTTCATCCGGCCGTTTCAGCAGACCATATAATTGACAGGAACCCTGCTGCTCCACCATATCAATGATTTCTTCAATCATCACAGCTTCGCAGGATTGTAGTGTAACTGTCACATGTGAGCGCTGATTATGTGCACCGTAAGCCGAAATTTCCTTACTACACGGACATAAGCTAGTTACCGGAATCATTACCTGCAACGTGTGCTGATAAATACCGTCCTTGATCTCCCCACAGAGCTTTACTTCGTAATCCAGCAGGCTGGAAATAGCCGTCACTGGTGCCTGCTTGCGCCGAAAAAAAGGAAAACGCATACTGATTTTACCAGCCGTTGCCTGTAGCTTCTGCAACATGCTCACGGTAAGCTCTTTGAGCGCCGCATAATCAATGCTGACTTGCTGCGATTGCATTAACTCGACAAAACGAGACATATGCGTGCCCTTCTGCTCGGCTGGCAGCGCTACTGTCATGGTTAAATCAGCTATTGTGTGTTGTTCACCGGCCGCACTCATAATACATAGGGGTAGCCGTAAGCCCTTCACTCCAACCTGATTGATTGGCATATTGCGTTTATCAACACTGCTTTGCACATCGGCAATAGTGTCCATTCTGATGGTTTTCCTCTTGAAACAATGTCAAATCTGCCCGCCAGATACTATAAAAACATCCAAACCGGCGGCACATAAGGCGTAAAATTATACTGTATGGCTTAATTCCGAGCAAATCACTCGGGTTTAGGTATTCGGCAACGTGAAGCTGCCTCAGAAGCAGGGTGCATGCTAAACTAAGCACCCGCGGCAGCCGGTATTTTGCCAGTACCTGCTGCGGTACCGACAAAACCAAGACTTATCCCAGCGGAGAAAATATGAAATTTGCCACACAGACCATTCATTCCAGTTATCAGCCTGAAGAGCATAACCGTGCTTTAATGCCGCCTATTTACCAAAACAGCATGTTTGCCCTGCATGAAATCGGCGAAAATATTCCGTTTCGTTATGCACGCATCTCCAACCCTACCCGTCAGGTGTTAGAAGATACGGTAGCCGAGCTGGAAAATGGTTGCGCTGGCTTTGCCTACGCCAGTGGTATGGCCGGAATTGATGCCGTGTGGCGTACTTTTCTGCGTCCAGGTGACACTATTGTGGCTGTAGCCGATATTTATGGTGGTGCCTACGACCTACTCACAGAAGTGTATGCCCAATGGGGCGTGGATGTTATTTTTGCAGACCTCACTAATCCAGCCAATCTGGATAGCATATTGGCACAAACAAAAGTCAAAATGGTATGGCTAGAAACTCCGAGTAACCCGTTATTGCGTCTGGTAGACATCGCTGCACTGTGTGAGAAAGCCAAAGCAGCCGGAGCCATTGTTGGTATGGACAATACCTTTGGCACTCCCTATGTTCAGCAACCGCTGAATCTGGGTGTAGACATCGTGTTTCATTCTGCTACCAAATATTTGTGCGGACATTCCGATGTATTAATGGGTATTGTCGTGGTTAAAGATGAGGCACATGCGCGGCAGTTGCGAGCACTGAGTATTCAAACCGGCGGCGTGGCCGGTCCAATGGACTGTGCGCTGGTATTGCGCGGTATCAAAACTCTGGTGGTACGCATGGATCGGCATCTGGCCAATGCAGCTGAGCTAGCGCGCCGGCTGAAGCAGCATCCGGCGGTAGAAAAAGTGTTTTATCCCGGCCTGCCTGAACACGAACATCACGATATTGCCTGCAAACAGATGAAGCATGGCTTCGGCGGAGTAGTCTCCATCTACCTACGCCAGAACAGCCGCGAAGCGGCCAACAGCGTAATTAAAAACTTGCGCCTAATCCGCATGGCTGCTAGCCTTGGTGGCGTGGAAAGCTTAATTAACCATAGCTCCAGCCAGTCGCACAGCGGCATGAGTAAAGAAGTAAAAGAAGCATTAGGTATTCGGGAAGGTCTGCTGCGTATTTCTGCCGGCATCGAAGATATCGAAGATATCTGGGAGGATATCAGCCATGCACTCAATACCTTGATTTAACCAGTGTAAGTGAACAATCCGTGCACAACTACTACGACGTATTAAATGTAGCTCCCGGCGCGTCTGCAGAAGTGATTCGCGCCGCCTATCGGGCTTTGTCTCAAAAATACCATCCAGACCGCAATCCGCATAACCCGCAGGCACATCAGCGTATGGCTGAAATCAACGAAGCCTATAACGTGCTCTCGGACCCAGAAAAACGCCACCATCATGATGTGTGGATTGCGCGCCAGAGCCTGCAAGCACATGTGTCACCGGCCTTACTGGCTCGAAAGCAGACTCCGTTTGCTCCGCCAGTTTTGCTACCTAATCATCAAGACCACGTGGTTGACCTGCACGACCATGGCCATGGGTGGATGTGGATAGTGGGTATCGCGATTCTGATAGCCATGGGTGGCGTGTGGTGGCGTCTGGCCTATCCGCCTGCGGAAAATACGCCGGCGCAGACCGGCGCACCAGTGCTAACAGCACCCAACGGACAGCTTTTTCCGCTTAAGGCTGCCTATGTATCCGGTTATCCAGTTTTGCGTGAACGCGGTAATAACACCATCATCGTGCACGCCTCATCCTTGCAATCGCCGGTATTTGCCCAATTATACGAATTGCACGCTGGAAAATTCACCGCTATCCGCTCTTTTTATATTCCAGCGGGCGAAACCTTTGCCCTGCATAAAATCGGCGATGGCGACTTCAGCCTGCAATACCAGCGTATCAACGATGGTAAATGGGCAGTAAGCGACGGCATTGAAATCAAAAATACCGAAATCAGCCGCAAATATCAGGACATCGATATCAGACTCTAACACAATACAGCGCCGCCGCTTGGCTGGTGGCCGACACAGGAACAACTGCATGCAGGCTGCTGAAGCCAAATTTACCGAAGAAACTGTACTGTGGGTAAAATACCATACCCCGAAACTGCTGACTTTTGCCATTACCCGCCCCGAAGCTTATCGCTTCAGTGCCGGCCAGTTTGCGCGATTGGGTTTTCGCGATGGCGCTGGATATATCTGGCGCGCCTATTCCATTGTCTCAGCCGAATATGCTGAGACATTAGAATTTTTTGTGGTACTGATTGAAAACGGGCCGATGAGTGCAAGGCTGGCACAGCTAAAAGCAGAAGACACCATCCTGCTTGATAAAACTGCATTTGGCTTTCTATTGCCCGGCCGCTTCACCGATGGTGAACAATTGGTTCTGCTCAGTACCGGCAGCGGCATCGCACCGTTTCTGTCTATGCTACAACAACCATCGGTGTGGGAGCGTTTTCAGCAAATCGGGCTGGTGCATTCTGTTTCTCACGCAAATGAATTAATTTTTAGCAATTATATCAATGAACTAAATCATCATCCGCTGGTTGGTGAATATGTTGATAGATTATCCTACCAACCAGTGGTTACCCGTGAAAATGTCACAGGTGCGCTGAATGAACGTTTACCACAATTATTGTCAAATGGTTCTCTAGCCAAGGGTTTACGGCTTAATTTTACTCCAGAGAAGACTCGGTTTATGTTATGTGGCAATCCAGGCATGGTAGCTGATACATTTCAGTCACTGCTGAATATGGGCTATAGCATGCATCGCAATAGAGTACCAGGGCAGATTATTATGGAAAATGGTTTTTAACAAAGAGTACGATATTCAATTGCGTTCAGCATATTTTTCCAATTTGAGATATTGTGAATTCATGCCTGAGTCGCTTGAAATATTTTTTTGCATGGTAATATTTAGACCAGTATACAAATGATAAAAGGTTGAAATAATTAAATTCTTTTTTAAACATTATCAAGCTAAAATCAAAAATTTCTACACTGTGATCCGGTTGTTTTTTAATATATTTAATTAATTGAATTTAATATAAAAATATTATAAATGCTGATTTTTTTAGCTAAAGCGATAAATTTGGATCCTACATTTTATTATAAATTAAAAATACCTTTTACCAGTTGTTTATACCGTTAGTTAATATTTAGAATAAATGTGAAGAATGTGATTTAGCTATCCCAATCATCAGGATAGCTAAACAGGATATTTTATAAACTATTGAATTTATTTTAAATTTAAATTAAAAATTTAGCTATAGTCATATAGCCGCTCAAATTCGCCGGTCGTTATTGATTCACCATAATGGGGAACTGTATACTTCAGCATATGATCTTGTTGAATTCTATCAAATGTTCCAGTTGCATCACTAATAATTACTGGAAGATAGCCTTTGTCTTGAGCTTCACGGAAAGTTGATTCCACACAAACATTAGTAGCATATCCTACTAAATAAAGTGTTTCTATATTATTGTTTCTAAGGTAAACATCCAAATTGGAACCAGCAAATCCACTTGATCCAGTTCTTCCCATTACAATAAATTCATCATTTATTGGTGCTAAAGTTTCATAAAATTGTGAATTAAAAGTGTCAATAGGAAATGTACCATAGTGACTAATGGCACACCTTAATCCTGTTTTTCCATTGGCTAATTCTGGATATCCCTTTTGAAATCTTAAACCACAATGAATAATTGGCATCTTAATCTGTCTTGCATAGACCAAAGCTGATTCAATATTTTTGATTGAATCTTCAAATAAATCTTTATCTTTAAAGCTCTGATATAAATGGCCTGTTGGGTGAAGCCATTCATTTTGGCATTCGATAAGAACCAATGCAGATTTTTTTACATCATCTGTCTTTGATTTCAATGTGGTTAAATTTGCTTTTGTCATATTATGTCTCTGAAAATTAGCGGTTAGTACAGGGTAATTAGTTGATTACATTGAAATTTGGTATTTAATTTTTATACAGGTATACTATTTTACAGAATAAATTTATTTTTGCAATTTATTTACAATAATTGCAAATAAATTCCAAATAAGGTTGTAATATGGCATTTGATGATAAATTTTTAGAAACACTTATTGTGGGTATTGGTGAGGTGTCTCAGATAACAGGAATTCCGACACGGCAAATCCGTTATTGGGAGGACAAAGGTATAGTATCCAGCCTTACAAATGGTGAAGGAAAAAATAGAAGATATAATTATATCAACATAAAAAAAATGCTTTTGATTAAAGAGCTGCTAGATGAAGGCTATACATTAGAGACAGCTAACTTAAAAGTTGTTAAACGTATGGAAATGATTGAATCTACAATGAACTCTTTGAAATCAATTCAATCTTGACAGTGACTGCTATGAATCTGAACCATTTTGGCCAAAAAAATAAGCAACTTCAACAGTTGTTGGCACAGTCTACACATTGGCAACGTTTGACAAACTGTCTCAAGCAAGAATTGCCTGCCACCATGAGACCGCACTTTAATGTAGCTTGTGTGCGCGATGGATGTTTGGTCGTCATCGCCTTTAACAGCATGGCCGCTTCTCGATTACGCATGGTATTACCGGCATTATTACCACAATTACAACTGATTGATGGCACGGTTGAATCAGTTAAAGTTAAAGTGCAACCACCAGATTTAAAGCCTGAATTGGCTAAACGCGCTAGTCTCGGTCCTTTAGCGCGCAGTGAATTGGCGCGTTCAGCTGAGGCTTTGAGCCATCACCCAGAGTTGGCAATTGCATTACAGCGCTTAAGTGAAAAAAAAGACTAAAAATTCTAAACGTAAAATTTAATTAGTAGTATTGAATGGCTTTAATTAATAAATGTTAAGATAAAAAATATATTTGATTTTATGAACATTCAAATGTTTGACAAAAATATTCAAAATGAGAAAGTTGTAATATGAGGAGACATAAAGTAATTATATGTGCCTTACTATTCTTTTTTAATTTAAATCATTGGGCTGCCGTAGCTAAAAGCAATACAGTATCTCCGGAACAATTTAGAGCAGCACTATTATGTAAGGCTGAACCCATAGATGCTCGTGATGCAAATATCGCTAATCAGCTAAAAAAACAAAAAATTGCCGTAAAAGACTTTGAAAAAAATGGCCTCATAAATTTGAAATATCGCTTTGCAAAACCGTTGCACATTTCGAATGTTAAAGTTTCTGCTGTTCGATATCAAGGAGATAGTGGTTCGTACTTTTATGCAATAGCAAAAGGTGATATGGCTAAGTTTGCTGAATCTATCGGCGCTAAATCTGTTCCTCGCTCATCAAAAGAAACTTTATCATGGGGCGATATAAATCAATATTTTAAATATACTAATCCTGTAACAAAAACTAACCTGTATCCAAACATTATTCTTATCGGCCGAGACAAGACTTCAAAACAAGATGAGTTTTATTTTGGCTGTTTACGTTTTGATTATTGATTGTATTTAATAATCAATAATTTAAATAATAAGAATGTTCGCACTCAGTTGAATCATTTTAAAAAGCTTTACTCTGAATTATGTTCTCTAGTTTGTGATCATCGTTAGCTATATAGATAAAGCTTTTTTATTTTCCACTTCAGTTTTTACAAACAAATAGTTTTACATCATCTAAGCTGCTTGGAAAAAAACAATTAACCATTATATTAACCAGCATAATACGCAACCTTATGCGCCAAACAAGTTTTTTGTTTCCTATAATTGAAACAAGCATGCAATCAGCCGCACAGCAGCACAGAGGCTTGTGTTAAAATTCCCTATTTCATGCTTACTTTTTACTGCGCCCTTTAGGTGCCGGACTATTGATTTATGTTGAAGAACCTGGCAAAAAAAATTCTCGGAAGCCGCAACGACCGGCTTTTGAAACAATATCGTAAAGAAGTATCCAAAATCAATGCCCTTGAACCAACCATTCAGGCACTTAGTGATACTGAACTACAGGCTAAAACAGCTGAATTCAAACAACGTCTGGCCGATGGCGAAAAACTGGACCACCTGCTGGTAGAAGCCTTTGCCGTATGTCGTGAGGCTAGCCGGCGCGTACTTGGCATGCGCCACTTTGATGTGCAGCTGATTGGCGGCATGGTGCTGCATCACGGCAAAATTGCCGAAATGCGCACCGGTGAAGGTAAAACACTGGTGGCCACCACAGCTGTGTATCTTAATGCTCTGGCTGGCAAAGGCGTGCACGTCGTTACAGTCAACGATTATCTGGCCGCTCGTGACGCTGGCATCATGCGTCCGCTGTATGAATTCCTTGGCATGTCTGTTGGCATCATTATCAGCAACATGGACCATGAAGATAAAAAAGCCGCTTATCAGGCTGATATCACCTACGGTACCAACAACGAATACGGCTTTGATTATCTCCGCGACAATATGGTCAGTGACTTGAGCGAAAAAGTACAGCGTGAGCTCTCATACGCTGTAGTCGACGAAGTCGATTCCATCCTAATTGACGAAGCACGTACTCCACTAATTATTTCCGGTCAGGCCGATGATAACGTCACTCTATATCAGGTAATGAACCAGATACCGCCGCAACTAATTGCCCAGAAGACCGAAGAAGGCGAGGGCGATTACTGGGTAGACGAAAAAGGTAGACAGGTCATTCTCAGCGATCAGGGGCATGAGCACGCCGAACAGATTCTCACCAAAATGGGATTGTTAAAAGAGGGCGATTCCCTTTACTCCACTACCAACATCATGCTGATGCACCATCTGATGGCTGCCTTGCGCGCCTATACCTTATACCAGCGCGACCAGCATTACGTGGTGCAGGATGGTGAAGTAGTGATTGTAGACGAGTTTACCGGCCGTCTGATGGCCGGCCGGCGCTGGTCTGATGGTCTTCATCAGGCAGTAGAAGCCAAAGAAGGTGTGGAAATCAATAAAGAAAACCAGACACTGGCTTCCATTACTTTCCAGAATTTCTTCCGCCTGTACGACAAACTAGCCGGCATGACCGGTACTGCTGATACCGAAGCATTTGAATTCCAGAATATTTATGGTCTTGAAACCGTCATCATCCCGCCAAATCGCCCGATGATACGTAAAGACCTGAACGACCAGATTTACCGTTCCATCGAAGAGAAGTTCGAAGCTGTAGTGGCTGATATCAAAGAACGCCACGCCAAAGGCCAGCCCATACTGGTCGGTACCACCAGTATCGAAAACTCCGAGCTGGTATCCGCATTATTGGATAAAGAGCATTTGCAGCACAATGTGCTCAATGCCAAAGAGCATGCCCGCGAAGCCGACATCATTGCACAGGCCGGCCGCCCAGGCATGATTACCGTTGCCACCAACATGGCAGGCCGCGGTACCGATATCGTACTTGGCGGCAACATCAAGCCGCAAATTGATGCCATTCAGGACGACGAGAGTCTCAGTGAAGCTGCCAAAGCAGAAAAAATTGCCAAACTACAGGAACAATGGCAGCGCGATCACGATGCTGTAATAGCCGCAGGCGGGTTGCACATCATTGGTACTGAACGCCATGAAAGCCGCCGTATCGACAACCAGTTGCGTGGCCGCGCCGGCCGTCAGGGTGATGCCGGTTCGAGCCGTTTTTATCTTTCATTTGAAGACCCGCTGCTACGCCTGTTTGCCCTAGACCGTGCCACGGCCATTCTGAATCGCCTCGCGCCTGAACGTGGCGTTGCCATAGAAGCCGGTATGCTGACCCGCCAGATTGAAGGTGCCCAGCGTAAAGTGGAAAACCGTAATTTCGACATGCGTAAGCAAGTACTGGAGTACGACGACGTCGCCAACGACCAGCGTAAAGTGATTTACCATCAGCGTGCTGAAATACTGGCTAGCAACGATATCGACGGTCTGATGCAGGAAATTCGTCACGATGCTATTGTGGAAACGGTAGACAGCTTTATCCCGCCCGATAGCATGGAAGAGCAATGGGATATTGCTGGACTGGAGCACAAACTGGCCAGCGATTTCCACATCGAAGTTTCCATCAACGACTGGCTAAAAGAAGACAATAGCCTCGACAATGAAAGCATCTGTGAGCGCCTGCTAGACATGGTTGAAAAGGATTATGCTTATAAAGTCGAACAGGTTGGCCTTGAAACCATGCGTAGATTCGAACGCGATATCATGCTGCAAATCATCGACAACCGCTGGCGCGAGCATCTGGCCGATATGGATTACCTGCGGCAAGGGATTCATCTGCGCGGATACGCCCAGAAAAACCCCAAACAAGAATACAAACGCGAAGCATTTGAAATGTTTCAGGCCATGTGGAGCAACATACGCAATACCGTAGCCTCATTGCTGATTTCCGTGCGTTTCGAACAGGCGCCGGCAGAAGAAGAGACACTGCCGCCGCAGATGTTTGCAGCCGGTGCTGACGACGATGAGGATTACAGCCCCACAGCCATGGAAGCACGCGGCATCATTGTGCGCCGTAACGACCCTTGTCCCTGTGGCAGTGGCCTGAAATATAAATTGTGCCACGGCCGCCTGTAATTTCGACTAAATTATTTCATCATTCACAACAGGCTGTCGGGAAACTGGCAGTCTGTTGCTGTATTGGCAGAAGCCTGTGCTAAATGTTTCCTGTCAACTGAAATGATTAAAGTGATTACTCTAAAACCCATTGAACCGCGCATCAAATTGTCTTAAAATTCACACCTTACGCCAGCGCCGACAGCAAAAATGCTTATTCAGACATCAGGCTGGCGTATTTTCGGTTTACGCTAAAAATACCGCTTTCCTTAATCATGGATTATTAATGGCAGCCTACAACACTCAAAAAGTCCTGTCCGTACATCACTGGACAGATGCATACTTCACATTTACCTGCACCCGTGACGAATCTCTGCGTTTTCAGAATGGCCAGTTTGTCATGATTGGCTTGCTGGTGGATGGCAAACCGCTAATGCGTGCTTACAGTATTGCCAGTGCCAATTGGGAAGAAGAGCTGGCTTTTTTCAGTATTAAAGTACAGGATGGCCCATTAACCAGTCGCCTGCAACACCTGAAGCCGGGCGATGAAGTGCTCGTTAGCAAAAAGCCCACTGGCACATTGATTGCTGGTGATCTCAATCCTGGTAAAAACCTGTATTTGCTTTCTACCGGTACCGGTTTAGCACCGTTTCTCAGCGTCACCAAAGACCCTGATATCTACGAGCAGTTTGAAAAAATTATCCTGATTCACGGCGTACGCTACCAGAAAGATTTGGCCTATTACGACCACTTCACCACCGAACTGCCTAATCACGAATATCTGGGTGAGATGGTGCGCGAAAAACTAATTTATTATCCGGTGGTATCACGTGAAGACTACATTCATCATGGGCGCTTAACTGATTTAATGAAATCAGGTAAACTTTTCACCGACATTGGCTTACCACCGATCAATTCCGCCGACGACCGAGCTATGATTTGTGGCAGTCCGGAAATGCTCAAAGATTGCTGTGACACCCTCAATAGCTTCGGGCTATCCATTTCCCCGAAAATGGGGCAGCGCGGTGACTATGTAATTGAGCGCGCATTCGTAGAGCAGTAAAGCTATACCGGACGAATTCGGCAGCAGCCATTGTCAGTCAATGTGCTGCTGATTTTATTTAGTCTGGCAGCCATATCATGCTACTCATTTAACTGCACCTTAACCTATGCAAAATCTGCTTACTTTGTTCATCATCTTGATTCCGCTGTTTGCCGGATTTTGTATTCCTGTGCCTGCGCGTGCCGTTAGCTGGCTGAATATCGGACTCTCATGGCTGGTGTATTTGATTTTATTTTTGATTGGTCTGTCACTGGAACAAGTGCCCAATCTAGGCGCCGAGTTGGCTGTCATCAGCTTTACCGTAGCAGTATTATTTGTCTGCCTTATAAGTACCAATCTACTGCTGTTTATCTGGTTTGACCGCCGTTACCCGTGGCATCTGCAACGGCAGCAGACCGCAACCCAGTCAGGTGATATCAGCATTATGGGTAGCTTAAAACAGGTAGCCTGTCTGCTGCTCGGTTTGACCGCCGGCCACTTTTTTTCTTTTAGCTGGTTAGGCAATCCGCAGGCTGCTGTCAACAAGGCACTGATTATTCTATTGCTGCTGGTTGGAATGCAGTTGCGTAGTTGCGGTATTACCTTGCGACAAGTATTTCTGAATCGCCGTGGTGTGATTTGTGCCGTTTTATTCACACTGGCCAGTCTGCTTGGCGGTCTGCTGTTTGCACTGTTGATGCCAAACGTATCCATTAGCAAAGGGCTGGCACTGAGTAGTGGATATGGCTGGTATTCGCTTTCCAGCATTATTATGAGTAAATCCTATGGAGCCGTGTGGGGCAGCATTGCCATGTTCAATGATCTGGCACGCGAATTCTTTGCGCTGCTGTTTATTCCTCTTCTGATGCGACGCTATCCTACTGCAGCCGTCAGCATCGGCGGCGCCACCAGCCTTGATTTTACCCTGCCCGCGATACAGGCTTCCGGTGGAATCAGTGCTGTACCATTGGCCATCAGCTTCGGCTTTATTGTAAATCTTACCGCGCCGGTGCTAATGGTGTTTTTTTCTTCACTGAATTTTTAGTGTAAAAAATTTTTTGTTTAGCTCTGCGATTGACCAAAATAGCCGTTCCATTTTTTGTATCTAACAAAATAGTTATTATGTTTATCAAGCGTGTATACACCAGAAAATAACGCATTATGTATCAATACTCAAAATAGCCGCTGGCCAGAGTGAATCAGTTGCCGTGAAAAAGGTGTTTGAGTTCACTGCATTACATGGATATGGTCCATTACAATGTCCTTGCCCAACATTTTTTGGATTATTTTAAAGTCCATAAATAATCGCGTAACTCAAAATTTTTTGTCTACAAATGACATCTATTGTTAGGTTAATGTTACATTTAAATACAAAACAAATTACGCCTATATCAATACGACTAATGTGTTTTATATCCCGTTTTTTACCACTCTATCCGTACTTAGAAAAATTATGTTCTTCACTTATCCAACATAGAAATTTTATGAATTGAAGATGATATTAATTGTTGGAAGAAGCTAAATCATATTCACAAGTAAAATAAATATCTTTAAAGAAAATTTTGTCTGGTTTAGGTTTAACTCTTTCTATTAAATTTCAAAATATTTTCTAATTTGCATTAGCAATTGATTATTAATACCTACCTTGAAGGTATTTATTAAATGTTTGTGTCAAAGTTCAAACCATTTATCCAGATTTTATATTTCTGATTATTCATAATAAAATTATTAATAAGGTATTTTAAACTGATAATACTAAATATATATTATAAATATATAATTTACGAAATTATATTTTATAGAATTATATTCAAGCAAAACTAATTAAATCCTTTTTTTAAATCATTTATTTTGACAAAACTTATTTTAAGTATTAATATTTTAATGTTTAATTTAATAAATATAATGTAAAAATTGAAAACACAAGCTGTGGGAGAACAGCAACCAGACAGGAGGAACAATCTGCCGGATATCATCCGGCTAGCTATTCCGGCCGCAATAAAAAATGTTGCCTTAAATTTGGAAACAACATACAGGTATCAATCCTGATTTATTGCAATATCATTTAAATTTCACCATTCTCCAGCGGCAGTCAACAGTGCCAGAAGAAAGCAAAGCCACAGTGAATATTATTAAATATTAAATTAATGATTTGAATTAGAATTTTATGTCAAATATATCGATATATGCGCAATTTTTAACGATATATAAAAATATGTACGCAAATAGATTGCAACAAATGAAATATCTTCATTAAAATTAAATGAAATTGCTTATTCCTAACCATAATTTACAAATACAGCTTCACGAATTAGACCTGCCGTTGCTCGTGTTTAAGGCGCTGCATAGTATCTGAATGATACTCAGCCTGATTTAATCAATAAACTTCGATGAACCTATACGGTAAGAAAAGAGTTGATTAATAAGTTACTGAGTTTTAAAGATTCGAAAAAATCATTCTGCCTATTTGTTTTAGTTCAAATAAACAAAGCTTTTTTATTGGCTAAAAATGCTGTTAAGAGTAAATTAAAGGCATAAAGTTTTAAAAAAAACTTTAATCTGTAAGAAATTAATCAAAACGATATATTCTCAAAACTAGACAAAGAAAGAGAACCATCATGTTTATGTGGTATAAAAATGTATCAAGAAATGAGAGAAAAACTTTTTGGGCGTGTTTCAGTGGCTGGGCACTTGATGCACTCGAAAATCAGATGTTCGGATTGGTGATTCCCTCATTAATTGCCTATTTTGCCATTACCAAAGGGCAGGCCGGATTACTCAGCAGTGCGACATTAGTTACCTCAGCTTTGGGCGGTTGGTTTGCTGGAGCACTTTCCGACCGCTATGGACGCGTCCGGACACTGCAAATCATGATTGTGTGGTTTGCATTTTTTACATTCCTGGCTGCATTTGTAACCGACTACCATTGGTTGTTAGCACTCAAAGCCTTACAGGGTTTTGGTATTGGGGGAGAATGGGCTGCCGGAGCTGTACTGATGGCTGAAACTATCTCCAGTCAGTATCGTGGCAAGGTAATGGCTATTGTACAAAGTGCATGGGCTGTGGGATGGGGATTATCCGTAATCTTGTTTTCCATTGTGTTTAGTCTGGCACCAGAAAGCATGGCTTGGCGCATTATGTTTGCTGTGGGTCTATTGCCATCGTTACTTATATTTTATGTTCGCCGGCATGTAGAGGAACCGGTCAAGCAGACAGTCGAAACATCAAAAACCGAAGAAAGGCAACCATTAGCTGATGCACTCTTCGGTATTTTTTCACCCAAGCTTATTCGCACCACGGTATTGGGTGGTTTACTAGGACTGGGTGCACATGGCGGCTATCATGCCATTATGTCGTGGCTGCCAACCTTTCTTAAAGAAGAGCGCCATCTTTCGGTACTGAATTCAAGTGGCTATTTGGCCGTGATTATCGTTGCATTCTGGTGTGGCTGTATCGCTAGCTCGGTACTGCTCGACAAAATCGGCCGCCGCTTTAATGTAGCTTGCTTTGCCATCTGTTGTGTAATTACCGTCCGCATTTATCTTTTTGTACCATTGACTAATACCCAAATGCTGTTTCTCGGTTTTCCACTAGGCTTTTTTGCCGCTGGTATACCTTCAAGCCTTGGTGCATTGTTTAACGAACTCTATCCGCAACAGTATCGTGGTGCCGGCGTGGGTTTTTGTTATAACTTTGGCCGCATACTTTCCTCAATCTTTCCGTTTCTGGTTGGTCACATGAGCGCATCTATGTCACTGGGTTCCGCAATCGGTATTGATGCCAGCTGGGCTTACTCAATTGTAGTTATCAGTGTATTGCTCCTGCCGGAAACCAAAGGCCGTGATTTAAAGCAGATCAATCAGGATGGTCAGATTTCCGATAAGTAGTATATTAAATAAGGTAAAAAAATGATTCAGCCAACAATCGGCAGAATAGATAGTCATGCACATGTATTTACACTGGATTTGCCGATGGTGGCTGGCCGGCGCTATACACCGGCTCAGAATGCGCCACTGTCTGCTTATCTGGCGCATCTGGATGCGCTCGGCTGCACCCATGGAGTATTAATCCAGCCAAGTTTTCTGGGTAGTGACAATAGCTTTATGCTGCAAGCGATAGCTCAGGCTGCCCCCAGACTCAGAGGCGTAGCCTGTGTTATTCCAGATATCAGCTTGCCCGAATTGGAAGCATTAGACAGAAGCGGCATCGTTGGCATTCGTCTTAATGTTATCGATGGCACCCAGCCGGATCTGAACACTGCTGCATGGCAAGATTTGCTCGAAAAAATCAAATATCTTAGCTGGCACGTAGAAGTGCACTGCCGCAGCAACAAACTCAGCTCCATTCTGGTGCCACTGCTTAGAAAGCAGATCAATGTGGTAATCGACCATTTCGGCCGGCCATCAGATTGTAATCATAGCCGTGATTACGGTTTTCAGCAGCTATTAGAATGGGGGCACAGTGGGCTGGTGTGGTGCAAAATCTCTGCGGTATACCGCACCTGTGCTCATGCGGACGAGGGTCATAAATTTTTAGCCGATACTGTACCTAAGCTTGTGGAAAACCTTGGCCGTGAGCGCCTGATGTGGGGCAGTGACTGGCCGCATACTCAGTATGAACTACAGATTAATCCTGAATATTTGACTACACAGCTGGATATATTGTTACAGGATGAAACACTGGCACAGGCCGTACTGTGGAACACTCCGGCTAAGTTTTTTAAATTTGTTTAAAACCACTTTCAGATTAATATAATTTATGCCAAATGCGTTTTTGGCGCAATATTTGCAAAAATCTCTGTTTTGTTATGCTGTAGCAACCCTTTATCATTCAGACCAATTCTGCAAACAAGTGGCGATAAGTTTCCCTCATTCGGAACATGATTCAGGACATATTAGAAGACTGGTTTGTTATAAGTTTTGATGTATAAATTGAACAAATATTGGACATTTTTGGTTGTTATAACAGAAATGGTTATGAACAGTAGCAAAATTGTTTATATATTAATTTTGGCTGTTGGATTAAATTTATGCGATGGGTTAAATCAGAGCAAAAGTTCTGAAATTTTATAATTGCGAAGCATATATTGCAGGCTGTATAAAGAAAGTATGGCTTAATCCACTCATATAAATTAGGAATATTCACTTATGAAAAAATACATTTTAGCTTCTGCATTATTATTTGGGCTGTGTTCGGGCGTATTTGCTAAAGGATATAGCTATGATTCCTCTAACATCGAAGACTTACCTGCACAATGCATAACCTTGGAAACGGTTTTATCAACAACCTATAATCAATATAATATGGCTTACAGAGGGCAAAGATCGCTGGCGGATGCTGATAGAGTAGTGGGTACAGAAATTGAAAAAGCCTTTTTAAAAGGCACACCTGATGAGTACCTGCTCAATAAAAATCTACAACAATTTACTATGATTAAAAGAAACGGGCTCGAAAACGAGATTGCTCGAAACAGAATTTACAATCTCACCGGATTGATGACGAGACAGGAATTAATCAACATCGCTAAAAAAATGAAAAAGAAAGCAATGAATGGTGGTTTGACTGATAAAGATTATCGTATGTATGATGAATCGGTAATTAACGATTGTCTTGCCAGAGTGAAAAAACATCCGGAAGGTAATAGCGGTTCAGATTACTATAAAGCCATTGATTATTCAAAACGCAAAGCCACCAAGTAATATATCCAGCCGTCAAATAGGCGGCTGATTATTTTATTAATAAATGGAAAGCATTAATCCAATATCGGATACCGGTACTGGCAGCGGGGTAGGTTGGTCGCTGCGGCAATGATGGAGTCTTCACTTAAAGATACAAATACAATCGGCTTTTAGGCTGAGTCTAAACAGGTACTTATTTTGTACATCTTTAGAGCCTTGCAGATATGCTTCATAATGTTGAATTTTTAATGTTTTAAATAAAGTCTTATCAAGAATGCTAATTCAATTTAGAGTTATATATTTGAAAATTCGATTATATTTTTTGGGATTAATAATGCATTAAAATCATATTGAGTTTTCCCAATACTTTTCAAATCTTCTAATAACCTATTTTTTTTCTTTCATTAAAATCATATTCTTCAATGTACGCTTTAAAAATGGGAGCATCGGAATTAAGCTTAATGCTACTACAAATACTTAACAAAATACATTCTAAGTACTCTATATGATAATTAACATTATCTAATTCTGCCGTGTACTTTGCATTAAAATTCTTTAGAATAAGAGGAATGATATTGGCTGTATCAAACCTATTCAGTCTTTTATATAATTCTGGTTCCTTTATTTTCAAGATAATCAGTAAAAACACCAGAACAGAATTTTCTTGCATTGTATGGTATCTGATTTTCATAACAACATTGAGAATATTACAAAAACTCTCCTGTTCTCTTAATGTCAGGTTATATAATCTAATAATCGAATCTAATTTTTTTTGATGATCATATATATGTGTTTCATCATTATTTAAATTTTTATCAAATCCCATTTTTGTAACTAAATATTTGATATAAACAGATCTAACTGGGCTAGGTAATAAATAATCAAAATCAATAAACCGGCGCAGATAGCCATTTACATCCAGTCCTTGCCCATATACTGCCCGAATGGAATGCGCTAGCTGGCTTTTATCTGTGGCCAGTACAAAAATAATATTGTCCACATTAAACAAATGTTTGGCTTTTTCCAGTACTTCAATTGCAAAATTGGGGCGGCAGCGATCCAGCTCATCAATAAAGATGACCAATGGTGTATCCTTGTTCCCATTCGCATAAGAACGGGCGAGTCAGCTTATCCCCTGTAGCCAATTTGTTAGCGGCCAGCGGCCACTTGGTTTCATCTGATTTTGTATAGATTATAACTGTTTATGTTGTATACAAGTCCGATATCATTGCATAGGTGCAGCACATTAGCGCAATATAAATATTTTAACAGTCAGATAGGCATAAAATATCGAATCAGCTCTGTATTCGGCCACTAAATTCCAGCGGCTTGTTGCAATTAGCTTTGCTAGTAGTAGCGATAAGCAGAACAACAGGCCTTGCATTTCAGTTGAGAGTACTTAGTTCCATCTAATAAGATGATTTGTAAGAAAATTATTATGAATAGTAAAGTCTAGTCACAGCCGTTGCTGAAATGCCCGATTGCGTTATAAATCCCCTGTAGCTGCTTGCTTTTTGCTATAGATGGCCTTATGTGTAGATTAAACCGCGCACTGCGGTTTTTAGCCGTTATGAGCAGTGTTAATTTTTTGGATGAATTTATTTTCAGGTAGCAGAAATATGGATGTGATTCAGTATCCCGGTAGTGTATTCAAATTGCACCAGCCGTTTCCACCGGCTGGCGACCAGCCAACGGCAATTGAGGGATTGCTGGAAGGGCTGGATGATGGTTTATCCAGCCAGACTCTGCTTGGGGTAACCGGCTCAGGTAAAACCTTCACCATGGCGAACGTTATTGCCCGTAGTGGCCGTCCGGCCATCATCATGGCGCACAACAAAACACTGGCCGCCCAATTGTACGCAGAGATGCGCGAATTTTTCCCTGAAAACGCCGTTGAATATTTTGTCTCCTACTACGATTACTATCAGCCGGAAGCCTATGTTCCCAGCCGCGACCTTTTTATCGAAAAAGATTCCGCCATCAATGAACACATCGAACAGATGCGCCTGAGTGCAACTAAAAGCCTGATGCAGCGGCAGGATGTTGTAATTGTGGCCACTGTGTCGGCTATTTACGGTATTGGCGACCCCAATGAATACCATCAGATGATTCTGCACCTTAAAGAAGGTCAGAAAATCGACCAGCGCGACATCATAGCGCGACTGGTAGCGATGCAATATGAACGCGGCGACATCGACTTTGCGCGTGGCTCTTTCCGCGTACGTGGCGACGTAATTGATATTTATCCGGCCGAAAGCTCCGAGCTGGCACTGCGCGTAAGTCTGTTTGATGATGAAGTTGACCGCATGCAATTATTCGACCCTGTATCCGGCAGCTTGCAACAGCGTGTCGGCCGCTATACGGTATTCCCCTCCAGCCACTATGTCACCCCCCGTGATACGGTACTGCGTGCCTGTGAACACATCAAAGAGGAGCTGGGCGATCGCATTAAATGGTTTACTCACGAGGGGCGGCTGGTTGAAGCCCAGCGCATAGAGCAGCGTACGCGCTTTGATTTGGAAATGCTCTACGAAATGGGTTTCTGCAAGGGCATTGAAAACTATTCTCGCCATTTTTCCGGCAAACCTGAAGGCGAACCGCCACCCACTTTGATGGACTATCTTCCTAAAAACGCACTGATGTTTATCGACGAGAGCCATGTCACCGTCAGCCAGATTGGTGGCATGTATAAGGGTGATGCTTCGCGCAAGCAAAATCTGGTTGATTATGGTTTCCGCTTGCCTTCGGCACGAGACAATCGGCCATTGAAGTTTCACGAATTCGAGCGCGTGATGCCACAGACTATTTTTGTTTCCGCTACACCGGCGAAATACGAAGAAGAGCACGCAGGGCAGGTGGTCGAACAGGTGGTGCGTCCCACTGGTCTTGTTGACCCAGAAATCATCATTCGCCCTGTGGCCACGCAGGTAGATGATTTACTTTCAGAAATCAATATTCGCCGTGAAAAAGGTGAGCGCGTACTCGTTACCACTCTGACTAAACGCATGGCCGAGCAGCTTACCGATTACTACGCTGAGTTAGGCGTTAAAGTTCGCTACTTGCACAGCGACATTGATACTGTTGAGCGCGTCGAAATCATCCGCGACCTGCGACTTGGATTATTCGATGTACTCGTCGGCATCAACCTGCTACGTGAAGGTCTGGATATTCCTGAAGTTTCACTGGTGGCCATACTCGATGCTGACAAGGAAGGCTTCCTGCGTAGCCACCGCAGTCTGATTCAGACCATTGGCCGTGCCGCGCGTAACGTCAACGGCAAAGCCATTCTATACGCCGACAAAATCACCGACTCTATGAAAGCGGCGATAGACGAAACTGAGCGGCGACGTGCCCGCCAGATACAATTCAATACTGAACACGGTATCGTACCGCAGCAGATAAAAAAACAGGTGCGTGACCTCATTGATGGTGTGTATCACGACGAAAACGGCGGCAAAGGCCGAGGCCGCAGTAAACTCAAAGTTGGCGAAATCCATACCGAAGACGATGCGGTTAAAGAGATTGCTAAACTCGAAAAAGCCATGCAGGCAGCCGCCCGTGACTTACAGTTTGAAGAAGCAGCCCAGATACGCGACAAAATTCGCGCCATCAAAGAAAACCTGCTCTTCGGCGCCAGTGACACCTGAATGACAAATGTTTCCGGTATCGGCCGGTGTATTGCCATCCAATAGTGGTTGGCGCTGCCCAAAAAATACTAAGCCGGCCGTACTCGGAGCATAAAATTTCCGCCCTTAGCGCCACAGGTATATACTAATCTAGCTATCTCTATACGTACCGGCCGCTGCCGCCCAGCACCGGCACACCATACTGGAGCCATACTATGCAGCTCTCGCATCGCCAGCGCTTGCTGGCTCTGGCCAGACTTCCCGCGCTGCTTCTGCAAACCGCCGCCAGCGTAGTGTGTACCGCAATATTTTGCTCCATCCTTTTCATATGGCGAGTAAGTAGCGAGCTGCCACTGCATCCCGTCAACCTGCTTAACCACAATGATATTCGCCTTATCCTAATATTACTCTGTGGCTGTATGCTGTTTGCTTTTCTACCCTCACTTCTGTCTGCCATCCTCAGCAGCTACCTCAGCCACCACCTGCCACGTCTCATCATCATTGCCGTAGCCGCCGGCACCGCTTTGTTTACTGACCTGATACAGAACTGGCTGTTTGTCTGGCCGCTAGATTGGTTGCCCCTGCTCCTCAATGCACTGGCGGCCGGACTTAGTGCACTATGCTTTGCCAATGTAAAAATACTAGCAAAAAAACATTAGTTATTAGGCTGTAATCATCTGCACTCTCGCCATTACAGCCGGCTGTTATCGCAAATCTTCAATATCATCATACACATAATCGGCTCCCGTTCCTAAGCTGGTTTAGCCATCACCTGCTGTTATCAAAAAATTTCATCGTCATCATAACAATCGTCAAACAGCAAAATAATCAACCAGCTAATCGTTGCAAAACCAGCATAGCCGCGTCAGAACTAAATTTACTATTGCTGAGGACAAGTAAAAGTGCTTAAATTAAGCACTTATTATTGTCAATGATTTAAGTCAAGAACACATAAATCACACCAATAGTGAATACTTCTTTGTGCTAACTTCCAGATAAACACTTATCAGAACAACCTGAAGAGAAGAGAGAAGAGTTTGCGTTATGAAAAACACCAAATGCGATAGCTCAGCAGACGTCGTACTCATTGGCGCCGGCATCATGAGCGCAACACTGGGAACATTTCTCAAGGGGTTACAGCCAGACTGGCAGATAAACATCTACGAACGCCTTGCCGATGTAGCCGCCGAAAGTTCCGATGCATGGAATAATGCCGGTACCGGCCACTCAGCCCTGTGCGAACTCAACTATACACCTGAGCTAAAAGACGGCACAGTTGAAGTATCCAAAGCCATCAAAATCATCGAGCAGTTCGAGCTGTCCAAACAGTTTTGGGCCTCACTTGTTGACGCCGGCATGATTTCTGACCCTAGCGAATTCATCCGCAGCGTTCCTCACATGAGTCTCGTGCGCGGTGAAAAGGATGTAGATTTCCTACGCAAACGCTACCATGCCCTGCAACAATACCGCCTGTTTCAGGACATGCTCTACACCGAAGACAAACAACAAATCAGCCAGTGGGTACCCCTTATGATGCAAGGACGTGACAACAGTGAGCCCGTTGCCGTCACTTGGTCAGACCTTGGTACCGACGTAAACTATGGCTCTTTAAGCCGCCTCTTAATCAACAACCTTACCGAACACGGTTGTCACCTGCATCTTCAGCACGAAATTATTGACCTCCGGCAGGAAAATGGCCGCTGGGTGCTTGACATCAGAGACCTCTCTACCAATACCCGTCAGCAGGTATCTGCTCGTTTTGTATTTATCGGTGCCGGTGGTGGTTCCTTGCGTTTGCTACAGAAAAGCCAAATCAATGTCAGCAAGGGCTACGGCGGCTTTCCTGTATCCGGACAATGGCTAGTGTGTAAAAACCCTGAAATCGTCCGCCGCCATAATGCCAAAGTCTATGGCAAAGCCTCCGTCGGTGCTCCACCTATGAGTGTGCCACATCTGGATAAACGCGTGATTAATGGCGAAGAAGCCTTACTTTTCGGCCCTTTTGCTGGCTTTACCACCAAATTCCTCAAACGTGGTTCCTTCAAAGATCTATTCAAAACCCTCAACTTTGCCAATATTCGTCCTATGCTCACCGTTGGCATGCACAACCTCGGCCTCGAACACTATCTCATCCAACAAGTGAGATTAAGCTTTGCCGACCGCATGAAAGAATTACGCACATTCTATCCTGAAGCTCGAGATGAAGACTGGCAGCTTGCCATCGCCGGTAATCGTGTGCAGGTAATTAAAAACGATCCACATAAGGGTGGTGTGCTTCAGTTTGGCACTGAACTGGTAAAATCTGCCGATGGCACTCTTGCCGCTCTTTTAGGAGCCTCCCCCGGAGCCTCCACTTCTGTATCCATTATGCTTGAGTTACTTGAACACTGCTTTCCCGCTCAAGTGGCTGGCGATTGGTCTGCGACCCTACATAAATGGATACCTAGCTATGGCCAGAAACTCGAACACAATCCCGAGCTTGTACAGCGCATCCGCGACTGGACCCTCAAGTCGCTAGGTCTGCATATCCCTGCCAGACACACACCCACTCAGCCTGTCCATTCATAATAATAACGTTGCCATAAACTACCTGACCAAATTCTAAGAATTTGGTTTTTTTTCATCTGTAACCCTCATACATTCCATCACAGCAGCGCTGACTACCAAATTTTTTGCATGCCTCTAACGAAGCAGCTACTTTAAGTTTTAGTGCTTCGACGCCTTTAATCCCGAAAAGTTTTCCACCGTATTAAGGGGAGGAAATGATTAGTAAAAGTTGGTTTTACCATTATATTTAGCGTGTCGGCATCGCCCTGCATTGAGGAAATTGGCCATAACAAGTTTTGTGTTAGCTAGGCACGCAGCAACTAGGATCTGACTTGTATTTACGTGATTAGAAAAATTAAAAAATCATAAGTCATAAAATTCTAGAAAACATACAGAAATTGTAAAAGGTAAAGGTATCAGAAAGGGTACACCGTACTTATTAGTTAGTGGCACAAAAAGGCAAGCGAAGCAGGCAGAGATAATATCAGCAACAAGTGAGTGGTGTATAAGAATGAAATGTGTAAGCAACTCAATCTTGATGGCATTTAGCCGGCCAGGCTTAGCAAATTTCTCCTCAGCATCGTCAGAAAAATTTATATTGGCAACAAAGGTTGAGATTTAATAGAAGAAGGCCATAAATTGATGGTTGGATACCTGCATGGATTTCAACTCGAAAATATGCATTCCGGCATTTTTTGATTGACACTTATTTGCCTAAGCAGAGACAGGCACTTTCACCACAAAAGATTGAAATAATAAAAAAAGTATTGCTAAGTTTGCTGAATTAGCAGTACTCTCAATACAGCGTTTCATTAACGCTGACTTCGCCCCAACGCCATTGCATTGATATCAGTGCAGTGGCGTTTTATTGTGTACATTGCCAATATCACTTTTTTTAAGCAGATTATAGTATATATAATGATATTGGGATAATTAATCCCGTGGCTTTGCTTCAGCTTCTATTTATCAAAATATATCTTAATGGATAAATTACAAATAAAAGTATCGAATATAATTAAGAATAATATGCTATATAGTTTTAAAGTAAATAAAAGAACTAAAGTAATCAATTTCTATATTATAGATAATTCTTTTTCAAATTTTCTAGAATATAGAAATAGATATTTTGCATGAAATATGCAAATATATTATTATTTATCAGATTAACCAGCATATTATCGGCTGTTCCGGCAATCATCTCTTACAATTCGGCTTCAGACCTATTGTCTGAGTTACCTTCGGCAAAAACTAAATTCAAAGCGGGCTCTGTAAAAGCACTCGTATACGATTGTGAAAATATGTACAGTGATCCAATCAACGACAACTGAATACAGGGTAACAGAAATGGGGATGCTTACGAAATCGGTAAAAAATAAATGTGCATTCACCCTTGGTTCTTCTTATCTGTGAGAAAAATGGGAGTAGAAGCATGGTCGTGTATAAATCATGGGACGCGCTACTGTATTGAGAGTGGTGGATTAAGTGTTTAAATTTATTAAGATTAATAATAAGAAAGAAATGGTTATATTATGCCATATGCTAAAAAATATTGAGCTGATGTTTACCTTACCGCCCTCATCACTATCTGCCAGCGATGATTTTGGCAGGGTAAAAAATATCACCGTGCATTTTCTGGCTTGTAATCAGATTTTCATTACCTACGCTAATATTAAGAGGGTAGAAATACGCCGATGCATTCTAAGCTATTTGCCAAAAGATAAAAGCTATGCGTGCCACGACCAAGTTTTAAATCCATGGCTGATTATCGGCGCAATTAAGCCAGGCTCGAAGCCACCAAGAAAGAGGGCGAAAACATCCTACAGATGATTATACCGGCATATAGAGGAATTACTACAGCAAGGCAAGCTGCCGGCAGCTTCGAATTAGACTGCAATGTATGCTGACTATGTGACGGTATTGCCACCAGCACCAGCATGAGCCGACCTTGTGGCACCGGCGTAAAGCTACCTCGCAAAGTCAGATTGATATGCCGTGGCGTAGGTGTATGGTTTAGTTTTCTGTGCGGTGCTGTTTTAGTGCGTTTTGCTGTTGGTGCGGAGCCGGCTGGCTGCTGATAATGTTTTTCTCACTATTGAGAGCGTTAAATAAGGCACGGAAGTTTTGCACGGTAAAGGGGAAGGGTTTGCGCACACCGGCAGGCGGAATGGTGAATATGGTGTGACCGGGGTTGGTATTTTTAAGGCGGATGATATTTCGAACTGAAGCAAAGATGATGAGGGCAATGCTGAGTAATAATGCGGTTTTGGCAGTAATTTGAATTGTTTTGATACGGTTTTTTCTGCGAATGGTTGCTGCTGGATGGAAGTAATAATGGCAGACTCGGCTCAGCAGTGAATGAGAGGGCGATGATGAGGCTACGCTATGCTTATCGGCAGCAGCGTGGTGATTAATGGATGCCTGTTGGTTGCCGATTTTGTGTTGCTGTTGTTCGGGCTGTGGCTTTAGCTTGCTGATGTTGTCTGTTGTTCCCATGTTTTGTCCTTTGATGCTGTGCCTGATGTTGTGTCTTACTCGCAATGGATGCGAAAAGCGTGGCACAGTGCTGCTTTAATTGAATTAATTGCCGTCCTTATGCTGTAACCACCAATTTATAGGCTTCGTTTTGAAGCGATAAATTGCAGGGAGCCCAGTATTTTTAGCAGTTTGTTGTTGTGCTGAAGCAGCGTGGATGTAAGTAAGATTTAGTTACTAAAACATAGCGTTAGTATTTTACATTAAACTTTTGTTCTATGCTTGGTATGGTATATGAAATTTGTGATGGCATTGTCTGCGGTTGGACGGGTAGGTCTATACTTTATTTATTGGTAGGGTCAAAGGCTGCAGGCTGAAATCTACGGGATCATGGTAATTGTTATAAGGTGTAGCTGTCGGTTTTGTTTGATAATGATGATTTTATACAAGGGGAAATGAGATGCTATGCAGGCTGATTGAGGTGTTTCTGGTGTAGGTACTGGCGGGCATTTGGAAAAAGGACGATACAGCGGTCAGGAATGTGGATTTACTTACGTGCAACTGCGGTGCTTGTGCTTAAGGCTATCGGCTTGAAGCCGGATACTGCTGGCGTGGCGGCTGTAAAGCTTTGTGATAATTATTAGTATGTATGCAGAGGTTAATTTTGGGTGCTACGGCACGGGGCTAAAAGGCAGTTATTTCGGCATAGGCTACTTATATGGCAGCACTTGGACTAAATAGGAGGTGCTACGTGCTGAAAAATAGGGGTGACATCTGCTATGGCATGTTTTCCGGTAGCTGGTTGCTCTGCTATCCGTTTGATTAGCCGGATGCTGACTGAGGTAAAAATGCTATTTGAAGAGCTTAAGTAAGCTGATTACGGGTGTTAAAGTAAAATTTTGTTTGTATTTCGGTTAATTTGGTTTAGTATTTGCCAGACTATTACTAAAATACTTAATGCTTTTTTTATTTAGTATAATTGTATATTGCTTATATAAATTGGGTATATAATTATTACCTTTTGGTTGGTATTTTCAGCCGGTCTGCTGTGAATGCCTTTGCACATATTCAGAATAGCTATGCTTAATAAAGATCAGTTTGCCGATAATCATTTTATCCGTTCTATCATTGAGGAAGACCTGCAAAGCGGCAAGTGCCAGCAGGTGATTACGCGTTTTCCTCCGGAGCCGAATGGTTATTTGCATGTTGGCCACGCCAAATCCATTTGTTTGAATTTTGGTCTGGCTTATATTTATGATGGTTTGTGCAATCTGCGCTTTGATGATACGAATCCTGAGAAAGAATCGGATGAGTATGTGCGCTCGATTAAAGAAGATGTGCAGTGGCTGGGCTTTCAGTGGCATGAGGAACATTATGCTTCTGATTATTTCGAGCGTCTGTATGATTACGCAGTGGCGCTGATTCAGGATGGTAAAGCGTATGTGGATGATCTGGATGCGGAGGAAATGCGCCAGTACCGCGGTACGTTAACTGAGCCAGGCAGAAACAGCCCATATCGCGAACGTTCTGTTGAGGAAAATCTGGATTTGTTTGCGCGCATGCGTGACGGTGAGTTTCCAGACGGCAGTAAAACGCTGCGGTTGAAAATCGATATGGCGGCAGGCAATATCAATCTGCGCGACCCAGTGATTTACCGTATCCGCCGCGTGCATCATCACCGTACTGGTGATAAGTGGGTGATTTACCCGATGTATGATTACACGCATGCGATTTCAGATGCGATTGAAAATATTACCCATTCGTTGTGTACGCTGGAATTCGAATCCCATCGGCCACTGTACGACTGGGTGGTGGAAAACATTGCTATTGCTCATCAACCCCATCAGTATGAGTTTTCGCGGCTGGAGTTGCTGTATTCGATTACGTCCAAGCGCAAGCTCAATCAGCTGGTAGTGCAGGATCATGTGTCTGGGTGGGACGACCCGCGTATGCCTACTATTTCTGGTATGCGTCGTCGCGGCTATACTCCCGAAGGGCTGCGCCTGTTTGCTAAGCGGGTGGGAATTTCTAAAAGTGAAAATGTAGTAGATATGAGTGTGCTTGAAGGAGCCATTCGAGAAGATCTGGAAAGTGTGGCGCCACGAATGATTGCGGTGTTAAACCCGATTAAAGTGGAGCTCATTAATTTTGATGAGGCAGTAACACAAAGCCGTGAAGCGCCATACCATCCACATCATCCAGAGATGGGTGAGCGTCTGATGCCGCTGAGCAAAACCATTTATATTGAAGCCGATGATTTTGCGTTAGACCCGCCTAAAGGCTGGCAGAGGCTCACACCGGGTGGCGAGGTGCGTCTGCGATACAGCTATGTGATTAAATGTGAGGAAGTGGTGCAGGATTCATCCGGCCGGGTGGTGTCGCTGAAGTGTTCCATCGATCACGAAACGCTGGCTGCCAAGCCGCAAGGGCGTAAGGTGAAAGGAGTAATACACTGGCTGTCTACGGAGCATGCGGTATCGGCCAAAGTACGTCTTTACGACCGGCTGTTTACGGTAGAGCGTCCGGATGCAGTACGTGGAGATGATGGTCAGTACCGCGATTTTACTGAATTTCTGAATCCGGCCTCGGTAACGGAAATTGATGCGCTGGTCGAACCAGTAGCGAATACGCTGGCACCGGAAACGCGCTATCAGTTTGAGCGGCTGGGCTATTTTGTTACCGACCGCTACGACCATACGCCGGAAAATCCGGTATTTAACCGCACGGTTACGTTACGTGATACGTGGCAGGCACAGGCAGAAAAAAAATAATTGTGCCTGTATTCCTGTGTATATAGCCGGCCGTTATGGCCGGCTTTTTGGTAAACAGAATCCGCCGGACGGGCAGCCGGTGGCTTGTTAAAATAAGCATAATGGTAAGTTCTGCTGATTAAGGACAGTCTGATGAGAACAATTCCGGTGCGTGCCGGTTATCTGGCTAATCTGCCGATGTTGCTGAGCATGGTGCTGGCCGCTTTGTGGGTTTGGTATACAGGTAATACGGCGGAAAGCACGGCTCTGTTTCTGGGGATTATCGCTGGCGGACTGGTAGATTTAGATGATGGTTTTACCGGACGGCTGCGTAATCTGTTTTATACGCTGATTCATTTTTCTTTAGCGGCTACAGCAGTTCAGTGGACATTTGGGCACCCACTGGCGTTTTCGCTACTGATGATTTGGGCGGCGTTTACCATGACGATGATGGGCGCCATTGATGCGCGCTACCGTACCATTGCGTTTGGTACGCTGCTGGTGATGCTGTATACGGTGCTGACTTATTCGCCAATGCTGCCTTGGTATACCAATCCGCTAATGCTGATTTGCGGCACCAGCCTGTTTAGCATATGTACGCTTGTGCTGCATTTGCTGTTTCCCAATCGGCCGGTACAGGATAATTTATCAGGTGCTTTTGCGCGTCTGGCCGATTATATGCTGGTGAAAGCACAGTTTTTCGACCCAGATGAGGCTGACTTGCTGGCAGAAAAAGAATTGGCGCTGGCGATGAAGAATACGGCTGTGATTGAGGGATTTAACCGCTGTCGCGCAGCGCTGTTTTACCGTCTGCGCCGGCAGCATCGCCAGCGCAGTTTGGGCACTTTACTGCAATATTATCTAACCGTACAGAATATTCATGAACGCATCAGCTCGCGCCATGTGGATTATGCGGCACTGGCTCACAGGTTGGCGCATTCGGATCTGATTTACCGAATTCAGCGTTTGATTGTGCTGCAGGCACAGGCTTGCCAGCAGATGAGTGAGTGTCTGCACGAGGACAAACACTATGTGTTCAATCCGATGCTGCGCCGTGCTGGTGAGGGCATTGAGCAGGCAGCTGAGCGCTATTGTGCTGAAAATGGTTGTGATGAAGATACACCAGGGTTGCAGCAGTTGATAGCCAATGTTCTGGGAATCAATGAGCAGCTATTGTGGCTGGAGCAGGTAAAGACTGGTGCTACAGCAGAAGCAGTCAGCGAAACACAAATCGCCGGACTGGATGTAGATCGCATTCGCGATATTCTACCGGCTGTGCGCGCCCATTTTACTTTGCAATCAAATGTATTGCGTCATGCGGTACGGCTAGCCATCCTGACGGCAGTGAGCTGTGTGGTGGTGGAAGGCTGCCAGCTTAAAATGGGCTACTGGATTCTGCTCACTGGTGTTATTGTTTGCCAGCCCAACTATTCAGCCACTACTGTCCGTCTGAAGCAGCGTATCGTGGGCACGCTGCTCGGTGTGGTAGTGGGGTCGGTGTTGCCATATTTTGTGCCGACACTGGCTGGCCGGCTGGTGATTGTGGTAGTGAGTACGGTATTGTTTTTTGCTTTCCGTGTACGCCGTTATAGTTTTTCCACCTTTTTTATTACCGTACAGGTGTTGGTTGGCTTTGCTATTATTGGCATGGATACCCAGTCGGCAATGCTGTCGCGCTTTGTGGATACGATTCTGGGTTCGTTATTGGCGTGGTGCGCGGTGTCGTATCTGTGGCCAGACTGGCGTTACCTGACGTTGGGACGGATTGCCCGCCGTGCTCTGTGCAGTGACGCTGCCTATCTGCGGCAGGTTGCGCAGCAATTGCAGCAAGGGCTGCGTGACGATGTGGACTACCGTTTAGCCCGCCGCACGGCGCATGAGCTGGCGGCAACGTTAAGTAATACGGTGGCAGATATGTCGATGGAGCCGGCGCGCTATGGACGACGTCTGCCCGAGGGCAAAACTATTTTGCAACTTAATTATGTGTTGCTAAGCTGTATTTCCGCACTCGGGGCGCTGCGGGCGCAGGTGGATCGGATGCGACCACAGCTGACACCACAGCGAATACAGCACTGGTCTGTTATCGCATCAGCACTGGCAGAGCTGATAGCGCAGGATGCTGCTGATGCTGTGCTACAAGCTGAATGGTCAAAACTGGACACAGAGCTGGTGCAAAGCCGGCCTCAGGCGGATGAAGATGTGGTGGAGAAAGTGTTGTGGCGGCAGCTACACCGACTGCATGAACAGCTGCCGGCCTACTGGCAGGCTTTGCAGGCGGATGCAAGGGCTGGTACTGCTGTGCAGGAATATCCATGAAAGTAGCGGAAAAAAAGCTTGCGTTAAGCTGGTTAAAATTCGTGACTGAATAAGTTAATCTTGACGTGCAGTGGTGTTTTCTCAATTATGCTATTGGTGGTTTTCTTTTAAAATCAGATATAAAGCTAAAAATTTGGCGTATGTTATACTGATATTCACCATTTCAATATTAATAATGAGAGGATTACTATGGCTGAACCTAATGAACAGATTGAGACTTCGTCTCAAGTACCGCCATTGATTCCTACCCAGAATGGTACACTGGAATTACACGACATTACGATTGTTGACCAGAGTAAGCTGAAAAAGGCGATTTCAGCAGCGGCGCTAGGCAACGCCATGGAGTGGTTTGACTTTGGTGTATATGGTTTTGTGGCCTATGCGCTAGGACAAGTGTTTTTTCCATCAGCTTCGCCCAGTGTGCAGATTATCGCTGCGCTGGGTACCTTCTCCGTTCCCTTTCTGGTGCGCCCTTTAGGTGGCGTATTTTTCGGTATTCTTGGCGACCGCTTTGGCCGGCAAAAAGTGCTGTCGACCACCATTATTATTATGGCGCTCAGTACGTTCTGTATCGGGCTGATTCCTTCCTATCACAGTATCGGCATTTGGGCACCGGTGCTGTTGCTGCTATGCAAACTGGCACAGGGTTTTTCAGTAGGCGGTGAATATACCGGTGCAGCAATTTTTGTGGCGGAATATGCGCCCGACCGCCAGCGTGGTTTTCTGGGCAGTTTTCTTGATTTTGGGTCGATATGCGGCTTTGTGCTCGGCGCGGGGTTGGTGGTGTTGCTGGAAAATATCATGGGCTCGTCGCATTTCCTTTCATGGGGCTGGCGTATTCCATTTTTCCTAGCCGCTCCTTTAGGCTTGCTCGGCCTATATCTGCGTCATGCCGCTGAAGAAACTCCGGCTTTCCAGAAACATCTGGATATGATGGAAAAAGAAGAACAGGAAGCAGTGAGCAACCGCCCGCAGGTGTCGTTCAAAGAGGTCTTGCGCCGATTTTGGCGAACTTTGCTGGTCAGCGTAGGGTTAGTGCTCACTACCAATATTACCTATTACATGCTACTGACTTATATGCCCAGCTATTTGTCGCATAATCTGCATTACGGAGAAGACCGTGGGGTGCTGATTATTATCGCGATTATGATAGGCATGATGTTTATGCAGCCAATTATCGGATTCACTAGCGACAAAATCGGCCGTAAGCCCTTTGTGATTGGCGGTTCGATTGCTCTGCTGGTACTGGCCATACCGTGTTTTCAGCTGATTACCAGCGGCAAAGTAGGGCTGATATTCCTCGGTCTGTTTATTCTTGCAGTAATATTGAATTCCTTTACTGGCGTAATGGCCTCTACTTTACCGGCCTTGTTTCCAACACGTATTCGCTACAGTGCTCTTGCCAGTGCGTTTAATATTGCGATTATTATTGCCGGATTAACGCCAACCATCGCAGCAGCACTGGTGGACGCCAGCAATAATCTGTTTATTCCAGCCTATTATCTGATGCTGGTAGGCGTAATCGGAATTGTGACCGGTATCTGTCTGAAAGAAACAGCTAACCGCCCGTTACGCGGTGTTTCACCTTCTGCCTCGAGTAAACAGGAAGCGCGTGAGCTGCTAGCACAGACTTATGAGCATATTGAGCAGAGTGTGGAAGATATCGACGCAGAAATTGCACGCTTGCAGGAACAGATACAGACGCTTGAAATGCGCAAACAGCAGTACATTGATTTACATCCGAAGCTTGAATGAGCTTTTGGTAACTTATTTGTTAAAATTCAGCCACTAATGTTAATCCATAATGGTTAATATTAGTGGTTTTTTTTGTTATTAGTAATCTGGAATCTGTAATAAAAATTATTCGAAATGCTGTTGCGTTATTAGGTTTTATTAGAAATGTAATTGGTTGTTCGTTCAACCAATTACAATGAAGTTTAGGAAATGATGAAGTTGATATATTTGCTGCTTTTAACAACTATATAGTAGGGAAGTTGAGCATTTAAGATAGCTCCAAGCCATACAGGTATTAGTTAGAAAGATGTTAATCTGTTTGTTGATCTAAATAATCAGATAGCTTTCTTGATTTGGCTGAAAAAAAACTGGTGGATAATTCGGTATGTAAGTAATGGTGCCAGATTGATTATGATCATATTCTATTGTCAAAGATACTAACAGTACTGAAGTGCAACTGATAAAACGCTTGTGTCAGGTATTTCCCACCAGTACGATTCAAGTGATCAAACACAGCAATATTACCATGCATTGAAAATATGAAGACAGATTATCGTGGGTGAAATAAAAATAGTAGATTTTTTATAAAATTTTAATCTGAATATAATTTGCTTAATGAATTATCCCTGCTGAAGAATGAAGGAAAAAACTGTAAGCAGGGATATCCGTGATTTAGTTGCCATTCATGGCTTTGTCTAGTTCCTGTTGTTTGGCTTGTACGGCATCTTCTAATCCTTTGATGCGTTCCTGATAGCGTACGTAGTTGCGTTCGTTGCCCAAACGTACTTTTTTGCCTTCTTCCAGCGCTTTTTTGGCATCTGCAAGATTTTTTCGTGCTGAAGCTATTGCCGACTGGTTAGGCTGCTTTTCTGCTTCGTTGTTATCTGTGGGAGCAGAATGGTTATCCACAGCAGGTTTGTAAGCTGGTGTAGTGGAAAAATTTCCCCCTAGATTATTGGCCTGGCGACAGTTTTTGCCATTTGGTACTTCTGAATAGCTGTGGTTGCCACGGCTGTCGGTACATTCGTATATCTGTGCTAGTGCAGTAGTGCTCAGTAGGGAGCATAGTGCAGCCAGAATGAGGTTTTTTTTCATGATTTGTCCTTTGTCCGGGGGTTACATGCGGCCAAGTTCGCGCTGAATGGCCTGAATATTCTGCTGGCGGTCGAGTACGGCGCTTTGCAACTCGGTAGTATTGCCGCCTTTGCCAGTACGGCTGCGGTTAAGTGCTTCCTGCGCCTGAGCCAGTGCGTTGCGCTCGTTGGTCAGTTCCTGTTGCAGGATTGCACGACGAGTATTGTCGCTGCCTTTGGGTACGATATTTACCGAGGGCTGGGGTCCACTGTATGCTGTGGCTACGCGTGTGGCCGGGCGCGGTCGACTACGCACGCTTGTTGAAGAGCTACTACTGCGGTAGCTGGGGCGGCTGTCGCTATAGCTGCCGATAGCAGGCAAGCTAGCGACGGCACAGTTGCCTTTAGGTTTTGATGTATAGACAACTTCGCCGTTTTCAAGGCAGGTATATACTTTTGCCGGTACTTGCGTACTGATGAGCAGACTGCCAGAAATGATCAGTATGGGAAGCGCTTTTTTATATGTCATTATTAAACCTTGTACATCAATCATTCAGTTTTGTTGGCTGATGTCTTCAAGCTGTTGCTGCCATTCAAGCCATTTTTCTTCAGTTTGGGTTAATTTTACTTTGAGCTCGGCTAGTTGGGTAATGGTTTGTTGTAATTTTGTGCGGTTTTCGTCAAGGTAGGCTTCTTCGCTGGCGAGAAAGGCTTCGCCTTCCTGCTGCTGTTGTTGCCAGATTTCCATGTCGCGTTCGGCTTTTTCGATATTTTTCATCAAGGGTTTGGTCAGTTTGGCTCGTTCCTGTCGCTGTTGTGCTTCGATGCGTTTTTGCTCTTTGCGCTTAATGCTGTCGCTGGAGTTTTGCGGCTGGTCGATACTGGTTTGCTCTTGTGTCAGACGCCATTGGCGGTAGTTGCTTAGGTCACCATCAAAGTGTCTGAGCTCACCATGATTAAGGTATATCAGGGCGTCGGTGGTGGATTCGAGCAGGCTGCGATCATGCGACACTACGATTAATGCGCCCTGAAAGCTTTGTAACGCTAGCGTCAGGGCGTGGCGCATGTCTAAATCCAGATGGTTAGTGGGTTCATCCAGCAGTAAAAGGTTGGGCTTCTGCCACACAATCATGGCCAGTGCCAGCCTTGCTTTTTCGCCACCTGAAAAGGGGGCTATAGGTTGCATTGCCATATCACCGATAAAGGCAAAGCTGCCAAGGAAATTGCGAATTTCCTGTTCGCGCACGTCTGGAGACAGTTGCTGAATGTGCCATATTGGGCTTTGGTCGGCACGTAGGGTTTCAAGCTGGTGCTGTGCAAAGTAGCCGATTTTGAGTTTTTCAGCTCGCACAATCTGGCCGCTTAATGGTTGCAGGCTGCCGGAGATGGCTTTTATTAGGGTGGATTTACCGCTGCCATTGACACCTAGCAGACCATAGCGGGCACCCGATTCGACTGAGAGGTCGATGTTGTGCAATACCGTTCGGTTGCCATAACCTAGATTGATGTTTTCCAGTTTTAGCAGTGGATTGGGCAGATGGTCTGGCTGGGCAAATTCAAATGAAAATTCGCTGTCCAGATGTGCTGGTGCGATACGTTCTAATCTGGCCAATGCTTTGATGCGACTCTGTGCCTGTACTGCTTTGGTGGCTTTGGCTTTGAAGCGGTCAATAAAGGATTGCAGATGCTGTATGTGTGCCTGTTGTTTGATATAGGCGGCCTGCTGCTGTGCGAGTCGCTGTGCGCGCTCTTGCTGGTAGAAATCGTAGTTGCCACCGTAAAGAGTCAGTTGTTGCTGTGCCAGTTCGACGGTTTGGGTGGTGGTGGCATTGAGGAAGTCGCGGTCGTGCGAGATGATTATCTGGGTAGTATCTAGTCCGGCCAGATGTTGCTCTAGCCACAGGACAGTTTCTAAATCCAGATGGTTGGTGGGTTCGTCTAGTAGAAGCAGGTCAGTACGGCACATGAGTGCCTGAGCCAGATTTAGGCGCATACGCCAGCCACCGCTGAATGATTTTACTGGCTGATGCTGTTCTTGTTGTGAGAAACCTAGGCCGTTTAGTAATTTGGCGGCACGTGCTGGTGCGCTGTAGGCACCGATTTCATCTAGACGTGCATGGTATTCGGCCTGTTTGAGTCCGTCGTTGCCTGCTTCGGCCTGTTGCAGCAGTAGTTGTAGTTGCTGTAATTCTGTGTCGCCTTGAAGTACGTAGTCCAGCGCAGGGATATCCAGTGCCGGTGTTTCCTGCTTGACGGTGGCTAGCTGCCAGTGTTTGGGTAGGCGTAGGTCGCCGCTGTCATGGCTGATTTTTCCTTCCAGCAGGGCAAACAGACTGGATTTGCCGGTGCCATTTTTGCCAATCAGGCCGACGCGCTGACCGGGATAGATGGTCAGGCTGGCGTGTTGCAGAAGCTGTTTGCTACCGCGCTGTAAGCTGAGATTTTTTATTTCAATCATACATATCAAACGCTACAAATTGAGAGGCAAGGGGGGCGGGTTAGTTGACAATCTGGCTAAGCGGCCAGCGCGGTCTAACATTAAAACTGCCGGTAGGGCGGGCGCTGGACAGATGCATAGCTCCGGCAAAGGCAATCATGGCACCGTTGTCGGTGCAGTAGGCTAGCGGAGGAAAGAATGTATGCACTTCAGGAAGGCTGCTGAGGCTTTGGCGCAACTGCCAATTGGCACCCACACCGCCAGCTACGACCAGTTGTTTGTAGCCGGTTTGCTGTAGTGCCTGTTTGGCTTTGCTGGTCAGTACATCGACAACGGCGTTCTGGAATTCGCGGCAGATATCATGTCTGATTTGTTCGGGTAAAGCTTCGCCGCAGCCAGTTTCTGCTTTGATTTTGTTGACGGCAGTGAGTACGGCGGTTTTTAAACCGGAAAAACTCATGTTCAGATCGTGCGAATGCAGCATAGGGCGCGGAAAATGCAGGCTGCCGCTGTGGCCAAGTCTGGCTAGCTCAGACAGTTTAGCACCGCCTGGATAGGGCAGGCCAAGTAGTTTGGCAGTTTTATCAAATGCTTCACCGGCTGCATCATCGATGCTTTCGCCCAGTAGGGTGTAGTCGCCGATGCCTTTGACGGCCATAAATTGGGTATGACCGCCAGAAACCAGTAAGGCGACAAATGGAAAATCCGGTTTGTCGTCGCTGAGCAACGGCGACAGCATATGGCCTTCTAGATGATGGACGGGAATGATGGGTTTATTTAGGGCAAAAGCCAGTGCGTTGGCAAAGCTGGCTCCGGCCAGTAATGCACCACCTAGCCCTGGGCCTTGGGTATAGGCGATGGCATCAATTTCGGCAAAAGTTTTGCCGGCCTGATGCAGACACGCCTGTGTAAGCGGGGTTAGGCGGCGAATATGGTCGCGGCTGGCCAGCTCGGGTACGACGCCGCCATATTCGGCATGCATGGCAATTTGTGTATGCAGCTGATGAGCCAGTAGTCCGTGTTCGGTGTCGTATAGGGCAACGCCGGTTTCGTCACAGGATGATTCGATTCCCAGTACCAACATGTTTGAATATTTGAATTTAAAGCAGTAAAGCGGTTTATTTTACCTGTTTTGGAGGCTTTCGTGGACTGGCTATCGGTAGGGGGAGAGCAAATGTTTTATAATAAGTACTTGCGTGGTTCGCAAACTTCCCACGTCAGGCGGCGGTAAAAGCGGTTTTTACGGCTGTTTCTGAAATCAAAACTAAGGAAACGAAATAATGAAACAACATACTCGAGCGCTGGTGATTTTTTCCGGCGGTCAGGATTCGACGACTTGTCTATTGCAGGCTATTGCGACTTATGGACGTGATAATGTGCAGACGATTACTTTTCAGTATGGTCAGCGCCATGCGATTGAGCTGGAAAAGGCACGCTGGATTGCGCAGGACTTAGGCGTAGCACAGACGGTAATGGATTTGTCATTGCTGCAAAGCATTACGCATAATGCGCTGATGGATAAGCAGCAGTCTATTGAAACTCCGGCAAATGGGCTGCCGAATACGTTTGTAGATGGACGTAATGCGTTGTTTTTGTTGTATGCCGCTATTTTTGCTAAAGGACAGGGTATTCATGATGTGATTGCTGGCGTATGTGAAACCGACTTTTCTGGCTATCCGGATTGCCGCAATGTGTTTGTACAGTCGATGAATGTGACGTTGAATCTGGCTATGGATTATGAGTTTCGTCTGATTACGCCGCTAATGTATCTGGACAAGGCACAGACATGGGCGCTGGCAGATGAGCTTGGCTATCTGGATTATGTGCGTGAGCATACGCACACTTGTTATAACGGCGTGGAAGGCGGCTGCGGTGAGTGTCCAAGCTGTGTATTGCGTGAACGGGGTCTGCAAACCTATCTGGCACAGAAAAGAGCTGTTTAATATGGGTTTAGGGCTGCTGTTTGCCTGTGATTAAATTTTTTTACGTGATTAAGCCTGTTTTGCATGTGATTTACATGGTAAAAACGTGACCAGACAGGAAAGGTATGAAGATGAGTGATGATCTGAAAACCAGTATTATTGAATTTCCGCTGGATTTCCCGATTAAGGTAATGGGTGAACAGCATCCGGAATTTGCGGCTCGGGTGCTGGACGTGGTGCAGCAGCATGCGCCAGAAACCGCAGCTTCAGATATTAATACCCGCCCGAGCAGTAAGGGTAATTATATTAGTGCTACAGTGGTTGTTCGTGCCGAAAGTCAGCAGCAGTTGGATGATATTTATCGTTCTTTAAGCAGCCATCCGATGGTGAAAGTTGTACTATGAAAGTGGTGCAGCTGGGTTTACGCGCTTATCAGCCGGTATTTGCTGCAATGCAAGAATTTACGGCTGCTCGCACAGCCCAAACCGAAGATGAGTTGTGGGTTGTTGAACATCCGCCCGTATTTACACAGGGCATGGCCGGTAAACCGGAACATATTCTGGTGCATGATGATATTGAGGTAGTACAGATAGACCGCGGTGGGCAGGTGACTTATCACGGCCCAGGTCAGTTGGTGGTGTATACGCTGATTGATTTTAAGCGTCGCCATATTACCGTGCGTGAGCTAGTAAGCCGGTTGGAAAACAGTATTATTGCCACGCTGTCCGATTATGGCATTGCAGCGGAGAATGACCCGAAACGGCCCGGTGTCTACGTTAGCGGCCGGAAAATCGCGTCGCTGGGGCTGCGCATTAAACAGGGTGCGGTGTATCACGGGCTGGCGCTGAATGTGAATATGGACCTGACTCCGTTTACACACATTAATCCTTGCGGCTATGCCGGCTTGCATATGACGCAGATTGCTGAGCTGATAAAGCCGTGTCCAACACTGGCTGAAGTGGCAGAACGCTTAACCGGCTACCTGAGTTTGCAATTGAATGCTCCGCCTCCTGAGCGGCCATCTACACAGAAAGTTGTACTATGAATCAAGATAACAGCCAAGGGGTAAAACACAAGGGTGCAGAAAAAACGGCACGTATTCCGATTAAAGTGGTTCCTCTGGAACAAAAGCTGAAAAAACCGGAATGGATTCGGGCACGTTTACCGAGCAGTCAGAAGTTTTTTGAAATTAAAAGTATCGTGCGCGAACAGAAGTTGCATACGGTATGTGAGGAAGCCAGTTGTCCAAATATCGGTGAATGTTTTAGCAAGGGTACGGCTACTTTCATGATTATGGGTGATATCTGTACTCGTCGTTGTCCGTTTTGTGATGTAGGCCATGGCCGTCCCAATCCGCTGGATGAGCAGGAACCAAGCCATCTGGCTGCTTCGGTAAAAGCAATGAATTTGCGCTATGTGGTGATTACGTCTGTTGACCGTGATGATCTGCGTGATGGTGGTGCGCAGCATTTTGCTGACTGCATTACTGCTATCCGTGAAGCCAGCCCGCATACTCAGATTGAGGTGCTGGTGCCGGATTTCCGTGGACGCCTAGATATTGCACTGGAAATTCTGGCGCAGACTCCGCCGGATGTGCTGAATCATAATCTGGAAACGGCACCGCGGCTGTATAAACAGGCGCGTCCTGGTGCAGATTATCTGCATTCACTGAAATTGCTGAAGCAATATAAGGCGCTACGTCCTGAAGTAGCCACCAAGTCTGGATTGATGGTTGGTCTGGGTGAAAGTGATGAAGAAATTCTGCAAGTGATGCAGGATTTACGCGACCATGATGTAGAAATGATTACGATAGGCCAGTATTTGCAACCCAGCAACAGCCATTTGCCAGTGCTGCGCTATGTGACACCGCAGCAGTTTAAGGCTTTTGAAAAACGTGCTTATGAGATGGGATTTAAGCATGGTGCTATTGGGGCGATGGTTCGCTCTAGTTATCATGCAGATGTGCAGGCTGAGCACGCAGGCGTGGTAAACGAATAAAACTTCAAGGGAGATGCGGGCATCTCCCTTATTCATTGATAACAAGATACAGCATACAAGCTAGAAGATGCGTATTTTGGTTGTTATTTACGATACTCGTGAATTTTAGCCGCTAAAATTTCAATGTGTCTTTTCGTTTTTTCAGCGGCATTTACGTGGACTTAGACTTTTTATTTCTTCGTTTGTATGTAAATCGTATACGCGAATAATAGCTCCTGGAGAACCTGCACACAGGCTAATTTTAGTGCTGGTAATACCTGTGCCATTTTGGGCAACAAATTTGATATTCGGAGCTAAATCTCTTCCAAATTCATCTTCCGCGACAATGTGATAATCGCCTTTCGGAGTCATACAACCACAGAGTAAGGCAATGGTGATCAGGCAAAAAATATTTTTCATTTATTTAAATTTCTTTTAATTTTGTAATGATATTTTATTTTATCGATAAATACTTTAAATGTCATTTGTTTGTCAATTTTCATTTTCTATCAGTTGTGTTTATTTAGGCAGATAGCTTTACCAGTGGGAGATTAAATAAATATTTTGGCAAAAAATTGATATTGGTTGGAATGGAAATGAATATATTGCCGGTGATCATCGGCATGGTGCTGCTCAGAGAATTTACTTTTCTGGTTCTGGATAGGGATTATTGAATACTATTTTTGGCGCAAGATCTGCGCTGTTGTCGCAAACATAAATTAAAAAATGTTTTAGGCTGGTGAGAGGATTTCAAATAAAGTCTGCACATTCATTCAAGTTAAAGATACGCAGGATAAGGACAATTTTTTTCTTTAGGGTCAGGTGTAGGCTGCCAGTTGTTATATATAATTGAATTACAATAATAATTGATTATTATTTTCATTTAGAATAATTTGCTGATGACATTATTCGTGTTTTCAGCAAATTTTTTTGCTTTCTGAAGACTGATTAACACGTTTATGTAAATTGGTGAAATATAGTGATTTTTTGATTAAATGCCGGTTTAATCTGCATATATATGTCTCTGGGTAGTGATTTATGCTGTAATTGATTCAAATTATAGCGTTTTTTTTATCGTTTCTATGAAAAAAGGTTTTGACGTTAAAGGGTAAATTTTTGTATGTTTGTTACCTTGTCTAACTAAATTGTGCTTTGCAATCAGTGCAGCAAACGAGGTTTCCTGATGTCCGGCTTATACGACCATACTCTGGTAAAAGAAAACTGCGGTTTTGGATTAATCGCCAATATTGAGGGTGAACCCAGCCATAAGGTGGTGCGTACCGCAATATTGGGGCTGTCGCGCATGCAGCATCGCGGCGCGATTTTGTCAGATGGTAAAACTGGTGATGGTTGTGGCCTGCTGCTGCAAATGCCGAAAAAATTCTTTCAGGCTGTGGCTGAGGAAAGCGGCATCACTCTGGCTAAAAATTTTGCCGTCGGCATGATTTTCTTTCCGCGCGATGAGGCGCTGGCACAGGAGTACAAAGCCATTATTGAAGAAGAGCTGACGCAGGAAACGCTGAATATTTCTTTGTGGCGCACGGTGCCCACCAACCCTAAAATGCTTGGCGCCATTGCGTTAGCCGATATGCCACATATTGAGCAGGTGTTTGTGAATGCACCTGCCGGCTGGCTGCCGCGCGATTTGGAGCGGCGGCTGTTTATGACGCGCCGGCGGATTGAGAAACGCATTAGTCACCGAGATTTTTATATTTGCAGCTTGTCTAATCAGGTGATGATATATAAAGGGCTATGCATGCCCAAGGATTTGCCGCGCTTTTATCCTGATCTGGCTGATTTGCGTATGCAAAGTGCAATTTGCCTGTTTCATCAGCGCTTTTCTACCAATACGCTGCCGCGGTGGCAATTGGCGCAGCCTTTTCGCTATTTGGCGCACAATGGGGAAATCAATACCATTTCCGGCAACCGTGCTTGGGCACGAGCACGCTCCTACAAATACCATACGCCTTTGATTCCGGATTTACAGACCGCTGCGCCGTTTGTGAATGAAACTGGCTCGGATTCCAGCTCTCTGGATAATATGCTGGAGCTGTTTGTGAATGGTGGTATGGATTTGTTTCGTGCTATGCGTTTGCTGGTACCACCGGCATGGCAGCACAATCCAGATATGGATGAGGATTTACGCGCATTTTACGATTTCAATTCTATGCATATGGAGCCATGGGACGGGCCAGCAGGAATTGTGCTCAGTGATGGGCGCTATGCAGCCTGTACGCTCGACCGCAATGGTCTGCGGCCAGCGCGCTATGTGATTACGCAGGATAAGCTGATTACTATTGCCTCCGAAGTAGGTATCTGGGATTACGCTCCCGATGAGGTGGTAGAAAAAGGCCGTGTCGGCCCCGGTGAGCTGCTGGTGATTGATACGCGTGAAGGACGGTTGATGCAGTCGGCAGACATTAATACCGAGCTGAAAACGCGCCATCCGTATAAAGAATGGCTAGACAGAAATGTTTTATCGCTAATTCCATTTGAAAAACTGCCGGAAAATGAAACCGGAGAAGCCATTTTTTCAGCAGACCAGCTGTTGGTTTACCAAAAACTATTTGGCTATGACATGGAAGAGCTGGAAAGTGTGATTCGTGTGCTGGGCGAGAATGGACAGGAAGCAGTAGGTTCGATGGGAGACGATACGCCGTTTGCGGTACTTTCGCAGCGACCACGCCTGCTGTTTGATTATTTCCGCCAATACTTTGCTCAGGTAACCAATCCGCCAATAGACCCTTTACGCGAAAAGCATGTGATGAGCCTTAATACTTGTATCGGGCGTGAGATGAGCGTGTTCTTTGAGGCTGAAGGCATGTCGCATCGGGTGAATTTTAAATCACCTGTATTGCTTTACTCCGATATGCAGCAGTTGCTTCAGCTTTCTGCCGAACACTATCAGCATCATCACCTGCAGGCGGTGTACAACCCACATGAAACCAGCTTGCAGGAAGCTTTGCTGCATTTGTGTGATGAGGCAGTTGCCGCGGTCAGAAATGGGGCAGTTCTGCTGGTGGTATCCGATCGCAATGTCAGCCGTAATGCTATGCCGATTCCGGCTGTGCTCAGTGTGGGCGCGATTCAGCAGCGGCTGGTAGAAACCAATTTGCGTTGCGATGCCAATATTGTGGTTGAAACCGCATCTGCACGAAATCCGCACCATTTTGCCGTACTGATTGGTCTAGGTGCTACAGCGGTGTATCCGTATCTGGCGTATGAAAGTCTGGCCAGAATGGTAAGTATTGGTGCGATTACTAAACCTTTACGGCAGGTGATGCTCAATTTCCGTAATGGTATCAATAAGGGGCTGTATAAAATCATTTCCAAAATGGGTATTTCTACCATTTCGTCTTATCGCTGTGCCTGTCTTTTCGAAGCCATTGGTTTTCATCATGAAGTCATGCAGTTGTGTTTCAAAAATATGGTAAACCGTATTGAAGGGGCTACATTTGCACAGCTAGAAGATGATCTGCGCTGGTTCCACAAACGTGCATGGCAGAAAAGCCGTGGTCTGGAAATTGGCGGTTTTCTGAAATATAAGCCGCAGGGTGAATTCCATGCCTACAATCCAGAAGTGGTGAATACCTTACAGGCTGCCATCAACAGCGGTGACTATGCCTGCTACCGCCACTATGCGGATGCTGTGAATAAACGCCCTCCCTCCATGCTGCGGGATTTGCTAAGGCTTAAAACGGAAGCAGCCACACCAGTGGCACTTGAACAGGTAGAAGCAGCAGAAAATTTATATAAACGATTCGATAGCGCGGCTATGTCGATTGGTGCATTAAGCCCAGAGGCACATGAGGCACTGGCCACGGCGATGAATCGTCTGGGCGGCTATTCCAACTCTGGCGAGGGTGGCGAAGACCCACGTCGCTACGGCACCGAACGTGTTTCACGGATTAAGCAAGTGGCTTCGGGACGTTTTGGCGTCACACCGGCCTACCTGATGAGTGCTGATGTGATTCAGATAAAAGTAGCGCAAGGTGCCAAACCGGGTGAGGGCGGACAGCTTCCCGGAGATAAGGTCACACCATACATCGCGCAATTGCGCTTTGCTGTGCCCGGTTCCACCTTGATTTCACCACCCCCGCACCATGATATTTATTCCATCGAAGATTTAGCACAGCTGATTTTCGATTTAAAACAGATTAATCCGCGTGCGCTGATTTCGGTAAAACTGGTGTCTTTACCGGGCGTGGGTACCATCGCTACCGGCGTAGCCAAAGCTTATGCAGATTTAATTACTATATCCGGCTATGACGGCGGCACTGGTGCCAGCCCGATAACCAGTGTGAAATACGCTGGTAGTCCTTGGGAGCTGGGACTGGCAGAAGCCCAGCAGGCACTGGTAGAAAACAATTTGCGCCACAAAGTGCGGTTACAGGTTGATGGCGGCTTGAAAACCGGTCTAGACATCGTTAAAGCGGCCATTCTGGGAGCGGAAAGCTTTGGCTTCGGCACTGGCCCGATGATTGCGCTGGGCTGCCGCTATCTGCGTATCTGTCACCTGAATAACTGTGCCACCGGCGTGGCTACGCAGGATGACACTCTGCGCCACGAACATTTCCACGGTCTGCCTGAAAAAGCGATGAATTATTTTAAATTCATTGCACAGGATGTGCGTGAAATCATGGCACAGCTCGGCATCACCCGCCTGACTGATTTAATCGGCCGCACGGAGCTACTGGAAATCGTTGCTGGCATCACTCCGAAACAGGGTACGCTGGATTTAAGCAAGTTACTGTATTCACCCAAGGTACCGGATGGCAGTGCTCGCTACTGTACGCAAACCAATCCGCCATTCGATACTGGTCGCCTCAATCACACTATCATGCAGGACGTTGGCGATGCCGTACAGAGCGGTGCCGATGTGGATCTGACCTATGATATCAATAATACCGACCGCTCCGTAGGCGCTGCCTTAGCCGGACAGATTGCTGCTACTCATGGAAATCGTGGCCGTACTTCACAACGCTTTGACATCTATCTAAATGGTACTGCCGGACAGAGTTTTGGTGTTTGGCTGGCTGGTAGCATGAATCTGTATCTAACTGGTGATGCCAACGATTATGTAGGTAAAGGTATGGCCGGCGGCAAAATCGTGATTAGGCCGCATGGCGGCACTGCTTTCCGGCCAGAAGACACCACCATTATCGGCAATACCTGCCTTTATGGTGCTACTGGTGGCAAATTGTTTGCTTCTGGCAAGGCAGGTGAGCGCTTTGCTGTGCGTAATTCTGGTGCCACAGTCGTGGTGGAAGGTATTGGCGACAACGGCTGTGAATACATGACCGGCGGAGTAGTGTGTGTATTAGGCAAAACCGGTATCAATTTCGGTGCCGGTATGACTGGTGGCTTTGCCTATGTGCTGGATGTGGATGGCGGCTTCAGACAGCGTATTAATTCTGAGCTGGTTGAAGGTTTAGACATCGCCGCACTTACCATGCATCAGGAAAATCTACGCGGCCTCATCGCCGAGCATGTGGAAAATACTCACAGCCCTCTGGGGGAACGCATTCTGGCTGAGTGGGACAACTATGTGAACCGCTTTGTGCTGGTGAAACCAAAAGCCAATGATGTCGATGCGCTTCTGGGGCACAAACCGCGTACCGTCACTGAATTGCGCGCTGTTACCCAGTAAGAGCAGACATTAAGACAGCAATAATCAAAAAATCGTGCAAGGAACACCACATGAGTCAACGCGAAAATGTTTATCAGTTTATTGATGTACCGCGTGTCGATCCACCGAAAGAACCGCTGAGCGTACGCCAGCAGGAATTTGCGGAAATTTATCAGCCCTTTACCACAGCACAGGCAATTGCTCAGGCAGACCGCTGTCTGGCCTGTGGTAATCCGTACTGCCAGAATAAATGCCCGTTGCACAACAACATTCCTAATTGGCTGCGACTGGCGAATGAAGGGCGGATTATCGAAGCAGCTGAGTTAGCACACACCACCAACAGCCTTCCTGAAGTCTGCGGTCGCGTGTGCCCGCAGGATCGTCTGTGTGAAGGCGATTGTACCTTGAATGCGGAATTCGGCGCCGTTACCATCGGAGCCATCGAAAAATACATCACCGAACAGGCATTTGCGCAAGGTTGGCATCCAGATATTGCCACCGTGGAGAAAGTGGGTAAAAAAGTAGCGGTGGTTGGAGCCGGCCCCGCCGGCCTCGGCTGTGCCGATGTTCTCATCCGCAATGGTGTGGACGTGACCGTATACGAACGGGCATCCGAAATCGGCGGCCTGCTCACCTTTGGTATACCGGCGTTCAAATTGGAAAAAGAAGTCATGATGCGGCGGCGGCACGTACTCACTGATATGGGCATAGAATTCAAACTGGGTGTCAATGTCGGCACCGACATTAGCTTGCAAGAGCTTGAGCAGCAATATGATGCAGTGTTTTTAGGCGTGGGTACTTATCAGGGACTACGTGCCGGCATCGAAAATGAAGAGGCCAGCGGTGTTTATCTGGCTTTGCCCTATCTGATTGGCAATACGGAACATCTGCTAAACATCGATAGCAAAGATTATGTATGCATGGAAGGTAAGCGTGTGGTGGTGCTTGGTGGCGGCGATACTGCCATGGATTGTGTACGCACCGCGCTGCGGCAGCAGGCTAAAGAAGTAATCTGTGCTTACCGCCGCGATGCTGCCAATATGCCGGGCTCCAGAAAAGAATTCAACAATGCGCGGGAAGAAGGCGTGCAGTTTAAATTCAATGTGCAGCCTCAGGCTGTGGTGACAAACGAAGCTGGCATAGTAACGGGCATTCAGGTTGTCCGCACCAGCATGGGTGCACCAGACGAACGCGGCCGGCGCCGTGCCGAAATCATAGCCGGTAGTGAAGAAATCATTACCTGTGATGCCATAATTGTAGCCTTTGGATTTGCACCTCACAGCATACCGTGGTTAGGTGAAGTTGGTGTCACCGTGGACGAACGCGGCCGTATTCAGACTAGTGGTGAATACAAACAGCAGACCGCCAATCCAAAAATCTTTGCTGGCGGCGACATCACCCGTGGTTCGGATTTGGTGGTTACCGCCATAGCAGAAGGACGTGATGCCGCACAAAGTATTATGGATTACTTCGAAATCTAGTATATCAGTAGCAGATTAAGCAGCCTGTGGACAAGTTCGTACACAGGCTGTTGTTTTTCAAATCAGACCTGTAATCAATATTACTGTTGTGCCAGAATCTGCTCAGCGGCACGTTTACCCCAATAGCAGGCTTCCTCGAAAATCGAATAGCCGGATAAATCACTATGGGCAAACTGTAAACGACCCTGATACGAGCGCAACGCCATTAAGCCCGCATTGGTGAGATAACCGGGCTGTGGTACGGCCATGGCATGGCCGCGTAGACTGATACGCGCCTGTACCATACGCTTTCGTAGCACAATGCCATAAATCTCTTCCAATTCTTTAGCCGCGCATTGGTATATTTCTTCAGGTGAGGCCGATAGCATCCAGTGACGTATGTTGGTCGGCGAATCATGATTCAATGCTGTATAGGCAGTGAAAGATGTAAAGGGTGGCGGCCCTTGCCGAATTTGCTGGTGCGTGGCCACCACATAGCCTAGCCCATCACCTTGATACAAAATGTTGTCCCATGCCAGCGCGCTGCCTCTTTTTTCTGGCGGCATGCCGCGCAGCAAAAAATTAGCCACAATCCAAGGGGCATACTGAGGCATATGGGTCTGCGGCTGAAAACCATATCGCTGAATATTCTGCACCACGTGAGCTGCGATATACAGTGGCATGGCACAGATTGCATGCTGTGCCTGTAGCCAGAAATATTGCTGTTGTGCAGTACAGATTAACAGACGTACTCCCTGAGCCTCTTCTTCAATCGAAACTGCATAAGCACGGAGACTGCGCGGCTGAGTAAATGGCTGATCGGTTTCAGGAATGTTTTCGATAGCTTGCAGACGGCAAAATGCGCGTATCCGCTGTGACAGCTCATGTAAACCGTGCGGCCAGGTCAGCACTGTACCGTGTTCATTCTGCTCTGTGCCACGGGCGCAGAAATAGTGCAGGCCGGCCCACGCACAGATTTGGCCGATGCCTTGCCCATAGTCATCTCGACAGCAATAGTCCAGATACCACAGCAGAGTAGGCGAGTGATAACCTTGCTGTTCCAGCCAATTGGCAAAAGTTATCCGTTCCAGACGGCGCCATTCGTTGTCGTTACTGGCCAAATCCAGCGGAATGGTAAATACACGCTTGCCATCCACACCGCGCTGGCTGCTGAGCTGATGAATAAAACGGAAAAAACGCTGACTATCGGCATCACGCTGAGGCAGCAATTCATTCTGCCAGTGTTGCTGATAGAATAATCGCTCATTGGGCACCTGTAGCAGTGAGCGCTCATCATACACACCATGCTGATACAGTTGTAAATCGCCGAGTAATTCTCGGATGTGTTCCGATTCCGGTGAGGGTAGGGGCAGATAATGCGCACCGGTGGGGTAATCCACACCAAACTGGTGTTCACCGCGATTATTGCCATTGCGTTCAGCACCATCAAGTAAAATATAATCGTGCATGCCCTGTCTGGATAACTGCCAGGCAGCAGACAGCCCCGCCGCACCACTGCCGACAATCACCGTATTCACATGGCGTGTTGGAATATTAGCTGGAGGTTGTCGTTGCGCATCACGAATAGCATGCCCCACAGCTTTACCGGGGAAATCCACACTGATTGGTGGCTGCCCTGGTGCAAAATAGCGCCACGCCTCATAGCTGCTCAAACCCACCATACTGGCGCCCAACACATTGCTGAGAAACCGGCGGCGACTGATTTTCATCTGCTTACCCCTATCAGCGCATCACCGCGCGCCAGTCAGCCTCAAAATATTCCACTAACTTCTGCGTGTTTAAATGATTTGGTTCTACTGCTCGCCGTTGCATATCTTTTGGAAACACAAACATTTCGCGTGTCGTTTCTGCATCTAGATAGCGTGTCGGCACCCGATAATGGTCTGGAATCAGAAACTCACCAGTCTGATTGGCCATCACATAGCCCCACTCACCAAAAGAAGGGACATACACATGAAAAGGTAGCGTTTTTAATCCGGCTGCTTCCAGTGTATTGACAATGCACCAGAACGCATTAGGTGCAAAGTAAGGTGAAGTAGACTGCACCACCAGATTACCATGCGGATTTAAATGTCGCGCCACCATACGGTACATTGGTACCGAATACAGTTTGCCAAGAGAAAAATTGGAAGGGTCAGGAAAATCGATAATCACTACATCGAATTTTTCCTGATTGTGTTGCAGCCATTGCGCTGCATCCGCATTAATAATGCGCAGTTTCGGGTGATTAAGGGAATTCTGATTCAGCTCACGCAAAGCTGCCGAAGTACGGAAAACACGCGTCATACTTGCATCCAGATCCACCAGCGTAATCTGACTTACCTGTGGATATTTCAGCACCTCCCGTGCTGCCAGCCCATCTCCGCCACCTAGTATCAAAATGCGGGAGGCCTGTGGATTCTGCTCCATCACCGGCAGTACCAGTGCTTCGTGATAGCGTGCCTCATCCACTGAAGAAAACTGTAAATTACCATTAAGAAACAATCTTGTATCATTATGCCATTTCGTAATCACCAGCCGCTGATAAGGAGAAGCGGTGCTAAACACCACTGGGTCACCAAAATAATGTTGTTCTGCTTTATTCGTAATGTGATTGGCGTAACAGAAAAACAGCAATAAAACCAACAGCACTATATTGCCGCGCATACGTAGACGCTGGTAACGAGGTAGCTCGTGCTTAAACAGCCGCGCTGTCAGCAGTGCCACTGCCGTATTTAAAATCCCGAACAACAGCGCACTTCTTGCCATGCCCAGCTTTGGAGCCAGAATCAGAGGAAACAACAACGAAACAGCCAGCGCTCCTAGATAGTCAAAAGTCAGTACACGGCTGACCACTTCTTTAAACTCCACCTCACGCAGATTCAGCACCCGCATCACCAGCGGCAGCTCCATTCCCGTAATAATACCGATAATCAGCACCAGCCCGTATAGCACCGAACGAAAAGGTGCCGCAGAAAAACCAAATAAAACAAACAAAAGCAGCGCCGAAACACCGCCGACAATTCCCACCAGAATTTCAATATCAATAAAGCGGCTCAGCGCATCACGGTCGGATATATAACGAGTCAGATGCGCACCAATGCCCATCGCAAACATATACACACCGATAATCGACGAAAACTGGAGTATCGAGTCACCAAGCAAATAGCTGGCCAGTGCCGCCATAATCAATTCATAAGCCAGCCCACAACTGGCCACAACAAACACAGAAACAATCAAAGCAGGATTCACAAATTATCCTTTTAATATTTTTTCAGCATCACAGCAGCCACCTGCCGTCCGTTGAAACCAGCTCTGTAATAAAAATAAAGCATCCCGATTAAAAAATACTTAATAAATATTTCTGCTCTAGCAACAAACCTGATACCACATTTCAAGCTAAAGCTAACAAATTGCAAAAAAAAGTAAATAATAAACTATACAAAAACATTATTATACGGTATGTTAAAAAACTAAACAGTCAGGATAATAAACTATGGTAATTACTCTCTGGCAGTACATACAATATTTAAAATATTTTGGCGTTGCCCTGTTGCTACTTATCGTATTTATTATTTTTTATATACGAATAACTCCGGTAGCCGAACTAAAATTGATTAAGCAGGGCAACCTTGCCTGTGCCGTCTCAATGAGCGGCGCCATGATCGGATTCTGCATCACCCTCATTTCCAGCATGTTGCAATCTGTCAATCTCATCAGTTTCATCATCTGGGGCGCGGCAGCCATGATTGTGCAGATTCTGGTGTACTTTATTGCCACATTGCTTATCCCCAAGGCCAATTTCGAACTGGCGAACAACAATATCGCCGTCGGCGCCTTGTTTTTCGGGCTGTCAGTGTCTATCGGCATCCTTAATGCAGCTGCACTAAGTTAACAATCAAACATCTGAACGGGATACAAAAATGGTTCTGAACTCAATTTTTGGCATTAACAAACTCGGTGGCTTCATCAAGAAACAATTCATTGATGTAATCCAGTGGGAAAACCCCGACCCTGAAGTCCTGATGTGGCGTTTTCCGATTAAGGATCAGGAAATTCAAAACGGAGCCGCACTCATTGTCCGCGAATCACAAAATGCCTTGTTTGTAGACGAAGGCGCCATCGCCGACCTGTTTGGTACCGGTACATTCACACTCAATACCCAGAATCTGCCCTTACTAACCGATCTCAAACATTGGGGTAAATTATTTCAATCACCATTCAAATCCGACGTGTACTTCTTCAATATGCGTCAGCAGCTTTCCAGACGCTGGGGCACCGCACAGCCGGTTACCATCCGCGACAATGATTTCGGTGCTGTTTCTGTGCGTTCATTTGGTATGTATTCATTCCGTATTGCCCAGCCAGAATTGTTTTTTAGCCAAGTAAGCGGTGTATGCGAAGAATACCGCACCGAAACACTGGAAGAACAGCTGCGCAATCTGGCTGTTACTCAGCTTGCATCCGCTTTTGGCAACGCAAATATTCCTTTTCTGGATATGGCCGCTAATCAGATGCTGCTGTCGGAACAAATGACTACTCTATTACAACCGGCATTCACAGCCATGGGACTTGCGCTGGAAAATTTCACCGTAGAAAGCATTACCCTACCAGAGAGCCTGCAAGAGCGGCTGGATGAACGCATGGGCATGGGTATCGTTGGCGACATGGGACGCTACACCCAATACCAGACGGCTCAGGCTATTCCACTGGCTGCACAGAATGAAGGCGGAGTAGCCGGCATCGGAGCTGGATTAGCTGCCGGTATGAATATTGCTAATGTCATGACTTCAGGTATCACCGGTGCTGCCACTTCCGCACCGGCCTCTAAACCAGAAACAGCAGATATAACCGCTCGATTGTCACAGCTGAAAACCCTGCTGGAGCAGAATCTTATCAGTCAGAGCGACTATGATTCAGCTAAGGCCGAGATTCTCAGAAAACTCACTGACTAAATGGCTGTATGAACAGTTTTTCCTATCTGCTGCACAGTACTTGTCCGAGCTGTGGTGCCGAAATCGGTATACGCTCAGCAACCGCCGTCACCGCAGTTTGTGGCTATTGTCATTCTGTTTTATTAATCCAACAGAATGCATTAGTACTATCCGGCCGCCATTCTGCAGTTTTAAATGATCTATCACCACTGCAAATCGGTACTACCGGGATGTGGCAGGGTAAACCGTTCACCCTCATCGGGCGTATGCAAGTCAGCTACGAAGCCGGTTCGTGGAGTGAATGGCATGCACTGATGCATGATGGCAGCAGTGCATGGCTATCTGAATCCAATGACCGCTTTGTTTTCACCCGCCTGCAGTCTACACCTCCTCAAGCGAAAGCTTTACCAGAATTCAGCAATCTCAAAGTAGGAAGCTCTTATTTCAAATACAGAGACCGGCACTATGCCGTAGCCGATATCCGTGATATCCGCCGCGGCCAGTATGCAGCCGAAGGCGAACTGCCGGTGCCTTTACCTGAATCGGAAAAGGCACAGGTAGCAGATTGCCGCAATGGTACATCCTTCATTACACTAGATTACGCCGACGGTCAGGCACAGCCACAAGTCTTTGCCGGTAAAGGCGTGGCACTCAGTGCCCTGAGACTGCAAAACACCCGTACACCCGACCAGATTCGTACCCGTTCCGGTTATGTCAAGGGCAGTACCAAAAGAGGTAAATGTCCTAATTGCGGCGGGGAAATACGCTGGGTAAGCGGTGTGGCAGACCACGTTGTCTGCCAGTATTGCCGCAGCCAGCTCAACATGAGTGAAGAAACGGCTCACCAGAATGCGACGCATGAAATGCGTGAGCATCAACAACGCGCTCTAACCATTAAAATCGGCAGCAAAGCACGCATTGATAATGAAAACTGGTGGGTGCTGGGCGCCATGGTGTTGTATTACGTACCGGTAGAAAAAGTTATGCCGGATGTACCGCTTTATATCCAGCTGGCTGAACGCAAAGAAAGTGAAGATGAGAATGACTCAGCTGGCTGGACAGAATATCTGCTCTATTCACCCAAAAAAGGGTTTCTATGGCTGGTGGAGCAGGGAAAAAACCAATGGGCAATAGCTACCACATTGGATGACTGGCCGGTTCTGAAAAAACCGCTAGAACCAATTGATGCAAACAAAGACAGCGTCCCATTTTTATATGATTACGCAGCTCAAGTTGAGTATGCAGCTGGAGCCTTTTACTGGCAAGTCTCTCCTGGCGACAGAATGTATTACATCGATTATGGGTGCGAAGAGCGTAAATTATCTACCACCCTGACCCGAAACGAACAATCATGGTCTGTCGTCAGCAATATACCGGCGACACTGGTGTCTGCATGGTTTCAGGGAAATAAAAACATCAGCATTGATGCCAAACCCATGCCTGCTGATAAAGCAGCAGTTCTTGTTCGTGAACATCAAAACATTAAAGCAAACGATTTTACCAAAGCCAACATTAAAAGCTGGCGGGTGAAAAACGTATTGCATCTCAGTACCGATATCTACACGCCAACCTTCTGGATGCTGGTATTTATTGTTTTGAATTTGCCTATTTTTATTAAAATTTTTATTGCTGGTGTAGCAGATTTTGAATATCTGTTCACGCCTTTGTGTTGGCATATTCTTGCCTATGGATTACTCCGTGATTTTCCTTATCGGGAACTCTTTATATTCGGTTCAGCAGAAGGTTATAAAAAATTCAATATCTTCATGGCTATCCTGATTGTGATCGGCTTTACTTGGATAAATTATGCTTCGTATTCTTCTGAGAAAGCAGATGATTCTACTGTTGGTCACAGCTATTATGGAGGTAGCAGTGGACATTGGCACAAATAATGCAGAATAATCATATTATCGGGCAGCACTGTCTGCTGGATGTTTATCAGTTGGACAGCAAATGGTTACAGAACAGTAGTGCAATTGAGCAGCTCCTGCGTCAGCTAGCCCAAGCTGCACGGGCACATATCTTAGAAAGCTATTTTCATACTTTTGGTGGTAGTGGAGGCGTAACCGGCGTATTGCTACTGGCCGAGTCACATATCAGTATCCATACGTGGCCGGAGCATCAGTATGCCGCTATTGATATATTTATGTGTGGAAAGTTGCTGGCAGAAGCAGCAGTTACTGAATTAAAACAATTGCTACCAGACGCACAGATGCACATTCGCTGGCTGGCACGGACATATCAGCCACAAGAATAAATGCCAGTTTCATTGCTTTTGAGCATAAAATTTCGCAGATTCAGCAATACTGCAAAAAATAAATAGCTGGCAAACAAACAGGCCAGTGCAACACAATTAGCAATCAGTAAAAAATTTTTAAAAACGAGATATTAACTTTTATAGATGTTCATCACTATCGGCTACTATAATTCCAATACAGGCTAATTAGCTTACGGATAAAAGTATCGAATAAGGTGAGCATAAAATGAAAATAATTGTACTTGCTATAAAGTTTGAATATAACGGTATTGAGCAGATAATTAATCCTGTAATTATACAAGATGATAGTCATATGATCTTAATTGATGCGGGGTATCCTTGTCAGTTTGAGTTATTTAAGGCAGCAGCAAAAAAGAGTGATATTGATTTAAATAAGTTATCTCATATTATCATTACGCACCATGATTTTGATCATATAGGTTCGTTAGCAGAATTTAAGAAAAGATTTCCTCATATTCAAATATTGTCATCAAGTATAGAAAAAGCTTATATAGAAAAGCATAAAAAACCATTGCGTTTAGAGCAAGCAGAAAAAAGATATCCTTTCTTGTCTGATAATGAAAAGCAACAGGCACTGATCTTCCATAAAATATTAGAAAATATAGAAGGTGTTGAGGTAAATGATATTTTGCACAACCATCAAGTTTTACCTATTGGTGAAGGGGTAGAGGTTATTTTTACGCCTGGGCATACCCAAGGTCACATATCGTTATATATCAAGGAAAATAAAACCCTGATAACGGGTGATGCACTTGTTTTAGCTAATGGTAAATTATTTATACCTTTTCCAGAGTTTGCTTATAATTTAGCTCAAGCCCAAAGTTCTATAAAAAATCTAATGAATTATGAGATTGATGAGATGATTTGTTATCATGGGGGCAGATATAAAGGTAACTGGCAAGATATATTTATTTTAGACAATGATTTAATCGAAAATTCATAAACACAAGCATAATGTTTAATATTGATACCTATATTCTTAATATAAAATACGCGGTGTTAGCTAATACTTTTTAATTAAAAAGTGAATAATGAAGCAGCTAAAAATTTAAATATTACCCAACCCAACTTGTCGACAGCGGTTAAAGAGTTAGAGGCCGAATTTGGCATTGAAATTTTTGTACGCACTTCAAAGGGAGTATCTTTATCAACCGATGGTGTAGAGTTTTGGGGTATGCCAAAAACAATCAAACCTAGAATAAATAATATCGATACAAAATCACCCTCAACTCAAAAACATCAATATCCAAATTATTATCTTATCTGGAGAAAAATTTTTATAGCATACAGGATTAAAAAGAATTTCAGTCTCCAGTCCAAATAACAAAATAAAAAATTAGACCGATACCTTGTATCGATCTAATAGGAATGTTCATCGGTTTTTAAGATTCACTGTTAGGTTTTACTTCCAATAACGCCACCATGGAATGGCATTGTGATCCTGCCACGGAGATTGCAGATAGGGGCTATTTGGAAAATTCTGTGCCAGAACGCGCTTGGTATCATCACTGAGCTTCTGCTCACCCAGTTTTTCATACGCAGAAACCATAATAGCCAGCGCTTCCTCCACATTAGGCGTATTCTGATATTGAGAAATAACCGTCTGTGCACGGCCAACAGCCGCCAGCCATGCACCACGTTTCATATAATAACGTGCTACTGAAAGCTCATTTCCGCCTAGTGCATCCAGTAGTTTCTGCATCTTATCGCGAGCATCAGCAGCATATTTACTTTGAGGGAAATATTCTACTAGTTGAGCAAAAGTGGTATAAGCTTCCCGGTTAGCTTTCGGGTCGCGGTCAGACCAATCTTGTTTGGCCAGCTTATTAACAAAGGATTTATCCTCATTCAGCTGAATCAGTGCTTTCAAATACAAAGCGTAATCCATATTGGGGTGCTGCGGGTACAAACGCTGAAACTGTTCAATTGCCGCCAATGCTTTATCATTCTCATCATCTTTATAATAAGCATATGCCGTGTCCAGCTGAGCCTGCTCCGCATACGAACCATACGGGAAACGAGACTGCAGAATTTCGTATAATTTCTCTGCATGAGTATAATTACGATGCATCAGCTCATCGTGTGCTTCATTATACAGACGCTGAACAGACCAGTCCTGAGTAATCTGGGAATCCTTATCGACCGTACTTGTGCTGGCACAGGCACTCAGTAAAAGGCCTAAGGCCACCGCCAAAAACAAATTTTTCATGAAAGACACTTCTTTGTTAGAGAATGATGACGATTATAACGATGATTTGCCCTTTGCGGCAGATGAAGCTGCACAAAGTTATAAAAATTGGACCGTACCTAATGAACTAGCCGGCCTACGCCTAGACGCAGCATTGGCCAAACTGGCACCTGAGTTCTCCCGCAGCCGTCTCACTGCCTGGATCAGGGAAAATCACGTTACCGTTAACGGCCACATCGTACCGCCGAAGTATAAACTGATCGGCGGTGAAACCATACAGGTAGCCATACAACAGGATGAAAGCCAGCTCGCATTCACCCCCGAAGCCATGGCACTAGACATTATATATGAAGATGATAGCGTACTGGTATTGAATAAACCGGCTGGTCTTGTTGTACATCCCGCAGCAGGCAATTGGCAGGGCACACTACTGAACGGCCTGCTCGCCTATTGCCCAGCACTGGCACAAGTACCGAGAGCCGGTATCGTGCACCGTCTAGATAAAGATACCAGCGGCCTCATGGTTGTAGCCAAAACCGTGCCGGCACAAACACACTTAGTACGCCAGCTACAAGCACGGACTGTTAAACGGATCTATCGTGCAGTGGCTGACGGAATCGTACCTTATGATGGCAAAATCGAAACACTGATTGGCCGAGATCCGCATAACCGCACACGAATGGCCGTGGTACCGTTTGGTGGCAAAGAAGCCATCACCCACGTCAAAGTGCTCGAACGATATGCCGATTTCAGCTATATCGAATGTCAGCTCGAAACCGGACGTACCCATCAGATACGCGCACACATGAAAGCCGCAGGCCATCCGCTTGCTGGAGATCCGCTCTATGGCAATCCGCGCCATCCAGCTACCACCGAAGCCAAAGCAGCAATAAAAGCAATGGCACGGCAGGCACTGCATGCTTACCGGCTCAGTTTCATTCATCCGCAGACACAAGATAAAGTACAGTTTGAAGCTTCACTGCCCGAAGATATCTATCACTTACTTTCTGTACTGCGTCTACAGGCAGGCATGGATTCAGCCATCAAAAACGCTGATGAATGGCAGAAACGTCTGACTGATGATGAAGACGAAGACTGGGATGACGATGATTACGACGTGGATGTAATTTACATACGCGAATAATAAGGCCGCCGCATGAATACAAAATGGGACATGAATCAGGCACTTGGTCTGAGTCAGGACAAAAACACCTTTGCACAGGCAGACTGGCCAGCACCAAACAATGTACATACCCTGATCACTACACGACTGGGTGGCATCAGCAAAGCGCCATTTGCATCATTGAACGTTGGTGCACACGTAGGTGATCATCCTCAAGCCGTAGCACAAAACCGCGCCATCGTGCAACAGCAGGCAGCACAGCTAATCGCCTATCTGAATCAGACTCACAGCGTAAATGTAATCGCAGCCACAACGGCATTATCTGCATTGCAGTCTGGACAGCCAGCTGAAGCCGACGCCAGCTATAGCCGCCAAGGGGAAAAAGTCGCCTGCGCCATCATGACAGCCGATTGCCTGCCGGTACTACTGTGTGACCGTGCCGGTACAACCGTAGCTGCCGCCCATGCCGGCTGGCGCGGACTGGCCGGTGGCATATTGCAAAATACCATAGAAGCCATGCGGGTCAGCCCATTGGAAATACTGGCTTATCTTGGTCCGGCAATCGGACCCGAAGCTTTCGAGGTCGGCTCCGACGTATGGAAAGCTTTCTGCCTGCATCAGCCCAAAGCACAGGCTGCTTTTACTGATATCGGCAACAACCATTATCTTGCCGATATATATGCGCTGGCACGGCTAGCTCTGGCAGATGCCGGTGTACATCAAGTCTATGGTGGCACAGAGTGTACGGTATTGCAGCGCGAACGCTATTTCTCGTATCGGCGTGATGGACAAACAGGCCGCATGGTTAGTGCCATCTGGCTTGATTAAAGCGTATCTCATCGGCTTAACTTTCCGTTTGGTTAATCACAAGCATAAAATGTGACATCAAACCCAAAGGTAGATTTCAAGAAAAATCAATTGTTAAGCGGCGGTAAACCAGCATTCTGCAATACAGCTTCAATTTCCTGCATTAATGCTGAGGCAGCACTTAGACCCAGATGGGTAGGGCAGGTAAACATATTTTCAGCCTGCCGATGAGAATACTGTGTACATTGATTAACCAATAAATGACTTTCCGGTGGTGCCGTTTTAATTAACCATTGCCCGCCAGCCCATGAAACCCAGTTTTCCCATTCAGCAGAAAAGCGGTTTTCTGCCAGCCTTATGTGAAAGCCACGGATATTCATCCACTTATTCGCTACGGGTACCGGAATATTGTGGTAAATCTGAGCCTGACGCATCAGATGACCGGCGATCCGGATATCGTGATTTCCACAGCCTACTGGATCCAGCGTAACTAAAAAACGGCAGCGGATACCATGAGCAGCCAATATCCGGCTCAGATGCGCACCGTTCCAGCCGCCAAGGCTGTGGCCAACAATAAAAACCTGAGTATGCTGGCCAATATTTTGGCATAAACGGATAAACGCCGGATTTAGTCTCAGCGAAGGCACCGAAGCATCATGATAACGTTTAGCCTCACGGTAAAAAATTTCTGTATAACTTAAATAATCACAACGATAATAATGCCGAACAAATACAGACGGCAAATGCCAGTGCGCTTGCAAATATCTAAACATACGAAAATGAAAGCGCCGTGCTAGATGATAGGTAATACGATGCGGCCACGGACTCTTCAGAGGCAAATTGACATTACCCCACAAAAAAGATTCCTTATCAGCTGCACCACCTATAAAGAGCACATAAATTAAAGGCCTAGAAGAAGTATCATTTGTGAATATATGGTTCATAATTAAACGTACACAACAAATTAGTTTTGATATACACAATACTTCTCAAGATTTTGGGTTATTGCATAAAATTGAAGATAAGATGTCTAATCCATACTCTAAAAATATAATTTAATCCTTATTTAACTGATTTTTCTGTCTAGTTATTTTTATCCACCCCTCTTTCTGCTGCTACATGAGGCAGAAAACAAATATATATTTATAGAAATAAAAAGAAAAACTACAAAAAACTTTAAGTTTAGCTGAGTAATGATTTTTTAATTTTATTAATCCGAATACCATCACGAATATTTAAAATGATTAATATGCAGTTTATTAATCCGGCACATAGTTCTAAGGTTTGTACTGAATAAAAAGTACTATCTAACATCTGAAATGAAAGATACTCTAGATATATAGCACAAGGAATAAGGATAAAAACGCCATTCAACGCAATAAATGGCATTCTCTTTCTCTTCTTTAAAATATTAACATTTTTTGATTGCCCAGCCAGTTTGAAACCAATAGCCCCTGTGATAATTAAACATGGAATCAGAACAAACAGACCGCGCCAAACAATCAAAGATTTTACTTTTTGAATTAGAAGAATATTTCCACTTATTTCTGCATAAATGGTACTGCCCATAAATAATAAAATTAATATTAAAGATATTAATCCTGTAACCTTGTGCAAATTTCTCAATATTTTCATTAATTACCCCAATAAAACAAAAAATTATATTAATTTATGTGAAATCAATTAATAATGAGCTTATTTATTATAAATAATAATTAATGTATATATGTTGATTTTAAGCAAAAATTTAAAGTTGATTCTTTTATTTATTAGAATATGTAAACAAATAGGTTGGTAAGGTAATTGAAAAATGATTGTTTAATTAATCATTTTGCTAGCGAAATGCCTTTACCAAAGCTGCGTTAAACATTATTACCATAGTAGTACAGCCTACAGGCTTTGCTAATCCCAATATTTTGCCAAAAGCTTAAGGCAAATTGTGCAGGCTAATTTGGTGGGTAATCGAAAAATAAGCAGTATTGATAAGTCAGAAGAAGCAATATGTTAGAGGGTATTTCTGGCTACTGTAAAACACTTATTAGGAGCAAGTCTCAGCGACTCATGCTCCTAATGTCACGCATGTTGTCATCTGTAAGAAAAAATAAATTGGCTACTACAAAGTGTACGAATGTCATGCTGAAGGTGTAATTGCAGGTATTTGATTGAAAGAAAATTTAGCCATGTAAGGCTGAGGCCGATAGGAAAGCCGTTGTCTGACCTATTCAATATTAGGGTAGTGTGGCGATTTATCGTGCTTCATTATAAAAATGTACAAAATGTCTAAAAAATAATTTCAATAATATCTTTGAATAAAATAAACTTGTTTTTTTGTCCAATTTTACGTATATTAGCGTAATAGAATAATTGTAGCATGATGAAAAAAGTAAATTGGACAAAAGGTCAGTTATGCAATTGAATATAGACCGCTTAATTGCCTATTTTGGTGGCGTAAATGCTTTAGCTGAAGCCCTGAAACAGCATTATCCTGATAGCGCAGCCTCTGCCGCTGCCATCTATAAATGGCGTAAGCGTGGTTCCTTACCACTGAATCAACTGCAAAAAATTATTCTGATGGCTGAGAAACAAAACAAGCCGCTCGATATCAATGCATTTATGCAACACAATAACACTACCTTGGAGAGACCAAGAATGACCAGTACCAATAATCGAGTCATTATATTTGATACCACTCTGCGTGATGGAGAACAGTCGCCGGGAGCGGCTATGACGAAGGAAGAAAAAATTCGCATTGCACGCCAATTGGAGAAGCTGGGTGTGGACGTAATTGAAGCCGGATTTGCGGCAGCCAGCCCAGGGGATTTTGATGCTATTCACACCATTGCTGAAATTATCCAGAATGCCACAGTGTGCTCATTATCCCGTGCAAATGAACGCGATGTACGTAAGGCTGGCGAAGCAATCGCACCAGCCAGGAAGAAACGAATTCATACTTTTATCGCCACCAGTCCCCTGCATATGGAGCATAAACTGCGGATGAAACCGCAGCAGGTGAAAGAAACCGCAGTCAAAGCCGTTAAAATCGCGCGCGAATATACGGATGATGTTGAATTCTCTTGCGAAGATGCATTGCGTAGCGATATTAATTTTCTAGCTGAAATCTGTCAGGCAGTGATTGAAGCAGGTGCCACCACCATTAATATCCCTGATACCGTGGGCTATGCCATCCCATTTCAGACAGAAGCCTTTTTCCGTGAATTGATTCAGAAAACACCGGGTAGCGATAAAGTAATTTGGTCGGCACACTGCCATAATGATCTCGGACTTGCTGTGGGTAATTCACTAGCAGCGGTGATTGGCGGTGCTAGGCAGGTAGAATGTACCATTAATGGATTGGGTGAGCGTGCCGGCAATGCCAGCCTTGAAGAAGTGGTAATGGCATTGAAAACCCGCCATGATGTTTTTGGCTTGGAAACCAATATCGACACCACGCAGATAGTACCAACCTCGAAAATGGTGTCTACTGTAACCGGTTATCCGGTGCAGCCGAATAAAGCCATAGTTGGTGCTAATGCTTTTGCACATGAATCCGGTATCCATCAGGATGGCGTGCTGAAATGCCGTGAAACATATGAAATTATGTCTGCTGAATCAGTAGGTTGGAGTACCAACCGCCTGACACTAGGCAAACTCTCCGGCCGCAATGCTTTCCGTACCAAATTGCAAGAGCTGGGTATTGAACTGGATAGTGAAGAAGCTTTAAATGCGGCTTTTGCCCGCTTTAAAGAGCTGGCGGATAAAAAACGCGAAATTTTCGATGAGGACTTGCATGCACTGGTATCAGATGAGTTAGTCAGCCGCGCGCCTGATCGTTACAAATACGTTTCACTGAGTATTCATAGTGAAACCGGTGAAGAGCCGGTAGCTGAAATCGTCTTTAATGTGGACGGAAACGAGAAACGCGCCAGCAGCCATGGTTCTGGTCCGGTTGATGCTGTATTCAAAGCTATTGAATCAGAAGCGGGTAGTACCGCGGATTTGCAGCTGTATTCGGTAAATGCCATTACAGCGGGTACCGAAAGTCAGGGCGAAGTAACAGTGCGGCTGTCGCGTGAAGGCCATCTGGTTAGCGGGCAGGGAGCTGATACCGATATTATTGTTGCCAGTGCCAAAGCCTATCTGTCAGCCCTCAATAAACTGGAAAGCCAGCCCAGAGTAAAAGCTCAGGGAGTGATTTAACTTGCATTGTTCTTTATATTGGGTTGTTTATATTAAATAAATCCAGTTTTCAGCAGTGTTAAACCCGTATAAGCATATGTTTATACGGGTTTATCAATTTCACCGAAACATTCAGCTACCTATATACAGAAACACTACTTTAAGTTTATTATCAATTGTAAATAAAACTATCTTAGTTTATAGCGCAATGTAAATAACACTCAGATATTTACACAGGAAAACAAACCATGCATTTAACCAGTCGTGAACAGGAAAAACTAATGCTGTTTCTGGCCGGCGAACTGGCTGCCAAACGCCGTGCTCGCGGTGTACTGCTGAATTATCCCGAAGCCATAGCTTACATCAGCAGCCAGCTACAGGAGGCAGCACGTGACGGCATGAGCGTAGCAGAATTAATGCAGTATGGTGCGACATTATTAACCAGCGCTGACGTGATGGAAGGTGTGGCTGAAATGGTAAATGAAGTACAGATTGAAGCAACTTTTCCGGATGGTACCAAACTGGTGACCGTGCACCAGCCCATTCGCTGATACAGAATTCAAACATTGCAGGTTACGCCCTGCTAAATAGCGACTGCATGCGAACAAAATATTCGTACAACGTCTGATCAGGAGAAATGTATGATTCCCGGAGAATATGTGCTGGCCGCAGACGATATTATCGCCAATCAGAATCGCCGTACCCTTACCATTACTGTAGTGAACCGTGGCGACCGTCCCATACAAGTGGGCTCACATTATCATTTTTATGAAACCAATGCGGCACTGGAATTTGAACGAGAACAAACGCGCGGCATGCGCCTGAATGTGCCTTCTGGTAATGCTGTACGTTTCGAGCCTGGTGAAGTAAAAACCATAGAATTAACTGAATATGGTGGTTTGAAAAATATATTTGGATTCCATAATGCCATTAATGGCAGTCTAAACAATCAATAATTATTTGTATCCAGATACCAGACAGAACCAAACTAAGTCACCATTAAATATTTCTACCAGTGAATTGAATCGAGAATCTGCCATGAGCCTGAAAATTTCCCGTCAGCAATATGTTGCTACCTATGGGCCTACCGTAGGCGATAAAGTGCGTTTGGGTGATACTGAATTGTTTGCCGAAGTAGAACGCGATTTACTTACTTATGGAGAAGAGGGCAAATTTGGCGGTGGAAAGTCCATTCGGGATGGTATGGCGCAGTCTGCTACTGCCACACGCAGCAACCAGAATGTGTTGGATATGGTAATTACCAATGTACTGATAATGGATTACTGGGGAATCGTCAAAGCTGATATCGGTATTCGTGATGGTAAAATTGTGGGCGTTGGGCAAGCAGGTAATCCCGATACTATGGATGGTGTGACACCAAACATGATTATCGGTGCGGCCACCGAAGTCCATAATGGTGCCAATCTGATAGCCACAGCCGGGGGAATAGATACCCATATCCACTTTATTTCACCGCAGCAGATTACCCATGCCATTGAATCCGGCATCACCACCATGATTGGTGGAGGGACAGGGCCAGCAGACGGCACCAATGCCACCACAGTCACACCAGGTGCGTGGCATATACAAAAAATGTTACAGGCGGCAGAACAGGCACCAGTCAATCTGGGCTTTTTTGGTAAAGGCAATTGCGCCAGCCTCGAGCCTTTACGTGAACAGATAGCCGCCGGTGCGCTGGGGTTGAAAATTCACGAAGATTGGGGTGCCACCGCGGCTGTTATCGATGCTTCCTTAAAAATTGCGGATGAAATGGATGTGCAGGTAGCTATCCACACCGATACTCTGAATGAAGGCGGATTTCTGGAAGATACCATGCGTGCTATTGATGGCAGAGTAATCCATACCTTTCACACAGAGGGCGCAGGCGGCGGCCATGCACCGGATATCATCAAAGCTGCTATGTATCCGAATGTTTTACCAGCGTCTACCAATCCCACACGCCCGTTTACCGTGAATACCATCGATGAGCATCTGGATATGCTGATGGTATGTCATCATCTGGATAAAAGTGTGGCTGAAGATGTAGCCTTTGCCGATTCACGCATTAGACCGGAAACCATTGCTGCCGAAGATATTCTGCATGATATGGGTGTATTCTCAATTATGAGTTCGGATTCACAGGCGATGGGCAGGGTTGCGGAAGTTATCGTACGCACATGGCAAACTGCCGACAAAATGAAACAGCAGCGTGGCTCGTTGCCTGAAGAAACCGGCAACAATGATAATTTCCGTATCAAGCGCTATTTAGCCAAATACACCATTAATCCTGCCATAGCTCAAGGCATCAACGATTATGTCGGTTCAATCGAAGCCGGCAAAATCGCCGATTTGGTTTTATGGAAACCAGCTTTTTTCGGCGTCAAACCTGAAATTATCATCAAAGGTGGCACCATCAGTTATGCCCGTATGGGTGACCCGAATGCCTCTATCCCGACTCCTCAGCCGGTAATCTATCGTCCTATGTTTGGTGCACTGGGACGGGCTGTGCAAGATACTGCCGTATTATTTGTTTCACAGGCTGGAGTAGATAACGATATCCGTAGCCGGTATGGATTGCATAAACAAACTCTTCCTGTGCGCAATTGCCGTAATATCGGTAAAAAAGACCTAATTCATAATCATGCCATGCCGGAAATTACCGTGAATCCGGAAACATATGAAGTACGCGTGAATGGTGAGCATATTACCTGTGAGCCAGCTAGAAAAGTAGCTTTGGCGCAGCGGTATTTTCTGTTTTGATATATTTAAAATTATTCGATATTGGATTAAAAAAATGAATCTTCGTGCTTATTCTAGATCTATTAAAGACATTCTCACATTACAAAGAAAATACATTATACCTAGATATCAACGCGAATATTCTTGGGAAATTGAGCAGGTTGAGGAATTTTGGAAAGATATTACTGAACAATTTGACTATAAAACAGAAGAATATACAACTCGGGATTACTTTATAGGTTCTTTTGTTTTAGTTGGAGATGATGAGAAAGACACTGAATTTATGATTGTAGATGGTCAACAAAGACTAACAACAATTACAATTTTACTTTCAGTTTTGACTCATATCGGAGAAAGTTTTGATAAAGATTTTGCTAATAGTTGCTATGTTTATATAGAAGGTAAAGATTCAGATTATAAAGATTTTTTTAAATTAGAAAATGAATCTCCCAAACCATTTTTTCAGAAAGCAATTCAATTTAAACAGCCACAATCTATTACAAATTTAAATGATCTTACAACTGAAGAATATAAGTTATTAAAAGCTTATAAGTTTTTTGAAGAAAAGATATTATTTCAAAAAGACAAAATTTCTGAATTTAAAAATTTTTTAAAAGCACTACGAAATCAGCTTATTCGCTGTAGTACAGTTTACATAACAGTAGAAGAAGAGAAAGATGCCCAAACTATTTTTGAAACATTAAATGCTAAGGGAAAAGAATTATCAACTTTAGACCTAATTAAAAACAAAATTTTCGAAGTCCTTGATGAATTACATCCCAGTGACGAAGCTAAAAATTCTTGGAAACAACTAAAATTAATTTTAAATTCAAAAAATGATAAAGTACTTATGAATGTCTTTTTCAGGCATTTTTGGATTGCAAATTATGCATTTGTTACTGAAAAAAAAATATATACCAGTTTTCAAAATAAAATACCCAAAAATAAAAAAAGTTATATAGATTTTTTGTTCAAACTTTTAAGTTTTGCTAGAAATTATATGAAACTAATCTCTCCAGAAAGAGTTTTTTATGCTGAAATAAGTATTTATAATTCGGTAATGGCTATCAAGGATTTCAGAGTAAAACAACCATACCCTTTAATGACAACTTTGTTGGGATATTATAATGAGAAATTAATAAACCTTAAACAGTTAATAAAAATATTCAATCAATTGGAAATATTTCATTTCATATTTACAGCTGTTACTTCTTCACGAGCATCTGGATTAGAAAGTACTTATTCCAAATATTCTCAAGAGTTAATTAAAACTAGGGATGAGAAGAAAATAAAAAAAATTTTAGGCAATTTGTCTGAATATTTATATAATAAAATTATCGATATACCCTATGAAAATTTTGAAAAAAAATTTGTTGAGTTAAAGTTTTCCAATGAGTTTACAAAGGACAAAAAAATTATTCAATATATATTTAAAAATTATGAAAAAATCCTTTTAAAAACTGACGAATTATCAGTGAATAAATTTTCTATCGAGCATATTCAATCTCAGAAAACAGATACCGACTGGACCCATACAATAGGTAATCTTTTGCCTTTAGCTGAAGATTTAAACAAAGAATGCAAAAATTACCATTTATCAAGAAAAATAAAAGTATTTAATACTTCGGAATTACAGCAAGTTAAGGAATTCTGCAGATATTATAAATCTAAACAGGTTTGGACTGAGATAGATTCTGTAAATAGGGCTAAAGAATTATCTAAAACCATTTACAACTATAGTATAGATGTGCTTAAAAACGATGATTAAAATAGAAAAAATTTTGGACACAAAAAAAAATCTTGAGCAGAAAAATTTATTGATCAACCAATTGATTGATTATGTGTTTTTGCAATGGTTTGAAGCAGACCGCCGCATTATCCGCACTACCACCAATGACGGCCGTGAAATTGCTTTTCGCCTGCTGAAAGAAGGACAACGTCTGCATCATGATGATGTGGTGTATCTGGATAAGCAGCTGGCTATCGTAGTGCAGATTGAGCCTAGTGAAGTGATGGTTCTGGCACCACAGACACTAGCGGAAATGGCACGCGCCTGCTATGAAATCGGAAACAAACATACACCATTGTTTTTAGACGGAAATGAATTACTGTTACCATTTGATAAACCATTGTTTGAATGGTTGCAAGCAGCTGGTTTTGCGCCTACGCGCCAGCAACGGCGGTTAAGTGAACAATTGCGTGCCAATTCTGCACCAGGTGTGGGCGGTAGTCACACGCATAGCCACAGCCATGATTTTGCAGAACACCACCATCATTAATGTTTGCATCTATGAGCAGCTTTGGAAGCCAGCTTGATATTCACGCTTTAACCCGTGCAGGTTTATTGTTGCAACTGGCTGATCCTACGCTGCCAATTGGAGGCTTTAACCACTCCGGCGGGTTGGAAACCTTTGTTCAGCACGGCGCAGTACATAATTCGGCTACCCTGAAAGAATTTGTTTGTACCCAATTGCAGCAAAACTGGATACACAATGATGGTGCCTATGTATCATTGGCCTATCATTCCAGCAAAGACAATAATCTGCCAGCACTGATGCAGCTAGATAAACAGATAGGTGCTGCCAAAGTAGCTCGTGAACTGCGTGAGAGCAGCTACAAACTCGGCATACGCCTGCTGAAAATTTTTGCACCGCATTACCAGACAGCCATAGTGAGATCGTTTCAAGATGCACTGTTGTCACAGCAGGTACGGGGATTTTATCCACTGGTATTTGGTCTGCTGGCAGCTGCAATGCATTTAGATAAAGCGGCTACCCTACAGGCATTTTATTACAACGCTGTCGTGGGCCTGATTACTAATGGGGTGAAATTGATTCCACTTAGCCAGATGGCGGGGCAGGAACTGTTAATTGAATTGCATGAAAAGATTGCTGAAACCGTAGCTGCTAGTATGCAGCCTTCTATAAAGCAATTAGGTGCGACAACACTGGCCACAGATATCAGAGCCATGCAGCATGAACGATTATATACTCGTTTATATATGAGTTAGATTCATCTTTAATGGAGAAAATCATGAAAAAAATATTTACCTTGTTATTGTTAAGTCCGGTACTGGCTTTTGCTCACCCCGGGCATATAACTGAAGGCTGGCAGGCGGGTGCATTGCACCCGCTCAGTGGCTGGGACCATTTGCTGGCAATGCTGGCCGTGGGTTTGTGGGCTGCTACTTTCCGCGGAAAAGCACGCTGGCTAATACCATCAACATTCGTTGGGGTGATGATAGTTGGTTTTATACTTGGTGCACATGGTATGCAGATACCGATGCTGGAGCAGGGAATAGCCGCTTCGGTACTGGTACTGGGTCTTGCTGCAGCGTGGCTTAAAAAAGTACCGGCTTCAGCAGCCATGGTTTTGGTCGGACTGTTTGCTCTGTTTCACGGCGTAGCACATGGTGCTGAAATGGGTGTTCATGGCGCATTCAGCTATGCATGTGGCTTTGTTATTGTTACCGCTGCGTTGCACGCCGCCGGTTTTGGATTGGGTACGGCCTTGAGCAAACAGCAATGGTTATTACGCCTGACTGGCAGCTTGATTGGTCTGGTTGGCTTTGGGATGCTGTTCACAGCCTGATCGCTATCAACTCTCCGTTCAGACAGAAAAGGCTGATTTGCCTTTCTGTCTGTCCACATGAGTTTAACAGTCTAAAAACATTGTTCACAAAATAAATACAATTAAGCGCTTACCAAAGCGAAAGGTCTGCACATAAGATGCGTCAATACATAAAAATCGGCGTTGCCGGTCCGGTGGGTTCGGGCAAAACCGCATTGATTGAAAAACTGACTCGCCATATGGCACAGCAATACAGCATTGCAGTAATCACCAATGATATATATACACAGGAAGATGCCGAGTTTCTGACCAAAAATAGCTTGCTGCCACCTGAGCGTATTATGGGTGTAGAAACTGGCGGTTGTCCGCATACCGCCATCCGTGAAGATGCCAGCATGAATCTGGAAGCAGTAGACGAAATGGTGGCGCGGTTTCCAGATATTCAGATTGTCTTTATCGAAAGTGGTGGTGATAATCTTTCCGCCACCTTTAGCCCGGATTTGGCCGATGTTACTCTGTTTGTTATCGATGTGGCACAAGGCGAAAAAATTCCGCGCAAAGGGGGCCCCGGTATTACCCGTTCTGATTTACTGGTCATTAACAAAACCGATTTGGCTCCTTACGTAGGTGCCAGTCTCGAAGTCATGCAGCATGATGCTCAGCGCATGCGTAAAGGGCAGCCGTTTGTATTCACCAATCTGATGGCAGAAGAGGGGATCAATACAATAATAGACTGGATTAAAAAATACGCCTTACTGGAAAATGTAGCAGAACCTGCAGGCTTGATACGCTAATGCACAGCCGATTAGCACTTATTACTCAGCTCAACCAGCGCAGACAGACAATCTTAGGCAATTGCTTTTATACCCCGCCACTGAAAATCCTGACTTTACCCCATATGGCTACACCGGTATGGCCTCAGGCACTCTTGGTGATGCAGATGAGTTCTTCGCCGGGTTTGCTAGCTGGTGATCATATAGATATTGAGATAGAGCTGGCGCAACAAACACAACTGTACTTGTTCACACAAGCCTTTACTCGCATCCAATCCATGCCTCAGGCAGCAGAAGCGCAGCAGCATACACGTATTTTTCTACATGAAAACAGCCGGCTTTGCTATCTACCGCATCCATTGGTGCTGCATCGCGATGCGGCCTTAACTCAAAGGATGCAAATCAGTCTAGCGGATAACTGCCAGCTAATTTTGGGCGAAATCATCGCCTGCGGCCGCGTACTTAATCATGAACGCTGGGATTTTCGTTATTTGTCATCACGAGTAACCATCGACTATCAGCAACAGCCATTACTAAGCGACAATATCTTCTGGCAACCCAATCGCCAACCTCTTAATGTATTGGGACAGATGGAGCAATACACCCATCAAGCCTGCCTCTATTATGTCAATACCGCCGCCAGCAAAACGGACATGCAGCAGCTAATTAACCAAATATACACCGCTTTATTGCCAGATTGGCCACTTGAGAACGATGATTATCTGTGGGGTATCACACAAGCTGCAGATTGCGTTTTATGTGTGCGTGCTTTGGGAATGAATGCAGAATCGCTGCAAAATTTTATATATCAAATAAACCAAAATATTTTGATTAATAAAAATGATTGAAATAATGAAATAAATAATTCAATTTTAAATTGCATTAAATTGAAATATAAATTTGTATAAACTTTAAAATTTATTTTATTCGAATAAAAAGAATCTCTTTTTTATTCAAATTGTATCTGTTACATAGTTAGATTGAGTACCTTTTTAAAAGAGAAAACCTTGAAGCAGATAGCAGATTTCAAAATATGCTTAATCTTTAACCTTTAGTTACAGATAATAATTCACCTAAATTCTACTTTAGTACTTTAATGTTTTCAAATCTCTACACAGCTTCGTATATAAGTAAGTAAGTAAGAATAGCTTTCAATTAGAATGTGTATGAGTTTCAGATTTTTAGAACTGGCTAAAATGGAATTCATGCGATTCATTTCTCTTATTTTTAGCATGATTTTATTTGCAAATAGTCATTTGCTTTTATTTTCAAAGGTAAAAGAAAATCGAATAATTTATAAAACCGGAGCAAAACGCAAGCGCTGTAAAAAGCAGATACAAAAAAAGACGCATGTTTGCGTCCATTTATATATAAAATCATTATTTATATGGTGGAGGTAAGCGGGATCGAACCGCTGACCTCTTGCATGCCATGCAAGCGCTCTACCAACTGAGCTATACCCCCGATTGTTACAGCGTTTATTGCTGAACAGGCTGCGCATTTTACCTGAACTACTGAATTTTGCAAGCCCTAGCTTAAGCTTTCTTGTTAAAGTGGAAATACAGTTCTCAATCTGTAAACTATTCTACCCAATAAATATTGCATATCTGGACACACATTTGGATTAAAGGCAGGAGTGGTGACTTCTGCCAATTAAATTTATACTTACAGGCTAGTCTAAAATAATCTTATTTAACAGGATAGCTTTTATGCGGCGTAAACAACGACGGGCGGTATTGCTGATTTTGACGGGTTTACTGATGTTTGCGCTAGTATGGGCATCGTTGTTGTTTATGCCTAAAAGTAACGCGGGCTATCGTTTGAAAGTGCCAGCAGGCTATGGTATTAGCGGAGTAAGCAGGATACTTACCAGTAATGATGTGATTTACAGCCGCTGGGTATTTGTTGGCACGGCCTATATGCTTGGCATGGGTGATAAAATTCATCGTGGCAATTATCGCTTGCCCCGCTCGGTATCAAGCTGGCAGATTCTGCAAAGGCTGCGAAATGGTAAGCCAGACAGTATTAATGTGCAAATTATTGAAGGTAGTACGTTTGCACAGATGCGCAGGATTGTTGATAGTACACCTGATATAGAACATCTTACTCGTGGCTGGACTGATGCCCAAATACTTAAACAAGTGGCAGATGATACCCATTATGCCCACGCAGAAGGGCTGTTTTTTCCAGCAACGTATGATATTAGCTCTGATAGCAGTGATTTATCGCTATATCAGCAAGCATATAAGGCGATGCAGAAACATTTGCAGGCCGCATGGGAAGAACGGCGCAGTAATCTTCCTTACCAGTCTGACTACGAAATGCTGATTATGGCCAGTCTGATAGAAAAGGAAACTGGACATGCGGAAGACAGAAGCAATGTGGCCGCGGTATTCGTTAATCGGCTTAATCAGCATATGCGCTTACAAACAGACCCTAGCGTGATTTATGGCATGGGCAGCCGCTATAAAGGTAAAATTGGCAAAGCTGATTTACGTCGTGACACACCGTACAATACTTATACTCGCGCCGGACTACCGCCCAGCCCGATTGCATTGCCGGGCAAAGCTGCGCTAGAAGCGGCTGCTCATCCGGCAAGTAATGATTACCTGTATTTTGTGGCGCGTAATGATGGTAGCGGACGTAGCCAGTTCAGCCACAGTCTGAACGAGCATAACGCAGCGGTTCGCCAGTATATTCTGAAAAAACCCTGAGCAGATTAGTATAGATGAAAGCAAAATTTATTACGTTGGATGGGATTGATGGTGCCGGTAAATCAACCAACCTCGATACCATTCGTACATGGTTTGAAAAACACCAATTGCCGGTTCTCTTTACCCGTGAGCCGGGAGGCACTGCTATTGGTGAAGCGTTACGCGAGCTCTTGCTTAATCCTGCTACCCGTGCCAATGCCCGCACTGAAACACTGATGATTTTTGCTGCCCGTCAGCAGCATCTGGATGAGGTGATTAAACCGGCTCTGGCACAAGGTATGCATGTTGTCAGTGATCGTTTTACAGATGCCACTTTTGCTTATCAGGGTGGTGGACGGGGTCTTCCTCTGGCTGATATCGCTGTTCTGGAAAACTGGGTACAGCAGGGATTGCAGCCCGATTTAACTCTACTACTGGATGTGCCCTTGGCTGTGGCTCAGCAGCGTCTAAGTCACAACACAAGTCCCGATCGCTTTGAGCAACTGGATACTAATTTTTTTGAACACACACGTCAGGTTTATTTAGACCGTGCCGCGGCGGCACCGCAACGCTACGCCATCATTAATAGCAGCCTGCAACTGGATGCTGTAGCAGCGCAAATCAATCAGAGTCTGGCACAACAGTTTGGATTGAACCCATGATTTACCCATGGCTCGAACCTGTTTGGCAACAGATTGCCCAGCACTGGCAGCAACAACCGCAAGCATGGTTGCTTTATGGCCATCCGGGAATCGGTAAACGGGAATTTGCCGAGCATCTGGCGCAAGCACTGCTGTGTGAGTCCCCGCAAGCCAATCATCAGCCGTGTGGTACATGTACTTCTTGTCATTTATTCAGCCAGCACAGCCATCCGGATTTCCTGATGGTAAAGCCGGAAGAAGCAGAAAGCGACGGTGGTGAACGAAAGCTGGCACAAATTAAAGTAGAAACCATCCGTAATGTGCTCGACTTTGCTCACCTGAGTGCCCATCGCGGCGGCAAACGTGTGGCTTTAATTTACCCTGCTGAAAGTATGAATACACAGGCCGCCAATGCATTGCTGAAAATTCTAGAAGAACCTCCGGCTGGGATGGTTTTTATTCTGGTCAGCCATCAGAAAGATCGCCTACTACCTACCATTAAAAGTCGTTGTCGTCAGGTTGTGTTAACCATGCCCACACCAGCAGAGGCATTGGCCTTTGCTCAACAATTACATGGTGAAAAAACGGCTGATTTGCTTGCCTTTCACGGCGGGGCACCCTTGTTTTCTGATAACGACAGCCATACGCAGCTACGTAATGAACTTATCCCTTTGCTCGTCAAGCCACGTCTGATTGCCATGCTGGATTATGCTGCTGCTTTTGACAAACAGAAACTGGCTCTAGCAACCTTTCTCGACTGGCTGGCCAAATGGTTACTGGATATGTCTCTAGCGCAGCAACATATGTGTGCCATGTATTATCCGGCTTGGCAAAATGCATTGAACGAGATTACTGCACAAATCGACCCATTATCCCTGTTTGCTTTAATCGATAGAGTAAATGCGCTAGCCCCTTACGGTAAACATACCCTCAATGTTAAAATGCAACTAGAAGACTTGTTAATAGATTATCTTAATGTGTGGCAGCATAAACACACATAAGCACAAAGGAAGTTTATGGCTGAAGCGCCTACCAATCTGCCGGGCAAAATGCTCAATTTAACCATTCCCGATAAACCAGAGCTGTATCGCAGCTATATGGCATTTCTACAGCATGGTGGCCTGTTTGCGCCCACAACAGATACGTTTCAAATGGGTGAAGAAGTATTACTGGCGGTAAACCTGCCCGAATTCAACGAAGCCAAATATCTGCGCACAAAAGTAGTATGGATAAACACCGCCGCTACATCTACCGGACAGCCTCAGGGAATCGGACTGGCTTTTGGCAAAGATGAAGACAGCATTGCCGTAAAGCAGAGTATTGAAGATATTCTGCCTGGTTTACTGCTGAGCGAACGCACAACATATACCCTGTAATCATGCTTATCGATTCACACTGCCATTTGAATATGCCTGAGTTGGCAGCCAGACTGCCACAAGTTTTGGAGAATATGGCACAGGCAGAAATAGGGCAGGCTATTGCTATTAGTGTAGACCGACAAAGCGCAGACGAAGTGCTGGCACTGACCGAGCAGCATACAAATCTTTTTGCCAGTGTCGGTGTGCATCCTGAAGACCAAAACTCGGCGGAAATGAGTGTGGATGAACTGATTGCGGCTGCACAACATCCTAAAGTAGTCGGTATCGGGGAAACTGGCCTCGATTATCATTGGTGCAGTGGTGATCTGGCTTGGCAGCATGCACGCTTCAGCACGCATATACAGGCCTCTAACCAAACCGGTCTGCCCCTGATTATCCATACCCGTGATGCTGCTGCGGATACACTGCGCCTTCTACATGAAAACCAAGCACAACAAGGCGTTATTCATTGCTTTACCGAAGATACTGCCTTTGCTAAAGCAGTATTGGATTTAGGCTTTTATATTTCTTTCTCTGGTATAGTGACCTTCAAAAACGCGCAGCAGATACAAGAAGCTTGCAAATACGTGCCTTTAGATCGCATATTGGTTGAAACTGATGCTCCTTATCTGGCTCCAGTGCCCAAGCGTGGCAAACCAAATGAACCGGCTTACGTACGTTACACCGCCGAATTTGTCGCACAGCTTCGCGGCGAGAGCATGGCAACCATCGAAGCAGCCACCACCGCCAATACCTATCGCTTGTTTAGCAAATTACCACCGCTGACTAGCCAGCCATGACACAGATTACCCTAACTGTACTTGGCTGTGGCAGCTCCTCCGGCACGCCAGTAATCGGTTGTGAATGTGCTACCTGCACCAGCAGCGACCCGAAAAACAGGCGCACCCGTTGCAATGCTCATATTCAGATAGGCAAACAGCACTGGCAAATTGACACAGGTACCGATTTTTACCATCAGGCTTTACAACATCAACTGTCGCGTATCGATGGCGTGCTCTACACCCATCCTCATGCCGACCATCTAAACGGTATCGATGATTTGCGCGCATTCTGCTACAAACAGCGCGCGCCCATACCGATATACGGCCATCGTGATACATTGGCTAATATTTGCAGCCGCTTTGATTACGCTTTTCTGGAACAAAATAACCACTGGAACCGTCCTGTACTGCGCGCACATGAGTTACCGTTAAATCAGGGGCAGAGCAGGGTTCTCACTATTGAAGACGTACCTGTATGGCAGTTTGCTGTATCACATGGAAGCTGGACAAGCAGTGCTTATCGCATAGGCAACATTGCCTGGTTTACCGATCTCAACCATATTGACGAATCCATTTTCCCACATTTACAGGGACTAGATTACCTGTTTCTCGATTGCTTGATGGACACTTCATACCCAAGCCATCTTAGTACCAAACAGGCTTTTGCTTACGCCGAACGCATTCAGGCCAAACATACTTACTTTATCCACATGACCCATAAACAGGAATACCATAATTTAAAGCAACGTTGCCCGAAAAACTGCGAACCTGCTTATGATGGATTGGTTGTGCACAGCAGCTATTAGTTTCGCTGTGATTTGAACTAACCAAATAAAACACAGTTATTTAATAAACTGCGCGTGCTATCTATTGCAAACACAAATTTGTTTGTAACAAATAACATAACTACTCACAAGTTGAAATCTATTCTGATACTGAAATTGATGTTGTAATATTTGTTCTTTAATGCAAATTTTTTCATATCAATTATTAGGAATAAATAAGGTTTTAGTGACAACTGTTTAACTGTAGATTTGTGTTTTGAATGATTTTAATCTTAACTCTAAAATTCTTCTATTATCGATATGTCTAGGCATCATTGAAACGAAAAGAGCTGAATGATTCAATCGCATAGTGAGGTTAATCAGTTTGGCAGGTACTGGTTTTTTGTATCTGTTAATGTGTATTAAACTTTAATACATAATTATATCTTTATTATTATTCCATCTATTTATAAATAAAGTAGCCTCAGTAGTGTTCTAAACTAATTCATGATGTTTAGTTTGTTTATATATTTATGCTTTTGGTATTTATTTGCAGTAAATTTGGCTTGCAAATGATAATTGAAAAAGGGTATAGTTAAAAAAATTTTATAAATAGGATTTTGCTGCACTGATTCATGTATAAAAACGGTGTAAAGATATTCGCTGTAATATTTATTATATTTGGCAGGGTAGTTTATAAAAAGGGTAATGATGGGAATTAGAGGTTTAACATTTTGCAATAATTTATAATGGGTCTGAATTTTATGATGATTAAATATTTAATCTATAGAAAGAATTTTGATATCTTTTGCCGATAAAAAATTCAGCTTCGTTTGTTTAATCTTAATATAGTTTAGGTTAAATATTGATTTTGCTTGTGCAGCTATTATATTTCTCTTGAATACTATGTGTACTATTTATAGATTTTTTTTTTGAACGTTGCTTCCAATTTAATGCAAATTTAAATTTTATTCATTGCATACTTATGCTTTACAATAAAAAAAATCGTGCATTCCAGAACAAATATTAGGAAAGTATTTCACTTGAAGAAATATAAGCCGGATGCTTGGTTACTTTATTTTTGTGTCAGCATTAATTTTGAGTGCTGTACTTTTAATTCTTTCAACTAACGCGCCATATACAAAGCTTTAGTTGTAGTTTTTTGAAAAAATATAATTGATTTTTGTGCCGGCGGCTTTTTGCTTTGCTGGCTTTTATGGTCAGATAATATTCCACTTATATAGCTCAGAATAAAAGTATTGTCTTGATTATATTTATATTTATGGGTTTGAAATCTATTTAGATGATTTTGATAATTTATTTACGCTGTTTAAATTATAACTAGATGGGACATAATTTATCTGATAATTTAAAAAATATCATTATATTTTAATTACAATAATTTTATATGCATATTAAAATGGAGAATATAAGAATCTGAATAAAAATTAGAACTATCTATAAATAATATTTTTAAGGAGAGTAAACAGATAAATATGAGTAGATGAGTAAGTGTGACTTGATTTATCTGTAAATTCAATAAAATGAATAATAATATATAAAGGTTAAATGATGAAGGGTACCCTGTTGAAATATGGTAAGGGGTTTTGCCATATGCTGACTCTTCTGGCATTTTTGTTCTGTAGCATTTTGCCGGTCAGATCGGCATTTGCGCAGGATGTGGAGTGTGCGGAAGTTAAAATTGTGATTGAGCAAAAGCTGTCTTTTGAGCGGCAAGCTTTTGATGCTCGGATGTTAATTAAAAATGGTCTGGATGCAAATCTGAAAAATATTCGTGTGGAGCTGGTTTTTACGGATAAGGATAATCAGCCAGTAGAAGTTACGCAAAAAACTGAGGATAGCCAGGCCAAATTCTTTTATCGTACTGATTCTTTGTCCGGTGTTGATGATATTAATGGGACGGGGCAGATTGCGGCCAAATCCAATGCTGATATCCATTGGATGATTATTCCTGCATTTGGCGCAGCTCAGGATAAGGACACGCTTTACAATATAGGCGCAAAACTCACCTATGAGCTAAATGGTCAGGAAACGACAGTAGATGTGGTGCCAGATTATGTGGTAGTGAAACCTCAGCCATTGCTGACGCTCGATTATTTTTTACCGGGAGAAGTTTATGGTGACGATCCGTTTACGGCTGAGGAAGAAACACCTGAGCCTTTTACTCTTGGTGTTCGTATTCGCAATGATGGTAAGGGCATTTCTTATCACACGGTGATTGATTCAGCTCAGCCGAAGATTGTGGAAAATAAGAAAAATCTTTTGGTGGATTTTTCTATTCTGGGCAGCTATATCAATAATCAGTCTGCAGATAAAAGTCTATTGCTGAATTTTGGAGATATTGCTGGTGGTGCTTCTACAGTTGGCCGCTGGAATATGATTGCCAGTCTGTCGGGGACATTTACGGATTTTAAGGCCACGTTTACACATGCGGATACACTGGGTGGGGCTGTGACCAGTCTGTTGAAAGCCACGAATACCCACTCCTTAATTCATGATGTAAAAGCTGATTTACCGGATAGCGATGATGTCACAGATTTTCTGGCTCGTGATGGTGATGTAGTACGTTTGTATGAATCTAGTGGCCTGAACTCAGATGTGTCTGAGCAGAGCAGTCAAGCTTTATTGCAAGCAGGTGATAAAGGCTATCAGCTTTCTTTTCCTGCTACAAAAGGATTTGTTTATGCCAAGGTGGCGGATCCTTTTCAGGGCAGCAGACAGCCAGACGATGTGGTACGTTCGGATGGTAAACACTTGCTAAGTGATAATGTCTGGTTATCCAAATCGCGTAATAAGGATATGTCTTGGTCTTATTATGTGAATGTGTTCGATTCTGATTCTACCGGTCAGTATAGTTTATTTAAGCATAATGCTACGTATGCTCAGGGGCTGATAGCCGGTACAGTCTACAATGATGTGAATGCTGATGGCCTGCTAAATCATGATGAAAAGGGTTTAAGCCATATCAAGGTTGTTTTGTCAGGGCAGAATGTGGCCGGTAAGCGCATTGAACAAGTGTCCTACACTGACGAATCAGGCAGGTTTAGTTTTGATAAGTTAGCGGCCGGTGATTATTCTATCTGGGTTGACGATGTTGCAGATATGATTGACGGACCAGCTGTGGCAGGTAGTGCCGGTGGTCAGGCTCTGGCAGGTAAAATCGAGCATATTGTTCTGCAAGACAATATGCATGCTGAAAATTATCTGTTTGCTAAGCAAGCTGCGGTTCAGCCGCCTGTGGCTGGTGATGCAGATATTGCTGTGAATATTGAGACAGTAGAGTGGAATGATAAACTGCCTGCGGATACGGCACAATTTTTACTGACTGTGTCGAACCAAGGGCCGGAAACTGCACGAAATATTCATGTGCAGCCTGAATTGTCATCTGATTTGGAAATTACTGAGCAAAAAGTTTTGTCTGGCAATTTCAATTCTCTGAAGCAGCGTATCGATGCGCTTGGCGCCAATGAGGCGGTTACGATGCTATTTACTGTGCGAATGAAAAATGCTGATGGTAAGGGTGAATTTACTGCACATATCAACAGTGATTCAGCTGACCCTGATATGAGTAATAATGTTGCATCTGCTGCTGTGGCTCCAGGTAAGACAGATGTTGCAATCAGTGCTGAAGCCGTTGAATGGAATAATTCTTTAGATCAAGATACCGCTCAGTTACTCGTCACAATTAGTAATAACGGACCACTGAGTGCACGTAATGTTTATCTCCAACCTGAGTTACCAGATAATCTGGAGATTACAGCTCAGCAAGTACTGGCTGGAAATTACAATACTCAGGAAGAGCGTATCGATAATCTAGCCGCCGGAGAAAGCACCACGTTGTTACTGACGGTTAAGGTGACCGGATCCGATAAGGTAAGCCAGTTTACGGCTCGGATTAAAAGTCAGACGGAGGATGCTAATTTAAATAATAATGAGGTCAGTATTCCTGTGATGCCTGGAGCAGCTGATATTGCTTTGGAGGTTGAAAAAGTAGAGCTTACTCCGGCATTACCGGCTGACTGTGTGCAATTGTTGTTGACTATCACCAACAATGGTCCTGCGGAAGCACGCAATATTTCTCTGCAATCGCTATCCGATGATGTACAAATCACGAAACAGAAAGTAGTGATGGGCAATTATAATGAGTCTGCAAACCGGATTGATAAACTGCCTATAGGCGAAGAGACGATTATTCTGCTGACAGTCAAAATTACCAGCGCAAGCGGTAAGGCTGATTTTAAAGCACGAGTTCAGGGGTTGTTAGCTGATCCGAATAAGACTAATAATTTAGTTACCTTTCCGGTTTCATTAGAAAAAAAGTAAGAGACAAGCGGTAAAATCATTTTAGTAGGTTTCTGGACAGCGCATCACAGTATGTGTCAGCTGGACAAAAAGTAACTAACAAACAAAAGCATTACCAATGGATTACAGGCTGTGGGTAATGCTTTTTTATTTCTTATTGCTAATAATTTTTATGTGTGAAATTATCAAGAAACAACAGATGTTTGTTCAGTAGTTTTTAAATAGCAAATTGAAGCTGAAGCAGCACAAAATATTAACTAATGCGTTTTAAAAAAATAAATTAGTTGCCGAATGTTAAGTTTTTCTGTTTGATTAAATACAAGTTAAGCATCAAGTTATTATGGATTGCCAAAATCAGCAAGAAAGTAAATAATTGATTAGTAAATTTAAATTCTGAATAGAATGCTAAATAAATTGATTTATTTTTACATACTATAGTAATATAAGTTGAATAAGATACTTTTAATCTTAAAGCGCTGACGAAATCATATAAATCAGTTGTTTAACAACCAGCCATCAGTTTAAACAGTCAGATTTCTGTTGAAAAAATCAAAGATAATATATGTCAAAATTAATCGGAAACCTGCTTTGCCTCTCCAGCCTGATATTTTTGGTTGCTGTAGGGTTTGTTTTATTGATTTCGGCTGTAGTGAGAAAACGCAAAAACAATTTTAAATTCAGGAATAATAGAATCTTTGGTTTTTTTGTGGGTGGCTGTGTAATTGCTTTTATTGCTGGGTTTGTGCTGGTGTTGAAGAATAATCCGCTATACATTGATTCTTTATCAGCAATTAATCAGGCATTGAATCGATACCATCATGCTCAAGCTTTGGAATATCCACTTCAAACGAATCCGGCCAATTATCCAGTACGCGGGGATAATATTTATTTGCGTCTTTTTAAGCAGGAAGGGATTCTGGAAATCTGGACTCAACATAAAAATCAGCCATACAAGCTATATAAAACATGGAAAATTTGTACTTTTTCTGGTGGACTGGGACCTAAAAAAGCAGAAGGTGATGGCAAAAGTCCGGAAGGCTTTTATGCAACCCAGAAAAATCTGCTCAATCCACATAGCCGTTATCATCTGTCCTTTAATATTGGTTTTCCAAATACTTACGATCAAGCAAATGGTTTTAACGGTAGTTATATTATGATACATGGTAAATGTGTTTCTGCAGGTTGTTATGCCATGACAGACTCAAGTATTGAAGAAATATATACTCTCGTCAGCTTGGCATTAGACGAGGGGCAGAAGCAGATTCCGATACATATTTTTCCATTTATGATGAGCCCATCTAATATGAAAAAAAATCAGGATTCAGAATATTTTCCTTTCTGGCAACAATTGAAACCCGCATATGATATTTTTGAAACTCAGCGACGAATACCATATATCAGCGTTGAAAGACGGCATTACGTTGTCCAATAATTTTATTCTGTTGTTACTTTAATTCGCCTGTTTAAGAAAACATTTTCATTAGTTAACTTAATCATTATCCAGATATATTTTGGAAATTAATAGCATAATTAAATCTTGCTAGTTGAAGAAGATAAAGATATAAACGTCTCTAAAGGTGCAAATAATCGCGCATGAAACAGAAATATTTAAAGATAACTTCCTAAATTGTTGTATGGAAAAATAAGTATCATCTAATTGCTGATAGTTAAAACAAGGCTTTTTAAGCATATTTAATCAACTGATACAAATTATTTGCCTAAAAATATTAGGGTATGCTAATATTAAAGGTGTGCAAAAGAAAGTTATTATCTAATTTTAAAAAATTATTAACTGTTTACAAAATTTATTGGCTACATACAGCCGTATGAAATCCGTGATTCAGACTTCAAAACAAGATAGAGCGCAATCACAAAGCTCTGAAACCTTTAAATCTGAAATCCGTATATATAGAGCATCTGTACCATTTCTTTATCTTGATTCGCTTGTGAGCCTCATTAATGCGAGCAGGAGAATTGATTGTTGCAAATAATGGAGCTATGCAATTAAGTTAATATTTCATTGATATTTAGCTAATATAGAGGAACTATTCACAATAGAAAAATTTTGAATTTAATAAATAGATTAAAAATATTTGTATTTTAATGGCAACCATAAAATAGAGGTTGAAAGTTTTTAATGACAATTAATCTTATCTGGATTGTGGTAATAAGTAATTTATGCTTTTAAAATAAATATTATTTGTTTATTTTATGAAATATAGCTAATTAATAATGCTATTCGAAGATATTTAAAATTTTTCTAGTGGTTGCTAACGTGCAATCGCTCTATTACTGGCCACCGGAGTAGAAATTTTACGCGATTCAGAAATAAAAGCGCTTGTATGTTGAATTCAAATGATAATTTTTAGTCGAATAATGATTACATATTAGCAATAAACCATTTTAACCATTGTCAAATCAAGCTAATTGGTAAGTATTAATATTTCAATTAGATGAGAAATACTATTTAGCTTGATTATTCAGCTGCAACACCACGATATATCGTTGTAGCTGTAAATTTTGAATGATAAACCAATAAAAATACAGATATGCGATGCTGAAGTTATCACAGATTATTTATATCACTGGAATTTTATTTTTTTTCAGTGTACGGATATTGGCACAGGAATTATCTGCCTGTCTCAATGATAAACCAGACTTGGCACAACAACCTGTAGCCGTAAACTGGCCGCAAAACCACGTTAAACAACCACTTGATCATAAATACTGGCTTAGCATAAAAGCGTTAAGTCAGCCGCAATGGCAGGATGCGGTGTGGGTGGATATCAGAACTGGTGCAGTGCAACAAGAGACAGGGTTGAAAATGCTGGCTGTACCGCTTAGTCGATTGTATAGTGCCGATTTTTTAGCTCATAAAACCGTGATTTTGGTTGGAACTGGATTTGATGAATTACAGATAAATCAAACTATTAAAAATTTAAGAAAAAAAGGTTTTAACCACGTATATGCTTTAAGCGGAGGATTTTTTGTCTGGGAAAAAGTACAAAATCATAATAAGCCCAATCTGCAGGAAATCTCTGCACTTGAGTTTTTATCCGGTGGTCAATCCATACAATGGCAGGTGATTAGTATAGGTTTGAATTCACAACAAATGAATACTTTACCAGAACTACCTGCTAAACAATTTAGTCTTGCCCAGATATCTAGTCCAGAACTAAAGCAATACATCAGCCAAGGAGATAATCGTAATGATGCCTTTATACGCTATGTACTGGTTAGCCCAGATGAACACACGCTTAGGCTATTGCAACGGCAAATGAATTTTGCAGAAAACGACCATATTGTCTGGTTGCAAGGCGGATTAGCGGCTTATCAGCAATATATACAACAACAAAATAATTTAATGAATCATGCTGGACAAAGTTTATCCAGACCATGCCGCATAACTATTTAATTTATTTAAGGAGTATTCGAACTCATGAGGGGTACACAATGAATATTTATCAATACTGGAAAAAAAGGTTTTTCGGTTTAAACATAAAAAAAGAGCCAAAACATAAAAATAAGCAGAGAAAAGCATATGCAATGGTTGTCTGTGCATTATGCACCATTGCCAGTGCGGCAAGCTATGCCGGTACCGACACAAAACTGAAAGGTGATGATAAAGTCAGTGGCGCATTACCGATTGGTTTTGAGTTTAATTATTATGGCAAAAAATATAATAAATTTTATGTGAGTACAAATGGATTGCTGCAATTTTCGAATCCAAGCAGCAGTTACAATAACTCTTGCCTACCTGCAATCAATAATACACTGTTTGTTTTCTGGGATGATTTAAGAACTGATGTATACGGCCAGCCTGCTGGTACCATTAAATACGAAACACAGGGTGAAGCGCCAAACAGAAAACTCATTGTGCAATGGACGAATCAGTATTTTTATAGTTCGAATCTGCCTATGGGAACCTTTGAAGCGATTCTTTATGAAGGTACAAATCAGATTAAATATCAGTATCGTACTTTAAATATTGATCTAAGCAAAGGCGAGAGTGCAACAATTGGTATTCAGGGCATCACGCCAAAGAACGTTCAAGTAGGCTGTAATAAAGCCAATATCATTAAACCAGAACAGGCTATTTTATTTACGCCTAATAATGATTTAAGTGAATATACCAAGAATGAGAATGCTGAGTACAATTTTATCGATATTTCTGATCTAACACCGGCTGCACCACAACCTGCTGCCCGTTATACAAATCAGGCACCAAGCTGGACATGGCAGAATATCAATACACTTGATACATGGGAAATTGAAATTCAGGATGCTTCCGGAAATACCGTCTATAAAAAAATACTGAATAAAGTAAATCAATATACTTATGATGCCGGTTTACAAAATGGACAGTCTTATCGCGCCCGTGTACGCGGAAGTATTAATCGAGGTGCTACCTGGGAAATGTGGTCTTCAACCTCTGAGCTCATTACCGTAGATACGACCAAACCGGTTGTGGAACTAAACCAATTCAGTCGTGTTAATGACAAAGCGGTGAGAGTTGGTTACAGCAGCAGTGATAATCTGAGTGGTATAGCCTCTATACATCTGCAAATTGCCAATAATCCAGATTTCAATAAACCCATTATCGATCAGGATATTAATCTGCAAAGCAATAATGTGCAGATAGATAATGTGCCTGTTGGTGGAATGTTATATGCCCGACTGAATGCTTTGGATAAAGCAGGCAACAGCTCAGGCTATACTCAAGCATCTGCTATTACGGTTACACCTCCAGTACTTATCAGCCCTGTTACCCAGACAAAGGTTAAGAACGCAGCATTAAAAGTTCAGGGTACTGCTGAGTCTGGTGCAAAAGTACAGTTGTATCTGAATGATAAACCAGTGGGTGAAAAGGTTACTGCTGATGCACAAGGCTATTTCACTCAGGATATTCTGTTGCCGAAAGAAGGTAGTTACCGCTTACATGCTGTAGCGCAGAATGATGCTGGCAGCAGTGAGCCCAGTGCACCGGTGCAGTTTGATTTCGCTTTACCGACACCCACTGCAATCATTACTACTCCCAGTGATAATCAAACACTTGCTGCTCCGGTTGATATTCAGGTAGATGCTGCAGATGAACTTGGTATCGAAAAAGTAGATTTATTGATAGATAACAAACAGTTTGCTACTCTGTCAGAACGCCCCTATCAGGCACACTGGCCTCTGACCATGGAGGATAATGGCAGCCACAAAATCAGTGCAAAAGTGACCAATACCAGCGGCAAAACAGTGACCAGCACCCGTACGGTCAATGTCAAAATTGAACCACCGGCTCCGCCTCCCACACCTTATACCGGTAAAATTACCGCAATCAGCCCTGCGGTTAGTTATGGCCCGCAGCCAGTAACCATTAGCGGGCAGGCTGTTTATCGTGCTGAAAATACGATAGCTGCAAACGTACCGCTAAAACTGGTTTTGAATGTAAAAGGGTTTGAACGCAGAATAGCTGTTGCCACTGATGAAAACGGCCATTTCACCTATACCTTTACCCCGCAGGAATCTGACTCGGGTACATATCAGGTTGGCATTATTCATCCGGATGAAAAAACTGTTACCAGTCAGGGCAGTTTTGATATCAACCGCATCGCATTTAATATAAAAGGCTATCAGCTCAAAGCGCCGCGAACCATCACCACACCCATACAGGTTAATGCTACAGCCAGTACCGGTGCTAAAAACCTGCGCTGGGTATTGGCTGCTGAAAATCAGCCAGATGGCGTATTGCCTCAGGGCGTGAATATTGAATCTGAAGCTGTAAATATTGCCCCCGGACAGAGTCGCACGACAACAATTAAATTCACCGCAGACGATCATGCAGCCGAAAAGGGCAGCTTGTTTTTGGTGGCCTATGCCGATGATTCAGGAGATCTGGTACGCGGTAAATTACAGATTAATTATGAGCTTGGTCAGCCAATGCCTGAATTGTATGCATCGCCTACCTATATACAGACTGGCTTACAGCAAAATACCAGCTCCACAGCCAAAGTCAGCGTTGGCAATAAAGGATTGGCAGCGGCAAAAAATGTTCAGGTAGAGCTGGTAGATGAGCAGGGTAATCCCGCTCCGAGCTGGGTATTTATTGCCAGTGATAAAAATATTAATGAAATTGCGGTTGATGAAAAAGTACCGGTACAAATCATGGCTCAGCCGGACAACAGCATCCCCGACGGCATTTACAACTTTATTATCAGAGTATCCAGCAGCGGCAAAGTAGCAGGCACCATTCCGGTAAGAATTTCCGTTACCCAGAGCGGACAGGGCGTAGCTCACTTTGATGTGGCTGATATCTATACCGCCACCCTAGATGCAGACGGACAGCCCATCAAAGGCGTAAAAGGAGCAACCATCAAGTTGCAGAATGATAGTGTATTAACGGAACAATATACTTTCAATACAGACAAAGATGGTATCGCAACCTTAAACAAGCTGCCGGCAGGCATCTATCGCTATCGCGTTAGCGCACCTAATCATATGGATGCCAGCGGCCGTATTGTGATTCAGCCTGATAGCACAACTAATCAGCATGTATTTCTGGAGTATCAGACAATCAATGTAGAGTTTGGCGTGACTGAAACCTCCATTAAAGATGTGTATGACATTAATGTTAATGCCACCTTTAATACGCAAGTACCGGCACCTGTCATTATGCTCGAACCATTGTCTATTAATCTTGGTGCAATGCAGGTTGGAGAAGAAAAAACGGGCCAGATTACAGTCAGCAATTATGGTCTGGTACAGGCTGATCATGTGGTACTGAATTTGCCGAAAACTGATGCTCACTTCAAGTATGAATTTTTTGGTGAAGTGCCCAGTGTGCTCAAACCAAAAGAAAAAGTAGTGATTTCCTATAAAGTGACTGCTCTTGATCCGAAACAGCAGGCGCCGGCAGAAACCAGAATTGCTTCGCTATCAGACTTGCTACGTGCCGCACCAGAAGAAGACGACTGCACATCCTACGAAGCTAGCTATGAGGAATCACATCAGAGTGAGTGTCCCAGTGGTGACATTTCCAAAGGCAGCAGCAGTGGACGTTTCTATCAATACAGCGGTAAAAAATGCTCAACCAAGGGCAGTGGTATCGGCTGGGGAGGCGGCGGTTCACTTGGAGGAGTGGGCGGCGGCACTTTCGGAAATGGGGCTGGAGCGGGCTCACCGGAGGCGATGCCGATAACGCCTGGCTGTACCCCGGATGCGCCCTGCGCTTCAGGCGGTTCGAAAGATGGTTCGTGCTAATACCAACAAATAAAACAAAATAAATAAATTAAACACAAGGGTCAAAAAATGAAAACGAACAACCGACCCGGGAACAGCCTAAAGGAGCGGCTGTTCCGGGTAATCAGCTACATACTTATGCTGGTAATGGCAGTGCCGCAGATGGCTTATGCCCGCATCAGCGGCAATGACGAAAAAATATCTGGCATCAGTCATGCCAGCGTCAGACTGCCGAATACCGAATATACCGAAAACACCGTAGACATGCGGGTAAAAGTATTAGGTGGAGAAGTCAAACTCAACCGCACCTGGGAAAATGGACGTTGGTATCTCAATCCAGCCTGGGCCGAACTACGCTTCGTATTAGATCCGCTCGACAGCAGCGTCAAAACCATCGATCGTGCCGGTACCCTGTATCAGCGCAGCGGCGAAGCCGACTTATATACCTACAAACAAGTATCCATCAGCAAAACCGAAACCGGCTGGCGCTGGACGGATCCAGAGGGTAACTGGATAAACTATGACAGCAAAGGCCGGCCACTGGCCTATGGCAATGCCAGCAACGTACAAGTTAGCTTTGAGCTAGATAAAGACGGGCAGCGCAAAGCCATAAAAGATAACAACGGCGAACTCGTATACAGCCTAGACTATGACAATCAGGATCACCTAATCAAAGCCACCGACCGCAGTGGCCGCAGCGTCAGCTACAACTGGTCCGGAGACCGCCTGATCCAAGTAACCGACGTAATGGGCAACGTCTGGAAATATAGTTACGACAACAACGGGCAGATAAACCGCCACACTGATCCCGATGGTGGCGTCACCAAAATTGATTACATCGTGTCCGTACCCTCATCACAGTTTGCCATGGGCAGCGGCCGCAATGGTGGCGTAATATCACACAGTGCCGTAGTGAGCACCGGCGCAGCCGATCATGAAAACAAACTGGCACGCGTAGGCAAAATCACCAGCAAAACCGGTGCTGTGACTGTTTATAACACCGAGTACAATCGCGTCAACAAACAGTACACCATCACCGTCAACGATCCGTCCGGACAAAAAACCGTCACCGTATTTGACAGCAATGGACGCGTACTGACCGAAAGCATAAACGGCCATCTTACCGCCCGCTATGATCGAGACAGTGCCAATAACATCGTCAAATACACCGATGAACGCGGGCAGATTACCACTACCCAGTACAACCAAGCGGACTATCCAGTTAAAATCACCTATCCGAATGGCGCAGTAGAAGAATATCAATACAATCAGGCCAACAAACCGGTCAAACAAATTAACGCCAAAGGCGATAGCATCACCTTTGAATACAATGCAGCCAACCAGCCGACCAAAATCACCTATGCTGCCGGCAAACCCGAGCAACGCATCGTCAACTTCGAGTATGACAACCTAGGTCAGCAAACCAAAGCCACCATTGGCAATAATCAAAAGAGCATCAGCCTGCAGCAAAGCTTTGACCGCTACGGCAACATAGCCAGCTATACCGATGGCAAAGGGCAACAGTACCAGTACAGCTATAACATACAAGGTCAGCCAACCGAATTACAGAACCCTTTACAGCAGAAATGGCTATTGGGTTACAACGCTGCCGGTTACACAACACAAGTAACCGACCCACTCAAGCACACCTTTACCATGAAAACCGATGCCCTCGGCCGAATAGTAGAGATGACCGATGCGCAAGGCAACAGCACCCATTACAGCTATCAAAATACAGCAACAGGGCGCGAAATAAAAACCACCGACGCATTGAATCAAGTTACCACCCAGCAGTATGACAAGCTCAATCGCCTGATCAATACCATTACCCCATCCGGACTGGTTAGTGAACAGAGCTACGACGGCAACAGCAGAATCAGCCAATATAAAGACTACAAGGGCAATCAGCTTAGCTACGAATATGGCGCACCCGGCACCATTCAGGCTGGACTTTTGACCAAAATAAATTATCCGGCCTACAGCGAAAGCTACGATTATGACAACGTGGGTAACATCATCAGTGTCAACCAGCAGCTGGACAGCAATACCCAGATAAGCAGCTACAGCAGCTATGACCAACTAGGCCAACAAATCAGCCGCATTGATGCTGCCAATCGCACCAGCCAAAGCCAATACAACGCACTGGGACAAATCACAGCCGACATAGATGCACTGTCAGGTAAAACCCAGTACCAGTACGACCTATTCAGCAACCTCAGCGTACTGACCGATGCCAAAGGCAACCAGTACCACTTTGAATATGATCAAAATAACAACCTGCTCAAAGAAACCAAAACACTGGGCAACGACGTCGAATACAGCTACAACGCTGCCAACCAGCTGACCGAACAGAAACAGGTCAACGGCAACCGCATACAGTATCAGTATGATGCAGCGGGAAACATCAGCCAGCAAAACTACATCGCAGCCGGTACCGACACCGCCGAACAGACAGTCAACTACCAGTACGATGCTAACAACCAACTGACAGAAGTACAGCAAAGCGGCAGCACCAACAGCCATTACACCTATCAGCGCGATGCCCTGGGTCGAATCGTTGAAGAAAACATCAGCTATGGCCGCATCAGCAAAACCTTAAAATACAGCTATGATACAGATGGCAACCTAGCCAGCATCACCTATCCCGATAACAGCACAGTAAACTATCGTTATGCCAACGGCCAGTTACAGCAAGCCATACTGCCAAACGGAGAAGAAATCAACTGGCGTGATTACCAATGGAATCAGCCTAAACGTATCACCTATCCGCAAGCAGAACAAACCAACAGCTATGATGCCTTACAGCGACCAACACAAATCAAACTGGTTAGCAAAGGACAAACCCTACTCGAACGCCACTACAGCTACGATAAAGTTAGCAACATCAGCAGTATCCAGACAGAAAAAGGCAGCAGCAACTACCAATATGACCAATTGGATCGCTTAACCCAAGTCAAACCGGAACAAGAAAGCCTAGCGCAACGAGCAGAATCCTACAGTTACGATGCCATCGGCAACCGCACCGGTAGCGCCCAACAACCAGGTGAGTGGCAGTACAACGACCTTAACCAACTCATCAAGTGGGGAGAAGGCAAACAACAGACCAGCCTCAGCTACACCATCAACGGGCAGCTAGCGACAGAAGAAAACGCCAATAAAAAACTCAGCTATAGCTACAACGCTGCAGATAGACTAAGTAAAGTCAGCAACGACAATGGAGAAATAGCCAGCTACCAGTACGACCCATTTGGCCGGCGCATCAGCAAAACCGTAAATGGCAAAACTACCTACTACATCTACAGCAGCAAAGGGCTGATAGCCGAACTGGATCAGACAGGACGAATGCTAGTAGCGTACGGCTGGGCACCAGACAGCGATTGGGGCACCAGGCCCTTATGGCAGGCCAATCTAAATGAAGGCCAAACCCTAAAAAATGCCAGCTATCATTACCTGATAACAGACCATCTGGGCACCCCACAACTAGCAATAAACAGTGCAGGAGAACAGAGCTGGAAGATTACCAGTGATGCATTTGGCAATGGTGAACTGGATGCAAATAACCAAATCACCATGAACCTGAGGTTTCCGGGACAGTATTACGACGAAGAGACCGGACTATCGTATAACTACTTCAGGGATTACGACGCGAAGACGGGGAGATATATTCAGAGTGACCCGATAGGGTTAGCTGGGGGAATAAACACGTATGGATATGTAGGTGCGAATCCACTTCTATATATTGATATATTCGGATTATCTTATTGGGATTGCATTCTGAATAAATCTAAAAAAGCTTACGATAGAGGCCATGAATTTGGTACTAAGACAGGAACTGCATTAGGTGCTGCTGCCGGTGGTGCAATAGGCATGGTAGTAGGAGGTGGATTAAGCGGAACTGGTTGTACCATGGTACTACCGGTAGTAGGAACAGTTGGTTGTGGAGCTTCAGGTGCTGCAATGGGAGGAGCAGCAGGAGCCACGGCAGGAGCCATTGTAGGTGGAACTATGGGACCGGCAGCAATTGGTGGGTTTAATGGTATCGCTGGTGGATTAGCAGGAATTGTTTCATGTTCTAGTTCAGATGATGGCGGTGAAAAAGATTGCGAAGAAACTGAAGAACAACGATGTCGCAAAGTTAAATATAATTGTCTGAAGGAATGTTCAGACGACGCGTTACCTACAAAAAACTATGGTACTAGTTTTAGAATATGTGTAAGGAAATGTATGGAAGAAGAGGGGTGTTATAATTTTTAAAATTCTAAAATTAGTTTTCAGTATTTATAATTTGTATTATTAATAAAATTTAGCTAAAGTAAATTAAAGTCTTTAATTATTAACATATATTCCATAAATACAAAAGATATTTAAATAAAGATAAAGCCCAGTAATTTTATTTAATAACTGGGCTTTATCTTTAAAATATATTATTTGTTGGATATTTGACTATGATTACTAAGTTTTAAATAAAAATTATAATATGGTATTTTGAAAATTATTAAAAATATGTTATTTTTAGATAGATGTTATATTATTTT
>NZ_JBNPBA010000005.1:104427-146858 GCF_050310315.1 Snodgrassella sp. CS2 | reverse complement strand
CGGGGTCGTACTGGTAGGCGGTGTTGCCGTCGGGGGTGTGTTTGCCAATCAGTCGGCCGATGGCGTCGCGTGTGAAGCGGTGGGTGATTTCGGCAGGGCTGCCGGCAGCAAAGTGAACGGCGCTGACGTTATCCAGCTGATCGTAGGTCAGCTTTTGTTTACGTCCGTCTAGATCGGTCTGTTCGGTTAGGCGGTCGCCGGCGTCGTAGGTGAATTGGTAATGCTCGCCGTTTTCGTTGGTTAATGTAGTCAGCCGGCTATAGGTATCATAGTGAAAGCGGATGCTGCGTCCGGCGCTATCGGTGCGTCGGTGCACCAGTCCGCGCGGGTCCCGATGGTAGCGGGTGGTGTGGCCGGCGGGGTCGGTATAGGTCAGTAATTGTCCTGCTGCATTGACGCTGAAGTGTTCTTGGCGGCCATCGGGCAAGGTGGCGCTGATAAGGTCGCCGGCAGCGTTGTATTGGTAGCGGCTGCTGTTGCCGATGGCGTTGGTGATGTCGGTCAGGTTGCCATGGCGGTCATAGCCAAGCTGGGTCAGGGAACCGGAGCAGTCGGTGTGTTGGATAAGCTGGCCGTTCGGGTTCCAGCGCAGGTATTTGTGCCCACCTCTGGCATCGGTGATTCTGGTTATTTGGCCGTGCTGGTCGTATTGGTAGTGGGTACGTTGTTTTAAGGGGTCGATGACGGTCAGCAGGTTGCCGCGTTCATCATAGTAGTAGCGCCAGGTGCTGCCGTCGGGGTCGACGCTGATGGTGGGTAAGGCCCAGTGGGGTAACCACTGGGTCTGGGTGGTGCGTCCCAGTGGGTCGGTTTCGGCGGTTTCGCGTCCTTGTTCGTCATAGCTGTAGTGCCATTGTCCACCCTGGGCGTCGGTGACGCTGATGAGTTGTTGGTTGTCGTTCCATTCAAATGCGGTGGTGTGACCAAGGGGGTCGATGTAGCGGGTGATCTGGTAGACTTCGTTCCAGTAATGCTGGCTGATGCGTCCCAGGCTGTCTTTGACGGTGGTGAGGCGTTGCTCAATATCGTAGTGAAAGTGATAGTCTTCCTGTCGCTGGCCATCTGCTTCGGTCCAGTGATGGGTGACGCGCCAGGCGGTTTCGGCGGCATCGGCAAAGTGAGTCCACTGGTAGTGGCAGTGCAGGCCGGTGGGCAGGCGGTGGTAGATGAGGCGTCGGCCGGTGTCGTAGGCGAAGGTGCGGGTGTGCCGCTGTTCGGCATCGATGACGTGTCGGAGGTCGCCCTGTGCGGTGTACTGGTATTGTGCCAGTACCCGGCTGTGGCCATTGGCCAGTTGTTGTTTGATGGTGGTGACGCGTTGTGGGTGCTGAGGATGCTGATAGTGCAGGGAGAGGCAGGTGCTGCGGTCGTTGTCGGTGATTTCGATGATGCGGCTGTGGCTGTCGCGGTAAAGAAGGAGGCGGTTGTCGTTGCGATCCTGAAGTGCGGTGAGGTGGAGGCGGTGAGGGTTGTTGGGGTCGGGCTCGAAGAGGCGGTAGAGGCCGTCGTCGTCTTCGATAACCCAGCGGTTGTGCCGGCCACGGCGGATGGTAAGGTTTTCGTTGATGCCGCGTATGCCTTCGCCGGGTTGCAGGGGGTCGATTTCGAGACGGCGGCCTTGTTCGTTGATATAGACGGCGGCACAGGAACCATCGGGCTGGGGGGAGATTTCGATTTCGACTTCGAAGCTGACGCTCCATCCGGCGCCGAACATGTTGTGGGTACGGGTGTCGACGCTGCTGTAGAAGCGTTGCCATTGGAGGGGCAGATGGGCAGGGAGGGTGAAGTCGAGCTCTTCGGTGTCGAAGAGGAGTTTGGCGCCGGTGGGGAGGTGGACGGGGTGGCCGCGGGTTACCGCTTGTGCTATTTTGGCAGAGGCTAAGCTGGTGCCTGCATTACCGGCGATGGCCAGGACAAGACATTTGATTTTGGAACAGATTTTGCGGGGACGTCTTAAGGCTGAAACCACACCAATAAGCTGGGCAACCGGATGTTTGCCGCTTCTGATTTCACGCACGACGATGGGTTCGCCGCCGATGCGTACGTTGTTGGATACTTTGACGCCGCCGGCATGGTCGTCGGTGACTTTGGCTTCGCAGGTGCTGCGGTCGTTGCTGCGTACGGCCGGCTGGCTGTTGATGTAGACTTTGCGGGAACCTTCGGCCAGATATTCATCTGTGCCGAACGGATGCGGATGTTTGCGGCAAAGTATTTTGTCGTCATCTCTGGGTTCTGCTCTGGGATCGGGTGAGGCGACTGTTGGCCGAATAAATTCCTGGGCGATTTCTCCGGCTGCGATAAGTATACCTGCTATATCGGCGAAGCTTTCGGGCTGCTGTGGTTCTTCGCTGCTGTCACTTAGTTCAATGCTTTGATCTATGGCACCTGCGGCGCGGGCGGAAGCTTTGCTGTTGGTGCGGGTATTGGGCGATCCGGTTTTGATTTTGCCATCTTCGGAGGGCGGAAAAAGGCTACTGACCCAGTTGGAGAGGTTGGATACGACAGTATCACCACCAGAAATGGCCATGAGTACGCCGACAAGGACACTTAGGAGTAGTCCGCCGGTGGTGATGGTGCCAAAAATGGCAAAACCTACGGCGGCGGTGATGGCTGCGTAGCATGCTATTTCAACAGCCGCACCAACGATGTCTGCGAGCATGGAGGTGTGTAATAGGATGTCCCCTTCGCGGGCGGCCCAATACGCATTGCCCATTCGTTAAACCCCTTGATGAAAATATAGATGTGTATTGCTGTGTTTGTTTTTTGAGTTCGATGCTTTGTTTGTTGTTTACAATAAACTGTAAAATGCACTGTTAAATTAACGTTTAATTACATTTTATCATGTTTGATATTATGTATAAATAAGAATGGTGTTGGTCATGGATAAGATTACTTCTGATAGCCGGCAATTCAGTATTCGCACTTTTGCTAATTTGTTTGGATTAACTCCGGCGACTGTGCGGTATTATGAGAGTTTGGGGTTGATTTCTCCTCAGCGAGGTACGAATAAACGTCGGTATTTTACGCAGAGGGATGTTGAGTGGATGCGGTTTGTGCTGCATTTGAAGAATACGGGTATGAGTATGGCGCAGTTGCAGCAGTATGTGTTTTTGCGCAGTCAAGGAGATGAAACGATTTCAGAGCGCTTGGAATTGTTATTGCAGACACGTGCGGCGTTTATGCAGCAGCAGGCTGAGCTGGAGCAACATGTACGGATTTTAAATGATAAGATTGACTGGTATCAGCAACGTAAGCGAGGTGCTCTGGGGGAGCAGGTAAGCTTTGCAGAATATTTAAGCAATATTGGCCATCATCTTTGAATATTTGTTTGAATGAGGATGACGGGTAAAAAGCTGATTGTTGACAGGATGTATTGGAGTTTTATAGATAAAATTCCAAAATTTTAAATGGTTATAATAATGACTGATATTGTTTACCGTAATGATGTTAAGCCGTCACTGGCTGAAGCTACTGTGCTCTATAGTCACTGTACGTTGGGCGGGCGGCGGCCGATTGGTGATGAGGAGCGTTTTCAGTTGATGCTGGATAATGCTAATCTGATTATTACAGCTTGGGACAAGGATAGGCTGGTGGGGATTGCTCGTTGCTTAACCGATTTTGTTTATGTGACTTATCTGGCTGATCTGGCGGTGGACGAACGATATCAGAAGCAGGGAATCGGTAAGCAATTGATTCGTGAAGTTCAGCAGCATACGCGTGCTGATGCGCAGGTAGTGTTGATTGCAGCGCCACAGGCAGTTGATTACTATGGGCATATTGGGTTTTCTGCTCATCCTTCGGCATGGACGTTGAATAAGCAGTTGAAATAATGTAAATACGTTTCCTGTGCTGTGGTCTGTGGGTGACGGCAGATAGTTTAGCTGGCGGGAATGGTTCTCTGAAATGTTTTATTTTTGATGCTGGCTATCAGTTTTGTTACCGTATGGGTATGCAAAGAGAGTGAAGAGTAGTTTTAGATTAATCTGGATGGTTTGAGTTTATTTTTAGTTTTTTGTCAGGTGCTATTTTTTTGTACTGCTAATTGATGAAATTAGGGTAATTCTGAGGTGTGGCTGTTTATTTGGAGTTGGGTTTGCTGCAATTGGTCTGATTTTCATGATGGCAGGATAGGAATGAGCTGGCCAAGTCTGCGCAGCAGCCGCAGCAGGTAGCGACACCAAGTTGTGCTTGTAAGTCAGTCAGGCTGCTTGCACCGGCAGCGACAGTTTCTTTTATCTGGCGATCAGTGATGGCATTGCACAGACAAACATACATAGTTTTTTCCTTTGAGTGTGACTTCTTTTTGTGGATAAAGATGATAGTGGATTTCATTATTATTATCAAGTAATGTGTGGCAATGAATTATTAATTCTGAATTTATTTGGACAGGTAAAATAAAGCCGACTTTTAGAGTCGGCTTTATTTTGGTTCACTGGAATCATCAGTTGTCGTGCGTATCCAGTGTATCTATTTCGGTATTGCTGTTTTCTTCTGCTTCGGCAATCCGCTCGAGGCTAACCAGTTTTTCGCCTTCATCGAGGTTGATGAGTTTGACGCCGGCAGCAGCACGGCCGGTAGCGCGTATCTGATCTACTTTGGTACGGATGAGTACGCCACCGCTGGTAATGAGCATCAGATCGTCGCTGTCGGCTACGAGGGTGGCGGCAACCATGTCGCCATTTCGTTCGCCGGTATCGATGGCAATTACGCCCTGAGTACCACGGCCAGAGCGGCGGTAGTCGTCTACAATGGTGCGCTTACCATAACCATTGGCAGTGGCGGTGAGTACCAGTTTGTTGCCATCTTCTTCGGCATCGTAGGCCAATAAGCTGATCACCTGATTGTTTTCGGCCAGTTTCATGCCGCGTACACCGCGAGCGCTACGCCCCATTGGGCGGACGTTGTCTTCGCTGAAACGTACGGCTTTACCACCGTTGGAAAACAGCATGATATCGTGTTTGCCGGCAGTTTTAACGGCACCGATAAGGTGGTCGCCTTCGTCGAGTCCGAGGGCAATGATGCCGGCGGTACGCGGACGGGAGAAATCGATAAGCGGGGTTTTTTTAACGATACCCTGTTCGGTACACATGAAAACGTATTCGTTTTCGCTGAATTCACGTACCGGCAGTATGGTGTTGATTTTTTCGCCTTCTTCAAGCTGAATTACGTTGTTAACCGGACGTCCGCGGCTGTTGCGGCCGCCTTCAGGCAGTTTGTACACCTTTATCCAGTGGCATTTGCCTAGGCTGGTAAAGCACAGCAGGTAATCATGGGTATTGGCAACAAACAGGGTTTCGATGAAGTCTTCATCTTTGGTGGCAGTGGCCTGTTTGCCACGGCCGCCGCGTCGTTGTGCCTGATAATCGTCTGCCTGCTGAGTTTTGATGTAGCCGCCGTGGGTGAGGGTAACCACCATGTCGCGCTGCGGTATCAGGTCTTCATCAGCGATGTCGCCACCGAAAGCGTTGATTTCGCTGCGGCGCTCGTCTCCAAACTGTTGCTGAATGGCGGTCAGTTCGTCATGAATGATTTGGTTGATACGTGCTGGCTTGGCCAGAATGTCAAGCAAATCTAGTATGTTATCGAGTACACTTCTGTATTCTTCAACAATTTTATCCTGTTCTAGTCCGGTAAGGCGTTGCAGACGCAAATCCAGAATGGCTTGTGCCTGTGCATCCGACAGGAAGTAATCATTGCCAATTAATCCGGTATTGTTGGGTGCATCCTCTGGTTTCACCAGCTGCACATCGATGTCGCTGCGAGCCAGCATGTCGGCTACGAGGCCGGAACGCCACGGACGTGAGGTTAAGGCTGCTTTGGCTTCAGGTGGTGTGGCAGAAGCTTTAATGAGGGCGATGATTTCGTCAACATTAGATAAAGCAACGGCCTGTCCCTCAAGGATATGTCCACGTTCGCGAGCTTTGCGCAGGGCAAACAGGGTACGACGAGTAACGACTTCGCGACGGTGACGCAGGAATTCGCTCAGTATCTGTTTGAGATTGAGCAGTCGTGGCTGGCCGTCTACGAGCGCTACCATGTTGATGCCGAAACTGTCTTGTAGCTGAGTTAATTTGTACAGCTGGTTAAGAACGACTTCGGCGTTTTCGTTGCGTTTCAGCTCAATTACCACGCGCATGCCGGATTTATCGGATTCATCGCGCAAATCAGAGATGCCTTCAAGCACTTTGTTGTGTACGAGTTCGCCGATTTTTTCAACTAATCTGGCTTTATTGACCTGATAGGGGATTTCATCAATGATGATGGCTTCACGGTCGTCGTGCTTACCAATGGGCTCGATGTGGGTTTTACCGCGCATGATGACGCGGCCACGGCCGGTACGGTAGCCCTCACGTACGCCGGAAAGGCCGTAGATGATGCCGCCGGTAGGAAAATCCGGTGCGGGAATCAGGTCGATCAGTTCGTCAACGCTGAGGTTTTCGTTGGCCAGCAAGGCTTTGGCGCCGCCGATTACTTCGTTGATGTTGTGAGGCGGGATGTTGGTGGCCATGCCAACGGCGATGCCCGATGAACCGTTCACCAATAAGGCTGGAATCCGGGTAGGCAGTACAGCCGGCTCGTTTTCACTGCCGTCGTAGTTTGGAATAAAATCGACGGTTTCCTGATCGATATCAGCCAGTAATTCGTGCGCAATTTTTGCCATGCGGATTTCGGTGTAACGCATGGCAGCGGCACTGTCGCCATCCACAGAACCGAAATTACCTTGTCCATCCACCAGCATGTAACGCATAGAGAAATCTTGTGCCATGCGGACGATGGTGTCGTAAACAGCGGTATCACCGTGCGGGTGGTATTTACCGATAACATCGCCGACGATACGTGCTGATTTTTTGTAGGCACGGTTCCAGTCGTTGTTGAGTTCGTGCATAGCGTAAAGAACGCGGCGGTGAACCGGTTTGAGGCCATCGCGTACATCGGGAAGGGCTCGTCCTACAATTACGCTCATGGCGTAATCGAGATAGGAACGGCGCATTTCTTCTTCTAGAGATACTGCTATGGTTTCTTTGGCAAAAAGTGCATCTGACATAATGGCTTTATTACTATAGAGAGCATTGTTTATTTTACCATAGCGGCTAATGGTTTCTGACTATTTTTCTTTTTGGAGTTGTTTTGCTGTAAAAAACCTTGTTGTTAAAGGGTTTAAAGATATGCCCACAATATTTGTGGATAAATCTGTGGAAAATGAAAGTCTGGCTTGCATAATTGCCTATAAATCAAGACTTGCATGGGCTTGCCTAAAAAATAAGCCTAAAATAAATTTCTTTTAAAATCATATATTTAAAAAAAATGTTTGTAAAAATTAAAGCAGTTCAGATTTTTTACAGACTTTAGCATGACTGGTTTAATTCATGTGGATAAAATCGTTTTGTCAAGCCTGTTTTTATCTTGACAGATGGGAAATTGGCGATTTTCTGCTATGGATCCGGACTTTGGGTAAGGATTTTTTAATGTGTAGTAAGAATCAATCTGCAAATACGCTTTCGGATGATTTGGTTGCTGAGGCGTGGGTATTTGTCCGAGTAATTGATAATTTTGGTGATGTGGGCGTGGGCTGGCGTTTAAGCTGTCTGCTGGCAGAGTATTTCTGTCTACGCGTACGTCTGTGGATTGATGATGTGAAAGCTCTGAATAAGCTGGTACCGGAGCGGGAAGGGTATTTGCCCCATGTAATGGTAGAAGTCTGGCAGGATAAGCAGCTGATGCAGCGACAGCTGGCTGAGGCTATTGATCCGGTATTGGTAATAGAAACTTTTGGTTGTACGTTACCTGACGCAGTGCGGGCACGAATGAGCCGGTGTCAGCCTTTGTGGCTAAACTGGGAATATCTGACGGCTGAAGACTGGGCGTTGGATTTGCATGCTATGCCGTCCTTACAGGCTGACGGACTGAAAAAGTACTTTTGGTTTATGGGTATGGATGCAGCCAGTGGCGGCCTGCTGCGTGAAAAAGATTATCTGACAAAACGTGCTGTATTTAGGCAGCAGCCACAGTTACAGCAGGCATTCCGACAACAGTATGGTTTGCCTGAGCAGCATAAAGGCCAGTTGTGGCTGGTATTTGCCTATGCTTCAGTGTGCTGGCCACAATGGTTGAACATGTGGCAGCAGGGTGGTACGCCGGTGACGTTGTGGCTGGCTGGTGGGCAGGTGGTGGAAAGTTTGCGTGCGGTTTCGATTGTGCCGACAGATGCCTTGCGTGAAGATGGTGCCATATATGAGTTGGATAATGTCACAATGGTGCGTATTCCGTTTGTACCACAGGCGGCGTTTGATCAGCTACTGTGGCTGGCTGATGCGGCAATTGTGCGGGGAGAAGACAGTTTTGTGCGTGCTTTATGGGCCGGTTTACCTTTTTTCTGGCATATTTATCGGCAGAACGAGAATGCGCATGTGCAAAAACTGCATGCTTTCTGGGCAAAGGCTACGACAGGATGGCCAGTAGAGCTGCAAAGGGCGTTTATGGCTTTGTCGGATGATTTAAATGGAGCTGGCAAGCTGGATGAGTTAAGCCGTGTGGTGGCGTGGCAGAATTTGTGTGGCAATTGGCAAAGTTGGGTAAAAGCGGCAGCCGCGTGGTCTGAAATGCTGCATGCGCAGGACAATGCGCTTGAAAAACTAGCCAGATTCTGCCATCTTCCGCTAAAATGATGTACTTATTATTTGCTGAACATTTTTGGAAGTTAGATTAAAGATGAAAACCGCACAAGAATTGCGCCCGGGTAATGTATTTATGGTGGGCAATGATCCAATGGTGGTGCAGAAGTCCGAATACAATAAATCCGGTCGTAATGCTGCCGTGGTGAAAATGAAACTGAAAAATTTGCTGACTGGTGCTGCTACGGAAACGGTTTATAAAGCCGATGAGAAGTTTGATGTAGTGGTACTGGATCGTAAGCAGTGTACTTATAGCTATTTTGCTGACCCGATGTATGTGTTTATGGATGATGAATTCAATCAGTATGAAGTGGAAGCTGAAAACATCGGTGATGCCATCAAGTTTATTGTGGATGGCATGGAAGAAAAATGTGAAGTGACTTTCTATGACGGCCGTGCTATTTCAGTGGAGCTGCCAACTATTATCGTGCGTGAAGTGGAATACACGGAGCCTGCGGTAAAAGGTGATACTTCTGGTAAAGTGATGAAGAATGCCCGTTTGGTAGGTGGAGCTGAGATTCAGGTAGCTGCTTATATTGAAAATGGCGATAAGGTGGAAATCGATTCGCGTACTTTTGAATTCCGCAAACGCGCCTAACTGATTTTCTGGCTGGCAGGCTGTCTGGAGAAATTCAGGCAGCCTGTTTTATTGTTTACTGCGCGGTAACAGGCTGCTTGATGGCTGTGATGGTTTGCTGTCTTTTATTGTTTGTATTGTTTAAGTTTGTAGGTGAAAGATGTTGTTTGAACTGAATCTGCATGGACGTGGTGAATTGTGGGCTGAATGCCGCAGGTTGTTGCGTCTGGCGTTGCCGATTCTTGTGGCACAGGCAGCGCAGGTGGGTGTGGGAGTAGTGGATACGGTGATGGCTGGCCATGCCAGTGCCAATGATCTAGCTGGGGTGGCTCTGGGTTCGAATGTGTTCATTACGCTTTATATTACATTTCTGGGGGTGATGACGGCTTTGCAGCCGATTCTGGCACAGTTGTATGGCGCCGGTAAAACCACAGAAATCGGTGAGCAGGGTCGGCAAGGACTGTGGTTCGGTTTGTTTCTGGGCATATTGGGCATGTTGCTGCTGTGGGTGCTGATTAAGCCGATGCAGCACTGGCTGAATATGGGCACGTATGTGGATGGTGTATTTGGTCAGTTTGTGTTCTTTATTGCCTTGGGTATGCCGGCAGCGATGATTCATCGAGCTTTTTATGCATTTGCCTCTTCTTTAAACCGACCAAAACCGATTATGGTGGTGAGCTTGATTGCGCTGTTGCTGAATATTCCACTGAATTATATTTTTGTTTATGGCAAGTATGGAATGCCGGAGTTGGGAGGGGCAGGCTGTGGTCTGGCTTCGGCTATTTGTTTTTGGTTTAATGCTATTGTGCTGGGCATTTATGTGGTTCGTCAGCGGTATTTTGCACCGTTTGCGCTGTTTGCTCGATTTGAACGTCCGCGCTGGCGTGTACAGGCTTCGCTATTGCGATTGGGTATTCCGATTGGGATGTCGTTTTTCCTTGAAGTGAGCCTGTTTACATTTATCAGCTTGCTGATTGCGCGTTTTGGTGTGACTCAGGTGGCGGCTCAGCAGGTGGTAATCAGTATTACGTCGCTGATTTATATGTTGCCGCAAAGTGTTGGTATTGCGCTGGCGGTGTGTGTGGGACAGGCAGTAGGTGCGCGCAAATGGCAACGCGCCCGTTTTGTTTCTGGTGTGGGTCTGAGTATGGGACTGCTGGGTGCGTGCTTTACCGGTGTGCTGCTGTTATTGTTTCGGCACTTCTGGGTGGGTTTGTACACAGCTGATCAGGAGGTCGTATTGCTGGGCGGCACACTGCTGATTTTTGCGGCCGTTTTTCAGTTATCCGATGCTACGCAGACGATTGCTTCGTACGCGCTGCGCGGCTATAAGCTGACCAAGATTCCGATGCTGATTCATGCATTTAGTTTTTGGGGTTTGGGTCTGGGTTTTGGATGTCTGTTTGGCTTGTATTTCGGTATGGCTTTGTATGGTTTCTGGCTGGCTTTGGTGCTAGCGCTAACCGGTGCGGCGGTGGCTCTGGTATGGTATTTGCACCGGCAGAGTGAGCGATTTGCGCTGATGCAGGCGGAAAAGGAATCATGATGGATGTGACAGAATATGCTGATTTACAGCCGCTGCATACTTTTGCGTTGCCGGTACGTGCACGCTGGTTGGTGTCGCTGACTGATATTGAACAGTTGCCGAAAATCATGGCTTTACCCCAATTTGAACCCGAGCGCGTGCTATGGCTGGGCGGTGGGAGTAATATTCTATTCTGTGCTGATTATCCGGGGCTAGTGGTGCGTGTAGCCAATCGTGGTATTGAACTGGTGGCGGATGATGGAGACCGTGTGGTGGTTGAAGCAGCCGCGGGTGAAAACTGGCATGATTTTGTACAATATACGCTGGCTCAGGGTTGGTGCGGACTGGAGAATCTAAGCCTGATACCCGGTACGGTGGGGGCAGCACCGGTACAGAATATTGGCGCCTATGGTGTTGAGGTGCAGTCGTGTATTGACGCGGTGCAGGTTTACGACTTTAAAACGAATGAGCTGTGCTGGCTTGACTGTGATGAGTGCGGTTTTGCTTATCGCGACAGTATTTTTAAACATGCTGAGGGACGTTATCTGATTGTGGCGGTGCGGTTTGTGCTATCGCATGTGTTTAAAGCGCAGCTGCGTTATGGTGATTTGGCACAGGTGGCGTCAGAACTGGCACAGGGACAAGCTTTGACCGCCAGTATAGTGGCACAGGCTGTGTGCCATATCCGCAAGCAAAAGCTGCCTGACCCGCAGGTGCTTGGGAGTGCCGGCAGTTTCTTTAAAAATCCAGTTGTGCCAGCTACACTGGCTTCTAGCCTTTTGAAACAATATCCGTCCTTACCGCATTACCCGCAGCCGGACGGACAAGTGAAACTGGCAGCTGGCTGGCTGATAGACCAGTGTGGCCTGAAAGGATTTCAGTTGGGTGGTGCTGCGGTACACGAGCGGCAGGCGCTGGTTCTGGTAAATAAAGATCATGCCTCTGCCGCTGATGTGGTAGCGCTGTCTGAATATGTGCAGAATTGTGTGGCACAGCGTTTTCAGGTGCGGCTGGAGCCTGAGCCCATATGGCAGCCTCAGTAACGGCGCTCAGTAGTCTGATAAAAATGCCGTTAGTATGATTTGTGCAGTAAGAGACAGCATAATCTGAAAGAAATGAATATGGTGAAAGAATCACGCCCCAATACTTATAATCGTATTATTGATGCTAGTCTGAAGCTGTTTAATGAGGAGGGTGAACGCAACATCAGTACGAATCATATTGCTTCTTATTTGGGCATCAGCCCGGGCAATTTGTATTATCATTTTCGCAATAAAGATGAAATCATTATGCAGCTCTTTAAGCGCTATAGTGAGGAGTTGCTGTGCTATCTGCAGCAGGTGGAGACGCCGCAGGATACGAATGCCATTAAGAATTATATGTTTGGTGTGTATGATGTAATGTGGCGATACCGTTTTTTATTTAGTGATTTGAATGCAATGCTGTCGCGAAGTGCTGAACTTCTGGGTGAGCACAATAATTTTACCCGTGTAAGGGTGTCGCCGCTGCTGCAAAATTTGTTGCAGCAGCTGACAGATACCGGCTTTATTCAGACCGATGAAATTGCTCGTAAGGAAATGGCTGTAAATATCTGGCTAATTACAAAATATTGGTGTGATTATGACAGTGCGCTGTATGAACGTAAGCTAACTGAGGACTCTAAATACCGCGGTACCCATCAGACGTTGACTTTGCTGCGTCCGTATGTAGCGCCGGCCTATCGGGAAGAATTTAACCGGATGATGGCTGATTTGCGCAATCACATATAAGATAAAATCAACCCCATTCAGAAGAATGGGGTTGATTTTTTTATATTATCCGAACCTTAGTTTTAATGTTTTATTTGCTGTGGCTAGTGAAATTTTTCAGAAGCATGAAACGGTTTCTGTTATTGGGGTTAGGAAGAGGTGATCGGGCGGCTGTCTCCCATTTTGATGCTTTCAAAACAATCGGGTAATAATCCATGCCGAACTCTGGCTGCGGCCAGTAGTTGCGGTGGTTCATCCAAAGGTTCATCGGCCAGCTCGAAAGCGCCCCAGTGCATGCCTATGGCCTGACGGCAACGCAGAATATTAAATATGGCTACAGCTTGTTCGGGATCAATGTGCTGATTATGCATAAACCAGCGTGGTGCATAGGCTCCGATCTGGATAGCTGCCATGTCTGTGGAGGTAAAGTGCTCGGCAATCTGGCGGAACATGATTTCACTGAAACCGGTGTCGCCACTGAAATAAGTATTGCTGCCTTCAGGTGTTTGCATCATCCAGCCACACCATAAAGTGTGATTGCGGTCTAACAGGCTGCGCTGGCTCCAGTGATGTGCCGGTACGGCGTGAAAGCAGATATTATGAATGTTTGTTTGTTCCCACCAGTCTAGTTCTGTTACGTTGTTAATGCCCAATTGCTGTAGTTTTCGTTTTAGTCCTAAGGGGACGACTGCGTTGATATTGGGAAAACGTGCGGCCAGTTTACGAATACTGGCTGTGTCTAGGTGGTCGTAATGGTTGTGAGAAATGGCAATGACATCTATATGGGGTAGCTCGGCAATGCTTGCAGCTGGCTGTGTACGGCGTTTTGGTCCTGCAAAGGATACAGGCGATACCCGTTGCGAGAACACTGGGTCGGTAATAATCATGCATTGATTCAGACGTATGAGCAATGTGGCATGACTAATCCACCATAGGCGATTACCGGAGAGGGTGAAATCTGGTGACTGCGTCCACTCACGGGCAAAATGTGCATAACCTTGCTGAGGTGGCTTGGGCAGATGGTGGATGTGTCTTTCTAAGCTCCAGCGATAGACGTCAAGCTGTTTGATGGTTGTTGGTTCTAAATTACAGAATCCGTAAGGTGTATGATGCGATTTCTTTGGATTGTAGTAGGGGTTTTTTCTTTTAAATAGCATTATTTGCCTTCTTTCTGCCAGTCCAACACTGTTTGTACCATAATGCCCCTATTACAGGTAGAACTTAAATCAGTGCTTGCTCTGCTGGTGCTACAAGCACTGAAATAAATCGCGGCTTTAGGTGGTGAAAGTTATTGAGTGGCCAGTATTCTGTTCATTTCATAAAAATCACCACTCATCTGTGACCATAGTTTTTGGCGTGTTTGATTAAATTGTTCTTCGCGAGCAAGCAGTTTACCTTCGGTATATGCGGTATATTTTTTGGGTACGTTTCCATCAAACCAGTAATAAGTCTGTGATGAAGTTGTTTTTGCACGGTAGTTGCGATTTAGGGCGTACAGACCTCTGGTGTGTACTTCAGCCATCATTTCTGCTTCATTTACAGTTTTGACACTATATTTTTTGAAATAGAAATCTTTATACACATCTTGATTAACCATATTACCGTGTTCATCTGCCACCTGTTTTGATCCTACACGCAGATTTTCATGGAGGTTTTGGGTTTCAATATTTTCTTTATACTGTTGAAACTGGCCGCGGTTCATGCTTACATCAATCACTAAATTGGCGGCACTGGCATTATCGACAAAATTAACATAATTTTTTTGTAATGCGGAACGTATGTTATCAGCGAGATAGTTGTTGCCGCGGACGAAAATGTGTATTTGTCCTTTTTGCGCATACATACTTGCCAGTTTGGTGGAATTTTTATAGGTATTACCATATGGGCTGTATACCTCGCTGGCAGCACGGTATAAGGTAGCAGCTTCGCGATATTCACTCAGACGCTTTGCGCGGCGAATTATGGTTTGTGCCTGCTGGTAATGTTTTTCTGCTTCAATGGTGCGCCATTTTTTTTCATAAATGTCTGCTTGTTTGGCGCTGTCTTTATAATTGCCTAAAGGCAGATATACTTCATGTGCTTTGCGGAAGTTTGCGGCTGCCTGTTTATAATTGCGTTCACGTATATCAGCCTGTGCGTCTGTGTAAAATTCCTGTGCCGCAGTTTTATAATACATATTTTGATTATCTTCAGCACGTTTAAAAATATCTTGATAATTGAAATACTCATAGCCCTGCCGATATAATTTTGCTTTGCGCAGATAATCATCACTGTAGGCAGGTACAATTTCGTTGGCCTGCTGATAAAACTGTTTAGCCAGTGATTCTTTTATTCCATTTATTGTGTACAGGCTGAGATATTTTTCTATATATGGACTATAGCTTTTATCTTCGAGCTCGGTTTTTAGTGTCAGTAGTAGCTGATAATTTTTAATCCGTTTATTATAATCAGATGGTGTAGCTTGCTGGATATTTTTCTGAGCCATGGCAATCAGTTCTGCTACTGTTGTTTGTAAGTACTGAATGTCTTTATCTTTCCATGGTTTATTTTTCTGTTGCAGCTTTTTGCTTTTTGCATTGAAGTTATTAGCCAGAATTTTTACTCCCCCGATATAATCACCGGATTTGAATTTATCTTCCGGTTTTACAGATACTACACAGCTTGCCAATATCAGACACAGAAAAGCCAATAGTATTTTTCTCATTTATTTCTTTCCTCGGCTACGTAAACAAAAAAAAGATACGATATAAAATCAGCATATTAACATTATCAATACTGAAGCGTAAGGAATTATAAGTCTACCGATTATGCAAATTTGAAATGATACTGATATGCTTTTATTCTATTTATCTGGCTATTGCTGTGTAATGAATGGAAAGCTCTAAGCACCCTGACTTTTTTCAACGCTTATTTGGAGAAAAAATATTTTATTAATAGTTCTGAATAGCTTTGGATAATTGAACAGGAATGATGTAAGAAAACCTGAACTGGCTTTTAGCAATTCAGGTTTTCTTTTGACCAGTTAGCCAGATTCGATGCCTTGATTTTCAGAAGTTTTGTTGCTGGCTGTTGTTTCCGTTTAGTTTCGTGGCGTATATGCGTAGACGGTGCTGTTTTGCCAAGCGCCTATATAGTAGCGATTCTGATGATAAGCTAATGCCACAGCTCCTGGTATTGAGTTAACTAAGGTGTTTACAGTTTTTGTTTTAACGTCTACTGTACGCACCATGTCAGCCCCGTTGTCAATCACAGCAACGACGTTTGGAGAAACAGTAACAATGCCTACGCCTGGACGGTTGAATTCTTGACCCAATTCTGTCTGGCTGCCATCTGGTGAGATTAGGGTGAGGCGACCGCTATACTGGGAAACAACTAAGCTGTTATCCGGTAATTGGGTGACGCCCACTGGTGTGGTTAAACCCCGGGCAATGATTTCTTTGCGGCCGCTGTTTAAATCCAGTGATACGATTTCTCCAGTGGAACGGTTGGTAACCAACAATTTGCCAGTGTTGGAAAAAGCAATACCTGTAGGGGTATGGTAGCCATCTGAAATTTTTTCAGCTTTACCGTTGGCATTGATTTTTAAAATGTAATCTCCATCGTAGGATGATACATAGATATTATCTTGTGCATCAATAACAATACCAGCTGGTGCTTCAATATTGGCATAAACGGTCTCACGTTTGCCGTTGGTGTTTATTTTAGTGATTGAGTTACCTGACCAGTTTGTAACGTACATTGCGCCTTTAGTGTCGAAGGCAATTCCTGTGGGGGCATTGAAAGAAGAGCTAATGGTCGTTAATCCTTCAGTGGTGCGTGCGCTGGTTTGCTCGGTTGTTAATCTGGCCATATTATTCCTTCCGTATAAATATAGTGTGCATAATGTAAGAAAAACAAAAGCCATTGCATAGAAAAATTTTTTTTTCAACATGTGTACCCTAGTGTGAGCTGAATGAATAGTGGATGGGCAGTATTTTATTAAAGTGCGTAAAGATTCGGCTGTTATCAGTGTTTTCCATCAGGCAGTTGATCATTGCTTTTCAGTCTGAAGTGCACCATTCTGTTTTTGTCTGACGGTAGAGTCTTTTTTGATTATTTAGTTTTTAATGTCTCCTATGGTTCATGTGAATAAATAATTTAAAGATGCGATTGCTGAATTAAGCGTACTTAAAAATTAGGAAATACAGAAATACGAAATTAGCGATATGAAATAAATATCAGGATTGGAAGCGCATTGTGCCGGAAGAGCATATATAAAAGTTCGACTGGTTAACACAGTATTAGGCATGGCTATGTTGGCAGTTTGTGCAGTTTGCTTGGTTCTAAAGTGCTGTTGTCGCGATAGTTGTGTTACTGCTGCCATGCCTGATAAATCAAGTGTTATTATGCTTATGATGTATATTCGGCTGACTTATGTTTTTTCATGCAAAAATTGATGTATCTCGGTATGCAGTGCAGCGAAGTAAATTATAATCGTTAGCGATAAAATAAATGCGGCGTTTGCTGCTGGTGTTAGTTCAACGAAAGGGATTTTTATGTCGCAATTTTTGCTGGTGCCTACTGGATCACAGGCTGGTTTGACCTGTGTGGGTCTGGGTGTGGCGCAGATATTTTTACAAGCCGGACAGGTGCCGCTGTACTATAAACCAGTAACCGCAAGTACAGCTGCGGATAATACCGGTGCACTGGTGCAGGCGGTATTGCAGCAAACTTTGCCTGAACCACAGTCGCTGAATGCTTTGGATGAGCGGGTATATCAGGGACAAGCAGATGATGCTGTGGAAGAGTTTGTTGCTGCTTTTCATCAGCTGGCTGAGGCAAAACATGATGTGGTGGTGATTGAAGGTGCGGTTCCGGAAGCGGGTCGCACTTATCTGCCGGCACAAAATGTGAAAATTGCGGCAGCGCTGAACGCACGGGTAATTCTTGTGGCAGCGATTGCAAATCGTACTCCTGCTTTGGTTGCAGCGCAGTTGTTGCTGGCTGCGCATGATTATGCGCATGGCCACACAGAAATCAGTGGCTTTATTCTGACTGCTGATGCCGAGCATGCTCCTGCAGCTGGGTTTGCTGCCGAGGTACAGTCTGAACTGACCGCACATGGCTGCAAAATTGATTGTCTGGGTGTGGTAACTGCTCTTCCGGCTGAAATTGATGTGGCTCAGGCTAAGGATGTAGCCAGTGCAGTGGCTGCGCAATTGAATGCTCAGCTACTGAGTGCAGCACAGGCTAAACCATTGACAGAGCATCTTGCGCCGGCAGCATTTCGCTTTCAGATGATGGCGCGTGCCCGTGCGGCCAATAAACGTATTGTGCTGCCGGAGGGCAGTGAACCGCGCACGGTTGCCGCAGCGGCCATTTGTGAAAATAAAGGAATTGCGCGCTGTGTGTTGCTGGCTAAAAAAGAAGAAGTGGAAGCAGTAGCACGGGAAAAAAATATTCAATTACCGGCTTCACTGGAAATCATTGATCCAGACACAATCCGTGAACGCTATGTTGCACCGATGGTAGAACTGAGAAAAAGCAAAGGTCTGACACCTGAACAGGCCACTGAGCAATTGCAGGATACGGTAGTGTTGGGCACGATGATGCTGGCAACCGGTGATGTGGATGGTCTGGTGTCTGGCGCAGTACATACTACGGCCAATACCATTCGTCCGGCTCTGCAATTAATCAAAACAGCTCCGGGTGCCAGTCTGGTATCCAGCGTATTCTTTATGCTGATGCCGGATCAGGTGCTGGTATATGGTGACTGTGCTGTTAATCCGAATCCTACTGCCGAGCAGCTGGCAGATATTGCCATTCAGTCTGCCGATTCTGCTAAAGCATTTGGTATTGAGCCTAAAGTGGCGATGATTTCTTATTCTACCGGTTCATCCGGCAGTGGTGCTGATGTGGAGACGGTGACAGCAGCTACTAAGTTGGCACAGCAAAAACGTCCTGATCTGCATATTGATGGGCCATTGCAATATGATGCGGCCAGTGTGCCTAGTGTGGGCAGACAGAAGGCGCCGGACAGCAAGGTTGCTGGGCAGGCTACTGTGTTTGTATTCCCGGACTTAAATACCGGTAATACTACTTATAAGGCTGTGCAACGCAGTGCGCATGTGCTGAGTGTGGGGCCGATGTTGCAGGGTCTGAATAAACCGGTAAACGATTTGTCGCGTGGTGCACTAATTGAAGATATTGTGTATACCATTGCTTTAACGGCTATTCAGGCAGTACAGATGGGCTAACCCATATTATTCTTCGGCAGATTATTACTGCTGATAGACAGGCAGATGATATGACAATCATCTGCCTGTTTTGTATTTTATGGCAATAAAATTAATTATTTTATTTTTTATAAGCAATTTAAAATTAAATATTGATAATAAATGGGATGATTATTGTCTTTTGATACGATAACTTTACGAACTATTGCCAAATCAGTGTTAATAAATTACAGTCTGTAACTGGACATAACGTCTGATAAAATAGCCAAGAATACAAAGGGATAATCTTAAATTAGAGGTATTATGCAGTAATATACTCGCCTGCAGCTTTTTTGCAGGCGGTTTATTTTTTTAAGGCTTTAAACACTACTGCGATATTGGCTGGCTTTTTAAAGCATAAGCTTTATCTTTCTTTTTTATGTTTTGTTGTTTCCAACTCTGGATTGAGTTGGTCGGGTGAGATAACGATGAAAGTTACCGCATTCACTAAGCTGGTACCGGAATGGATCAGCGTATCTTTTTATGTTTTATTTCTGTAAAATAATTCTCAAATTAAAGTAATGTTTTTACAATAATATTTAACTTGATATTTTGTGTGATTGAAACAGCTTGGCGTTTAACCAGTGCCTGCGATGCTCTTTAATTTATTCTGCTAACGATGGACGAAATAAATCAGATTTGAGTAGGTTTTGGCTATTGGTCTGTGTTGAAGATAGGTTTTGTCAATCTGGACTAGTTGCAGTGATATCAGGATAAGATTATTTTTTTAACGTTAGTTTGATATGCGGTTTGTGCGGTTTGATTTCTTTTGCTGATGGCTGGTTAGAAGCGATAATTTGTTTGCGTTGTGTTTCAGACAGCAAGCCGGACCAATCACCCTCAAGATACCATTGTGCACCGAAATCCTCGCACGGATGCGGAATGCGGATACTACCATTGCCGCATTGTAAATCATCGGCACGACAGTATTTATCACAGCCCCAGCAGATTCGTTCGGGGTGTTTAGGATGCAGAGGGAAAACCTTGGCCATAGTAAAGTCTATTGTTGGGGAATATCTGCGGTTATACCCGCTGAAGCCGGTTTGTTCAAGCGGAGGAGGACTGGGTGCTGTGTAATGTTTTGTCGGGAAAATATTTTTACCAAAACAAAATATGCTTGATTCAGGAACAGATTAAGATTCGGTTTAATATGACAGGTGCGCAATGAAACAATATGATGTTGCCGTTTTGGGCGGTGGGTTGCTGGGACGTCTGACTGCGTGGTTACTGGCAGAGCAGGGCTCTAAAGTGGTGCTGTTCAATGCCGGTAATCGAAATGGAGAAGGCAGCGCTGCATTTGCTGCAGCAGCGATGCTGGCGCCTACAGCTGAAGCTGTGGAAGCCACGCCGCTGGTGGTTCAGTTGGGATATTCCAGTTTGCCAATCTGGCGTAAGTGGGTGGATATATTTCCAACTCCGGTATTCATGCAGCAGAATGGATCATTAATTGTCTGGCATCCACAGGATCGAGAGCTGGCTCAGCAGTTTACACGAGATTTGCAACGGGCTCATCAGGATAGCAGCCGCTGTCAGCATTGGCACAGTCAGCAAATTGATGAACAAGAACCGCAGCTGGCTGGCCGTTTTCAGCAAGGACTGTTTTTACCAACAGAAGGCCAGTTGGATAATCGTCAGACACTGCTGGCACTGGCAGATATGCTTGAGCGCCGGCAGGTAACCTGTTATTGGGAACGCGAAAGTGAGCCGGCTGAATGTGCAAAATTGGCTGAATGGACGCTGGATTGTCGCGGTTTTGGCGGTAAAAAAAGCTGGAACAATCAGGCAAATAGCCGTCTGCGCGGTATTCGGGGAGAAGTGCTGCGTATTCATGCTCCAGATGTGACACTTCACCGGCCAGTACGGGTGCTACATCCGCGTTATCCTATTTATATTGCGCCGAAACAGAATCATTTGTTTGTGATTGGTGCTACCCAGATTGAAAGTGAAGATGATAGTCCGCTAAGTGTGCGTAGCGGATTGGAGCTCATGTCTGCTTTGCATTGCGTTCATCCGGCTTTTGGTGAAGGACGGATTCTGGAAAGTCTGGCGCAGCTACGGCCAACGCTCAATCATGAAAATCCAGAAATACGCTATGATATAGATAATCGATTGGTGGCTGTTAATGGTTTGTTTAGGCATGGATTTATGATTTCACCTACTGTCAGTCTGGCTACTGTGCGGGTTATTCAGGCGTTGATGCAACAGCAGCCACTTCCAGATGCAGACGCGCGCTATCACATAGATGCTGTGCCGGTAAGCCAGAATGGAGAATCAATAGAATGAAATTATGCGTTAATGATGAGGTAATAGAGTTTGATGGCCGCACGCTAGGGGAACTGGTTGTGCATATTAATCCTGAAACACCTTTTGCAGTGGCCGTAAACACTGCTTTTGTTGCCCGTAAGGAATATGGTGGCTATGTCTTGCAGGAGCAGGATAAAGTGGACATTGTGAGTCCGGTAGTGGGCGGTTAGTACGGTAGCAAAATGGTTGTAAGCAAACCCTGTATGCATACAGGGTTTTTTGTTGCTCGTCTTTGCCCGTGCTGGCTAAAGCTGAAGTGGGTAATTTGTTCACTTTTAAATAAAGCAGTAAATTTCAGGCTAAATATTCCATAAAAGTAATCGTATTTTATTTGTCGGTAATATCAATATGCTGAATAATCTTTAATGCCAGTATAATAATTGATTTTGTCATATATACTGTTTTGGAGAACGCAGAAGGGTAAATTTGCTTGATTTTGCCTTTAATCTACATTTACACTTGCGCCCCTGTTTTACATGAATAATACAAATCAATAGTTGTTGTTAACATATCAAAAGGGCGTTAATTATGTCTAATCTGTTTGCTCGTACCGAACCGGCCAGCCGCAGTTTTGGGGTGGCTTTTTTTGCCGGTATTATGGGGGGGCTGATTTCGGCTTTTGTGAAATCTGGTACCGAAGGTATCATGCCACCGCGCACACCAGACCGTGTGCCGCCTCCGATTCAGATGATTCAGGATATGGGCATTGATATTCACAATATGGTTTACACTTATTCCGACCAAGTAGTGAACTGGGGTGGCAGTCTGATACACATCCTGTTTTCTATTGTCTGGGCTGTCATTTACTGCATGGCAGCAGAAATTTTTCCTAAAGTAAAATTATGGCAGGGTATGGCCTTTGGTATTGGGGTAACTATTTTGTTCCACGGTATTATGCTGCCAGTCATGAATTTGTCGCCTGCTCCGTGGAATCTGCCTTTTGATGAGCTCTTTTCTGAGCTGATTGGTACCTTGCTGTGGATGTGGACTATTGAAATTTTTCGCCGCGATTTGCGTAACCGTCTGACTAAAAAACCAGACCCAGAATTTCAGTAGACTAGAGTAATGATGGCCGGATGCTGAATTTCTTGATATTCCGGCTATCAGCAGAGATAGTTTTTTGTTTTTGCCCATGTTTATCCACATAATGAAGTGTCAGTGTGACGCTTGATACTGGATAAGTGTCATGGGCATTTTTATATTTGTGTCTGACCTCTGCTCTGTTGTGCGGTTTATTTCTAAGCTTGATTATTTTATGCGTAATGAATTATGAAAATAAGATAAATACTCAATCGATTGCCTGCTTTTTCATTTTGTACTAACTGATTTTTCCTATTAATTGAAATCAGATGCAAAGATATTGTTCTGGTTATAAAATCTAGTCTTTCTTCTTCTGGACAGTGCTTGGCGGCTGTTTGGACAATATTCGATATTACTGTTTTGCGGAAAGAGAGCTGATGGCTTTACAACTATATAATGAGCAGTTTGAAAGTCGTTTGCTGCTGGGAACCGCTGCTTATCCTAATCCGGAAATACTGCGGGCAGCAGTTAGAAAATCTCAGCCGGCAATGATAACAGTGGCTTTGCGCCGGCAGGGTGCTACTTCGGCAGAGCATGGTCAGGGTCTGTGGGGATTACTACAGGAACTAGATTTGCCTATTTTGCCTAATACAGCCGGCTGCCTGAGTGTGCAAGAGGCAGTAACAACAGCACAGATGGCACGCGAAGTTTTTGCCACAGACTGGATTAAGCTGGAACTGATTGGCGATGACCATACTTTACAGCCGGACGTGTTTCAGTTGGTACAGGCGGCAGATATCCTGATTAAAGATGGGTTTAAGGTACTGCCCTATTGTACGGAAGATCTGATAGCTTGCCGCCGTTTACTTGATGCCGGCTGTCAGGCTTTGATGCCCTGGGCAGCACCGATTGGCACCGGACTGGGACCCGTGCATGAATATGCCCTGCATGTGCTGCGTGAACATTTACCTGATACTCCATTACTTGTGGATGCGGGGCTGGGATTGCCTTCACATGCGGCCGCTGTAATGGAATGGGGTTTTGATGGGGTGCTGCTGAATACTGCCGTTTCACGCAGTGGTGCTCCGGTGTTGATGGCAGAAGCTTTCGCTCAGGCGGTAAAAGCCGGCAGACTGGCTTATGAAGCGACACCGGTTATACCGCGGCATAGTGCACAGGCTTCTACGCCACAACTAGGTCAACCTTTCTGGCATTATCCTGACTATAACGATTAAAAATAAAGTGTGTACGCACGTTATTTTTATTATTCTGTCCTGTTTTGGTGTAGTGGCTGCATTAAAACAGGACAGATTTTTTGTCGTTAATGGTTGTGCTTTGAATCGGTATAGGAAATGCGTTTTTTCAATTGCTGCCGATACAGAGGCAGGAACAGGGTTAGCAGGATAAACCAGACCGGAGTGGCTACCAGTCCGGTAAGCGTATCTTTGTCCTGACTAAACAAATACAGCACAAACGCAAAAAATATCAGACACACATAACACATCGGAATGCCAAACGGCATTTTATAAACGGAGCGCGCATGTGCTTCTGGGAAAAGGCGACGATAGCGTAAATAGGCAATTAGGATTACTGCCCAGACAAAGATGAAGCAGATGCTGGAAACAGTGGTCACAATGGTAAATACTTTCATGACATCACCTTCGGCATAAAGCAGAAAGACGCCGATCAGCAATAGTGCACAAGAATATAACAAACCGTTTTGCGGTACGCCGGAGGCTGACAAACGGGCAAATACCTTCGGACCTACCCCGTTGCGAGATAGGCCGTACAACATGCGGCCAGTGGAGTACATACCGCTGTTGGCTGAAGAAAGCGCGGAAGTCAGTACAACAAAATTAATAATTGTGGCGGCCGCGCTGATGCCAATGAGCGTAAACATGTTAACAAACGGGCTGCGGTCTGGTGCCACCATACTCCATGGTGTGACGGTCATGATGATAGTCAGAGCCAATACGTAGAAAACAATTACACGTACCGGTATTTTATTGATGGCTGCCGGTAGTGTAGTGGTGGGATCGTCAGTTTCGGCTGAAGCAGTACCAACAAGCTCTATACCAACAAAGGCAAATATTGCAATTTGAAAGGCAGCAAAGAAACCAGACCACCCGTGAGGCATCCAGCCTCCGTACGACCACAGATTGCTGATTCTGGCTTGAATACCGTTGGAACTGACAAAACTGGTTATGAGCAGATAGCCGCCACAGCCAATTAAAGCAAGAATGGCCAAAATTTTAATCAGCGCAAACCAAAATTCCAGCTCGCCAAAAAGCTTCACTGATAGCAGATTGAGCGTTAGCAGAATGATGATGCAGATAATACCGGGTAGCCACAGGGGTACCTCCGGCCACCAGAATTGGGTGTAGCCGGTAATAGCGACAATATCGGCCATGCCAATCACCACCCAGCAAAACCAGTAAGACCACCCAACATAATATCCAACAGTAGGGTTGAGAATATCCGTTGTGAAATCAACAAAAGATTTGTATTGCAGGTTATGCAAGAGTAATTCACCCATGGCCCGCATGACAAAAAACAGAAATGTACCGATGATGATATAGGTAAACAGTACGGAAGGGCCGGCCAGACTGATGGTGCGGCCGGAACCCATAAACAAGCCGGTGCCGATTGCTCCGCCGATGGCAATCAATTGTAAATGTCTGTTTTTCAGAGTCCGTTTTAATTCGGGCGGCCGGTTCATGTTTTATCCTCTATAAACTTGAAAACAGGAAGTAAACTCATGGTGTGATTTTGACGGATGAATGTAGAGTAACGGGTTATCTTAAGCGGATGTATTTTCATCACTAACAGGCTGTATCACAGCCGTAGCAGTACGTTATTTGTAGGATACAGCACCCAATGATTGGGTAGCGTAGACAGCCTGATGTCCATTACTGTATCACAGTTTTTTACAGTTGCTGGCAATATATCAATGTAGTGGTTGTATATGGAAAGATGTTGTATTAATGTTGTGGTTTCAAGGTATATTGTATGCGTTTCAGGTTAACTTTAAAAATAATAATTAAACTAATTTTAGGGAGAAATACTCCATGCGCGCGATCCTGACTGGATTGGTGGTAGGCTACGGCTTTATGGTGATGTTTATCAGTACGGCTATAAAGGGTGTCTACCAAATTAATTTTACCGGTCTGGTGCATCATTATGGTGTTGGTATTGAGGCAATGGCTCTGGCTGGCGGTTTCTTTGGTTTGGCGCAAGGGGTGTTTTCAGCAATGGTCGGAAAGCTGTGTGACCGTTGTGGTGCCAGCTATGTACTGTTGTCCGGCATGTTGTCTGCTGCGTGTGCATTTTTGTTGTTTTCTTCTGATAATAGTTTTTTGACTTTTTTGCTCGGTTTTCTGCTGTTCGCCGCATATGCAATGGCGGCTTTGACTTTTGTACCAGTCAGTATTCTGATTGATATGTATGTGATGCCAGAACGGCGTCAGCTAGCCTATGTGCTGGCCACAAATGGTATAGCCGTAGGGCTGATGGTTCTCTCGCCGATTTGGATTTATCTGGAAGGCTATCTTTCATGGCCCATGCTGTGCTCAGTGCTGGCTGCAATATTTGCCTCTCTGGCTGTTATACCAGCATTGCTAAACTGCCTCGGACGGACTCCGGTGAAAATACCAGTAGCGTTACGTGCTGTAACAGCTCCTTTAACCCCGCCAAATGCACAGGCTGTCAAACAAACCACGCTTGCGTCTCTGCCGCGCTACTGGTATTTCGACCGCAGATTCTTACTGGCTGCACTTGCTTTTTCAGGCTGTGGTACGTCAATGATTTTTATAGATGTGCATTATGTGCCCGCCATTCAGGAAATATTGCAGCATCGTACCGCTGCTAATCTGCTGACCGGTTTTTCGCTTAGTCTGCTTGGTTTGTCTGAGGCACTGGGAAGTTTGCTGATTGGCTATATAGTGTCGAAAAAAGTATCGCTGCCATTGCTCTTGGGTATGTTGTTTCTACTGCGCTGTGCCACACTGATGGCGTTGGTATTGTGGCCTGAACCAGTGATGGTGCCGTTGTTCGGTATATTTTTTGGCATTACCTATATGGGTACCGTGATTATTATCTCGCGTCTGGCCGGTACTATTTTTGGATACCGCTATAAAGGATTTATTTTTGGTGCCTTCTTCCTAATTCATCAGCTAAGTGGTTTGCTTACAGCATGGCTGGGCAGTTTGCTGCGGGTTTATTGTGGTAGCTATTTTCCGGTTATCTGTTTTGTTGCGGTATGGCTGGCCTTATCAGCAGGAGCGTCTTTACTTCTATCGATTATGAAAAATAATCCAGATGCCGGTACAGGCTCTGGGAATGATAGTCGGTTTCAAGTTAAATACGAATAATAGTTCCTGTCTGGAATGAGACGGTCTTGATTGTGGCCTTGTTAGCCGTAAAATAGACACAACAGATTTAAATAGTAAGAGTGTAGACAATGAGTGAAAATAAAGTGGTTCATTACCTGAAAGATTATCAGGCTCCCGATTTTGCAGTGGCAGAAATTGATTTGACCTTTACGATAGAGGAAGCTTATACCCTTGTGCGCAATCGCATGATGATTGTTCCGCATGAGGTAGGTAGACCATGTGTGCTGGATGGCAGTGCTGAATTATTGCAAATTGTGCTGAATGGAAAATGTCTTTCTCCGCATGAATATGCGATAGCCGATGAAAAACTGACAATACATATGGTACCGGATACTCAGTTTGAGCTTGAAATTACCACTAGATTGTATCCGGCGCAGAATAAAACGCTGATGGGGTTGTATGAATCTGGCGATAATCTGTATACCCAGAATGAGCCGGAGGGTTTCCGTAAGATTACTTATTATTTTGACCGGCCGGATGTGATGAGTCAGTTTACCACTACCATTATCGGTGATAAGCGGCGCTATCCGGTAATGTTGTCTAACGGTAATCTGATTGACAGTGGTGAATTGGATAACGACCGGCACTGGGTTTGCTGGCGTGATCCGTTTGCTAAACCCAGCTATCTCTTTGCTCTGGTGGCCGGACAATTGGCGGTGTTGGAAGGTAATTTTACCACTCGCAGCGGGAAAGAAGTGGCGCTGAAATTTTATACCCGTCCGGAAGATCGGGAAAAAGCAGGTTTTGCGCTTGAATCTTTGAAACACGCCATGCAATGGGACGAGGACCGCTTTAATCTGGAATATGATTTAAATATATTTATGGTCGTGGCTGTGAGCGATTTCAATATGGGTGCCATGGAAAACAAAGGCCTGAATATATTTAATACTAAATATGTGCTGGCTAGCAGTGATACGGCTACCGATGCTGATTTTGAAGCCATTGAAGGGGTAATCGGTCATGAATACTTTCATAACTGGACCGGTAATCGTGTCACCTGTCGCGACTGGTTCCAGCTCTCTCTGAAAGAAGGGCTGACTGTTTTCCGCGATCAGGAATTCTCTGCTGACCGCGCTAGCAGAGCGGTGCGTCGTATTCACAATGTTAGGGTATTGCGCAGTATGCAGTTTGCTGAGGATGCCGGCCCAATGGCGCATCCGGTACGGCCGGCTTCGTATGAGGAAATGAACAATTTTTATACGCTCACAGTATATGAAAAAGGCGCTGAAGTAGTACGCATGTATCATACTTTGCTGGGCGAAGAAGGTTTTCAGAAAGGTATGCAGCTTTATTTTCAGCGGCATGACGGTCAGGCCGTGACTTGTGATGATTTTCGTGCGGCGATGGCGGATGCCAATGGTGTGAATTTAGACCAGTTTGCATTATGGTACAGTCAAGCTGGCACACCGCAGATTAAAGCGCATGGCGACTATGATGCACACAATCAAACTTTCAGCCTGCATCTGCAGCAATTCATTCCGCCTACTCCGGATATGGCCGATAAACAGCCGATGGTGATTCCGGTAAAAATCGGCTTGCTAGACAAAAATGGCGCATCTGTCGCTTTTAAAATGGCCGGTACCGCAGATAAAACTGAGGAAACGGTTCTGGTATTCAATCAAACAGAACAAACGTTTGTATTCCATGATGTAGCGAAGGAAGTCGTACCTTCATTGCTGCGCGGATTCAGTGCACCGGTACGACTAGACTATCCTTACAGCGATGCCGATTTGATGTTGCTGCTGGCACATGACAGCGATTCTTTTGCGCGCTGGGAAGCGGCACAAACTTTGTATCGTCGTGCATTTGCTTCCAATCTGGATGCACTGGCTTCTGGCCAGCCGCTTCCACAACATGCCGAACTGGCACAAGCGCTAACTTCAGCTTTGAATGCTGATATTGACCCAGCGTATAAAGCGGTTTTGCTGCAGGTACCGACAGAAGCAGAACTATGGGAAGATGTGTCTTCAATTAACCCTGAGCAATATGTATGTGCGCGTCAGGCTTTGTTGCAGAGTCTGTCCAGCAGTATGCAGGATACGCTGACACACTGGCGTGAATGGGCGGATGAACAGGAGCGTACCAGCCGGCATCAGGCACCGCAGGAGTATCATCCTGATCTGGCTGGTGTTCGTAGTTTGCGTAATACATTACTGCAATGGGGTGTATTGGCCACTGCAGATTTGCTACACAACATAGTAAACGAATTCAGCCAGCGTGCTACCAATATGACTCATGAATATGGAATGCTTGCGGCCATAAATCATTTGTCTGATGATAAACGCAATGACTTGCTGAATCAGTTTGGCCGGCGGCATGCGCAAGACGATCTGGTAATGGATAAGTATTTTATTCTTATCGGTAGTAGTCAGCGTCCAGACACATTGCAGCAGGTTGAAAAGGCTTTGCAGCATCCGGCTTTCAGTTTGGAAAATCCGAATAAAGTGCGCTCATTATTAGGCAGTTTCAGTCGTAATATCCCTCATTTCCATGCTGCTGACGGTAGCGGCTACCGTTTCTTGGCGGATTATATTCTGCGTATTGATGAATTTAATCCGCAAGTGGCTTCACGGCTGGTGCAGGCATTTAATCTGTATGACCGGCTAGAGACTCAGCGCAAAACGTTGATGGCTGAACAATTGCAGCGCATTCAGAAACATGAGGGTTTATCTAAAGACAGCCGTGAGATTGTAGATAAAATTTTGCATAGCTGAAATTTGTAAATTTATTTTGCTGCTGTATATTTATTCAGAGCACTACTGCTGAACAGTAGTGCTCTTTATTATTGGGCTATAAACAACTGAACCATAAATGACGCTGGATTTGAGTGTAAGGCATCAGCTTTCCAGTAGCTGTTTGCCCAGATAGTCGTTGTCTCTGGCCATGCCAGGCAGGACAAAGTAAAAGCCTCCACCAAAAGGTTTGATATACCGCTCGAGGGGTTCTCCGTTCAGGCGGTTTTGGGTATCGATAAAGCCTTTTTTCAGGTCGTTCTGATAGGCTACGAAAATCAGTCCCATGTCTAGTTGGCCGCTGGGTAAAACGCCAAGGGAATAGCTGAAGCTGCGTCGGCGCAGTTTGGCTACGTGCCGCTCGGGAATACGTGGTTCGGCACGACGCATATGTGAATCAAATAAGATACGGTCGCCATGCGGGTCTCGTTTCATTTGCGGATCATCCATCTCATGCTTCATGCCGATAGGGGCACCGCTGGATTTGTAGCGGCCAAAATCGTTTTCCTGATCTTCTAGCGGTGTTCTATCCCAAAATTCCAGATTGAAGCGAATCAGGCGGATGGCCTGATAACTACCACCCAGACACCATGCTGGTTCGTGATTATTAGCAGTGACCCATACCAGCTCGTCCATCAGTTTGCTGTCGGTAATGGCTGCATTGCCGGTGCCGTCTTTAAAGCCAAACAGATTGATGGCGGTGCTGTGATGGTCAATATCCCTTGCCGGTAAAAATCCGTCCATTTTCCAAAGTGGTACCATGTATCGATTACAGTGATGGATGATGTCGCGCAGAGCATAGATGACACTTTCACGGCTGTTGGCGCAGAACTGGATTGATAAATCACCGCCACACCAAGATTTCTCCAGCCGGTCGTTGGGGAATCGTGGCATGGGAATCAGTTTTCTTGGTTTCTGCTGAGCCAGACCGAAGCGTTGATCGAATAGGCTGGCGCCAACGGCAACAGTGATAGTGAGGGAATCGGGTGCGATATTGTGTCCAAGCAGACCGGACTCGGGCGGAGGAAGCTGGTCTGTTTTGTCTGCTCTTAAGCTCTGAGGACGAGTAAGAAAGGCAATGCGCTGAGAAATAAGCTGGAGTAATTGTTGTAGCTGAGTTTTGTCTCGTGCGGTAACGTTAAAAGCGACAAAAATAGCCTCTTTGGTATCTGGTGTAATCACACCGGCCTGATGTCTGCCCCAATAGTCTACGGCTTGATTGTAATCGTGGCTACAGGTTCCAGCAGCGCTAGCTGTGTTGCTGATACCTAATCCTGTCATTCCTAAGCTGCCGGCCAGCAACATTTTCATGCCATGGCGACGGGCAGGACTAGCCGGATTGTCTTTTGCTGTGGTAGCTGTTTCAGATTGGTGAGTTAAGGTATTTTTGTTCATAACTGATATCAATGAGGATATTTGTAGTAAACCTTTACGCCCAGCTGCGCACGTAATTGTGCCAGCCTGCTGCTTTGGAGACTGAGCAGAGAATAGAGGCGGTCGTGGTCTGTTTGGCTCAGCTGACTGAAGCTCTGAAACTGATTATTGGGTAATTGATAGTGCTGTAGGACGGCAAAAATCTGCTGATATCCACTATCAAGTGACATGCGTTGTTGTGTTGAAATAAAGGGAGTCAGATATTGAACGATTTGTGCTGAGCCAGTTACATTGGCCTGAATATCGGCCAGATCGCTGTGACTGTATTGATTTTCTTTACCGGCCAGCTTGGTTTGCAAAATCATTTCTAGAAAATCGGCTGAGGACTGGACAATTTTGGCGATATCCAGTTCATCGGCAGCTACGCGTTTTTGTAGGTCGATGATTTCGTATTGCAGATTGGCAGCTTCAGCCTGTGCCTGTTGCACGTCTTTAAGCACAAATAAATCATATTCCAGACGATGAAAACCGCTAAAAGCAGGGTCGTTAATGCCTTGCAGATAATAGTCGGCACGCGAGTTGATGTTTTCATCGGCATTGCCAAATAATCTAACAATAATTCGGATCTGTTCGTAACTTTGGTGTGCGCGGACATAATCCAGCTGAGCCTGTGCCAATTGTTTGTTACGGCAGGCTGCGACGATGGCGTCAAGGTATTGCTGGGTAGTTTTCAGCTGTGTAACGACCTGTTGCTGATAAGCCTGAATGGCTGCATGATATTTTTGCGGGGTGGGAATGTCGCCTTTGGCTGCGACAGCATTGCTATCGTCGATAATGGGGGCTAATAATCCATGTGCCTGAGAAAGAGACGGCAGTAACAAGGCACACAGATAAAGAGTGTGAAACAGACGCCGTGTCATTTGGTTTTTTTCCTTAAGAACAAAAGAGCCATTATTAGCCAGAATAAACCAAAGGTGATCACGCTGATCCACATAGGCTGCGAACGATATGCAAACAGTGATGATGCAAAGCTACCGAAAAGGCCGCTATCGTCAATGACATGAGAGGTATCCCAAGCCGGATTGATGAGAAAATCAGGGATGGATACGTCGTGTTCGAGTAACATATTGGTCCCGTCTTCAACAGCTTTCAATAATAGTGAAATGGAGAGAAATAACAGCACAACACCGGTGATGGTAAAGAATTTTTTCCATTGGATGAAACGGCTGGTGAGGATAAATACATAAAAGGTAAATGCGGATACAATGATGCCGATTAGTACGGCCATGAAGAAGCCGGTGTAATTGTGGCTATTGAGCTGCATAATCTGACCGGATAGAAAAACGACTATTTCACTGCCTTCACGGGCAATAGCGATGGCAATGATGAAGAGTGCTCCCCACCATGAGTTGCGTGCTACCTGCTGTGCCATTTCTTGTTCGAGTGTGGATTTCATACTTTTGGCATGGCGGTTCATCCAGTACACCATTTGTACAATTAGTATGCTGGCTATTGCGGACATGGCCATCATAAACAGGGTCTGATGGTCATCGCTGAGCTCTTTGAAGACGCCATTAATAATTAAAGCGAGTATGACTGATATCAGTACACCAAGCCCTATGCCGCCAAACAGATAGCGCATGCCGTTACTTCTGTCGGGGTTGCGGTTAATCCATGAATAAATAATGCCGACTACGAGCAGTGCTTCGAAACATTCGCGCCAGACAACAAAGATGACTTGTCCCATTATATATCCTGTTGTTATTTTACGATTAGCTGCCCTTTGGGCTTATTCAGATGAAAGTCGTCGAAAAAGATATAGGTGCCGGGTTTTTTAGGCGATATGACTACTACTGAAGAGGCGCCGGGTGCCAGTACTTTTTCTTTAACTAGCTGGGTGCTTTCAAATTCCACCGGTCCTTTGCCAATGTTGGTGACCTTGATGCGGATTATTTTATTGGCCGGTGCATTGAGGGTGAGAGGCATCATGTCGCCATCTTTCATTTTTAATTCCAGTGTGACTTTGTCTTCAGCGCTGGCTAAACAGGAAAGCATGAGGCAGACTGAACTGAGCACAATAAGAAAAATTTTTTTCATGATGTTTGCGCTTGTGGCTATGGTGTGCTGATGAAAAGCAGGAAAGGATTATTCTGCCGGTTAGGATCAGAATAACCCCGTCTGTACAACTTAATTCATTAATAGCTGCCTTTGCGGCCTACACCGGTGTAATCAAAATCCCAGCTAACTTCAAATGGTTTGAACCATGGTGCTACGCCGGTTTCTTTATCAATATGACGTGCCATTTGATTGGCAGTAGGGGGGGAGATGCGGTAGGTAACACGGTATTTACCATGACCATCCAGTTTGATGTTGTCGCCATAATGTGGACCGTCATTGGCCACCATAGACATAAATTTACCTGAATGTTCGAATTTGCCTTTGTTCAGCTTGGTGACGGCATACTCTACATTTAGGTTGGGAATCCAGTCTCCTTCAGCAAAGCCATTGGGGTTGCCTTCTGTGGCATGAATGTCGGCTTCCATGTGGACATCGGATTTGCTGGCCGGCAGATGCATATTGCTGTGATCCATTCCATCAGTATCCATGGTGATGGGGGGTAGGTAGACACCGGAAATTTCCATTCCATTTTTGATAATGGGTTTACCCATCGGATATTCTTGAGCAAAGGCAGCCATGGACACTAGGGCTGCGCTGGCAATCGCAATTTTTTGTAACAGCATGTCTGGTTTTCCTATTTATAGTCATGCTGAATCGGTATGAAACAGCATGACTAGATTAAATTGATAAGTATTATCAATATACTCTTTTTACGAATGTTAGAAAACCATTAAATTGTGTTTTTTTGCGCTGGTTTAGTGTTATTTATTGCTATGCTGAAATGTCTGATTTTTGATGGTTTTTTATTAGACTGGGCTGGTTTCTGTATATTGCTGAATAACTCTCTATATGATGATTTGATTGATAAATGAATGATTTGTGCTGAATCATTTATCTGTCGGAGCTTTCAGCAGTCTCTGTTTAACCGGCGTTGGTGTGAAATTGTGATTTTGTGGTGAAATGGTATAAATAATTATTGTTGCAGTGTACACAAGCTATTGATATATAAGTTAAGTAATGTTAAATTATCGCTTCGGCCGGATAGGGTGCCGGTGAAGGATTTGCCGGTAGCGTCTATAGATCATATTTGTGGTTTAACTTTCGGAGATATGTTCTGGCTGAAATCTGTGCAGTCTGATGTGGCTGCCTATGGTGTGGTCACCATAGGCAGGATGTGACTAGGATTTTTGTAATACTTGCCAGATTTGTTGCGCGATGGGTTCGATGCCGTTCCACAGCAAAGGATTCCAATTGCGCTGTTTGCAAAATGAAAACACCATGGTTTCGGCACTGAGGATACTTTTACAGGGCCTGAAAACCAGCAATCCGCTGTCCTGCCAGTCTGAATCGGCTCTGACGATATAGGGCGACAGGATATAGGCGGTATATTCGGCTGCTTCATCTGGTTCATTGAGCCATGGACTGCCGATTGGTGTGGTTTGTTGTAGATAGTAAAGGGCATAGGGATGCTGCAATTGTATGTTGTCGTGCAGTGCAGTGGACAGTGTGTTCTTGTCTGGTGCAAGAAGTTTCATTGTCTGTCTCCCTGTGCATGTTTTATGTCAAATACATTATTTGTATTTGTCATGTAATATATCTGTGTGTTTTGACGATATCTGATTGTGTGGTGTGTTTGCGCAAACAGGTGATGTGGCAGATTGTGATGGGGGAGATTCGCTTTGTAGATGTTCATATTATTGCCTTTCTCTTTGGTCCAGAAGCCGCAAATGTGCTGTCAAACACAGATGGCGGCAGACAAATGGCAGGGTTGACAGACCGACAAAGAGAACCGGCAGGCGCGAAGCCTCCCTGCCACTGTCCACCATGAATGAGGAGGAGGCAATGGATATTTACAGACAAAAAAGCTACTCCGTGGGTGAGTAGCAGGATGTCTGCCTCTTTGATCAGCCTGTCAAAGCTGGTTGCGCTATTGAACGCAACGTCTTTATCTTGCCGTTAAAGCTTGGTACTGTCAAATATTGCCGTGTACCAGATGTTCCGGTTGTTTGCTGTGTGTTTTCAATCGGGGTAAAAGAGGAGTTTTTACCGTTTTTCTTTTGTCTCCTTGGTAACCATAATGATCCCCTTTAAGGTTTTTTGATTTGCCGGCATGTTGGGCTGAATACCGTTCTTTAAACGGTATGTACAAAGAGTAAACTGACTGATTTACTGTTATATGATGAGTATACCCCTTAATTTTTTTTCTGAAGGTGCCTAAACAAGCTTTGATAGTTGCGGGCTATAAATTCGACGGAAATGCGACATTACTGATGAGTATTGTTGTATTTGAGGAGTGTTGCTGTGCAGACAGACTGTATGAAATTAGTTGTGCAATTTATGACAATATTTTATTTAAAGTGTTGTTTATTGGTTGCAAAAGGGTATTCGTAAATCTAAATAAAAGTTGTAGATTAGGGTTGTGATTTATACGGGGACACGATATTTAACTATTATTGATTATTTATATGAAAAAAGGGTAATCATCTAGAGTAGCAGGTTGGTTAGTTTAATTACCTGATTAAGTTACCCATGATTTATGTTGAAATGATAGTAATGTCTGAATTGGTTGCTGAGTAAAGTCAGTGCTTTTTCAGACTTTTTTTGTTTGATCATTCTTTATGATGTCTGCTTGAAATGTAAGCTTGTCGGCTACTTTAAAGTTTATATGGATGGTGCTGAGGTTATCAATATAATTTATGAGTTTTGGTATAGTAGATATCTATCTTTTTGTCATGATTAGAACCAATTCGGTTATTTAGGTTTTGTGTTGCTGTCAATATGATGATATTACTTGTTGGACTCCAGGTTTGATGAGATGGAAATAACTGAAGGCTTTTTTACTTGTAGATAATTGGGTTTTATCAAAATGTTGAGTGAATAACAGTGAAGTGTATGTTATTTATTGATTAGAATTTTTTGTATAAAAAATCGGGCATACATTAGTATGCCCGAGACTTATGCTGATAATTCAGCTGTTACCATTTATAGCCAACACCAGCGTTGAAACCAGTTTCATGGCCGGTGGTGGATACGCCTGCACCCCATGAGAATTTACCGGTGTTATTGGTGGCTTTGTAGTTGATGCCGACAGCAGTATAGCCATGGTATGAACCCATACCTACGCCTACGGTCTGTTCACCTGCATTAAGCTGTGGCAGATATGCGCCAGACAAGGCCATGGCCAGTGCGGTACCAGAGTAAGCGCGACGTTCAACATGCTGAACACGATCGTTGACATAGCTCAGATTACGGTTGATGTTTTCCATCTGGGAATTGACACCTTTAAGCTGAGCAACGTTGACTGCATCGGTGTCTGCTGTACCGGCAGCAACGCCAGTAATCTGGCGGTAAACGCCTTTAGATGCATCTCCCACGGACACTGCTGCTTCGGTGCTGGTGGTAGCCATAATGGCTCTAGCCTGCTGTCCGGTAGCCGTTACGGGTATATAACCGCTAATGCCGCCGGCTGTGCTGGCTACTGAGTTGGCTCCCAGTGCGATACCGCCCGCCTGTGTGACACTGGCATGGTTGCCGATGGCCACGCCGCCAGCTGTGCCAGCTGATGCTTGTGCCCCAATGGCTATGGCGTCATTACCACTAGCTGTGGCTGCGCCGCCGATGGCAACTGAGTTGGTGCCACTGGCTGAAGCGACGCTCAGGGTGGAGTTAACTTTGGCGTATTTGCTGCCTCCGTTGTACAGATTGGTTAAGGCATCACCGACATTATTGGCAGTTATTGTGCTGCCATCTGCGGCTGTGGTGCTGTAGCTTGGCGCATTGAAGCCGCCGTTACCGGCACGTGTAACCGGACTGTAGCTGGCATTGCCTCCCAAGCTGGCAGCCACGGCAGTCAGTGCATCTGCTGTTGAAGTAGACAATTTTTCGGTGTCTGCAATCGCTTTGTTGGCTTTATTGGCAGCTTCCGCGATGGCTGCATTATTGCCGCTGCCGCCCTGATTGGTTAGCTTCTGGTCAAATGCTGTCGAAAGGGACTGAATATCGTCCTTAAAGTCATTTCGCATCTTCCACAACTGGCTGCCATTAACGGCGTCTTTGGAGTCCTTATTCTCATCACCAACTGCTACATTGGTAATTTTCTGACCGCTAGACGAGCCACGACCTGCATCGTATACGGTACCATTCCATTGTAATGCGTTTTTCTGCAATGTTTCCAGTGCAGTGGATAATCCAGCCGGTACGTTGCCTGTAGCAATAGTTAGCTGATCCTGAAGGCTGGAGAGGCTAGTTGATGTGCTTGTAGACAGGGAGTATAACTGCCGTCCATTTACTGCCTGATTTGAGTCGGCAGATATGGTGCCATCTGCAACGTTGCTGATGGTTTTTTCATTTCCGGCTCGGGTCAATGAATAGAGGCTATTGATCTCGTCATCGTACATTACGGCGTGTTTTTTTACATATTCCAGTTCAGATTTGGTATTAGAGAGATCTGAACTTACAGATGCAATTTGTTTGGATGCTGTGGCCATATTTTCCTGAGTGGTGGAAATTAAGCCCTGAACGGTCTGCATTTTTTTGTTGACTTCATCCAGATTCAATTTGTTCTGACTGGCAATATTTTCCACAGAGGAAGATACTGAACTCAGAATAGAGGTTGACAGGCTGAATAGCTGTCCGCCGTTGACGGCATCTGTTGAGTTTTGGTTAACATCACCTGAAGCCACTTGGAGAATTTTCTGTGCAGTACCGGAGCCATGGCTGGCATCGTAACCTGAACCATTCCACATTAAGGCGTCTTTTTGCAAAGTACTGAGGCTGTTGGATGTGGTGCTCAATCCTGTAGCCAGACTTGAGATGCTATTGCTGATATTGGTGAGGTCAGTGCTGTTTCCAGATGCAATGCTGGACAGGCTTTCACTGAAAGAAGATGAAAGCGAGAATAGCTGGCTACCGTTGACAGCATCAGTAGAATCTTTGCCGACTCCTCCGGCTGCTACATTGGTAATCCTTTGGGCACTGTCTGAACCATGGCTGGCATCGTAAGCATTACCTTTCCATTGCAAGGCATCTTTCTGCAATGAATTGATGTTGTTTGCTGCGGTAGACAGACTATCGGCCAGTGTCGAGGTGGATTTGAATACATTATCAATGCGTAAATTGGTTGTACTCAGACCGGTGGAGAAGGTATTAGATAAGGTATTAGACAGATTATCCATTCCACTGATGGTAGCTGTGGAAAGAGAATATAACTGTCCGGCATTTACAGCATTGGTGGAATTTTCGCTTATATCACCAGCTGCTACGTTAACAATCCTTTGTGCATTGCCAGTGCCGTGGCTGGCATCATAAGCAGCACCATTCCACTGTAAAGCATCTCTTTGTAATATGCTAATGTTATTGGCAGCACTACTAACACTTGAACTTAGTTTGGAGAGGTTGTTGTTAGTGGTGTTTAGATCATTACTGTTTCCAGCTGCCATGCTGGTCAGACTATCATTGAATGATGATGACAGTGAATACAGCTGGCTGCCGTTTATGGCATCAGTAGAATTACCATTGACGTCACCCGTTGCCACTTTGGTAATCTTTTGTGGAGAGTCTGTGCCGTGGCTGGCATCATAAGCGTTGCCATTCCACTGCAGAGCATTTTTCTGCAGGGTACTGATGTTGCTCACGGCAGTAGATAAATTTCCGGCAATGGTTGAAGTGGACTGCGATATCATATCAATGCGGGTTTTAGCATAGCCAAGGCCGGTAGAAAGGCTGTTACTAAAACTATAAGCAAGATTATCTATATCGGTATTGGTAGACGTAGACAAAGAGTAAAGCTGTCCACCGTTTACTGCATCGGTTGAATCTTGGTTGATGTCGCCGGCAGCCACATTAATGATTCTTTGAGCAGTACCGGAGTTATGGCCAGCATCAAAGGCGGTACCATTCCACAGTAACGCATTTTTTTGCAGGGTACTGATGCTGTTTACGGCAGAAGACAGATTGCCGGCAATGGTTGTTGTAGACTGAGATACTGTGTCTATACGGTTACTAGCTGTATTCAGGCTGGTGGTAAGAGTATTCACTGCATTATTCACTTGTCCCAGACCGCTAGAAGTAGAACTGGAAAGAGAATGCAGCTGGGCACCATTAACGGCATCAGAGGATGTATCGGTCACATCACCAGCAGCTACGTTTGTGATCTTCTGTGGATTACCAGAACCATGGCTAGCATCGAAGGCGGAACCATTCCACTGTAAGGCATCTTTTTGCAAGTTGCCGATACTATTGGCGGCAGAAGAAAGACTTCTAGCAATAGTTGAAGTGGACTGAGATATAGTGTCAATTCGTCCTTGAGTGGCAATTAAAGATGTACTTAGCTGATCGATTGTATTGTTGATATTTCCAATATTACCGCCTGTTATGTTATTGATGCTGTTGCTAACCGTAGTGGAAAGAGAATATAGCTGTCCGCCATTGACTGCATCAGTAGAACCCAGACTTACATCACCGCTAGCGACTTTGGTAATTTTCTGTGCAACCGATGAACCATGGCTGGCATCATAAGCAGCACCGTTCCATTGCAGAGCATCTTTTTGCAAAATAGTAATGCTGTTGTTGGCAGTAGACAGATTACCGACAATAGCTGTGGTGGACTGGGAAATATTATCAATGCGAGAGTTTGCTGTACTCAGATTGCCAGAAAGGGTGCTGGAAAGAGAAAACAATTGTCCGCCATTTACGGCATCGGTTGATTCTCTAGTCTCTTTACCTGCTGCAACCATGGTGATTTTTTGTGCATTGCCAGTACCGTGACTGGCATCATAAGCATCATTATTCCATTGCAGCGCATTTTTCTGTATGTCAGTGATATTGTTTATGACACTGGATAGATTAGTCTGAATCTGGCTGGTGGAATTGGAAAGAGCATTAATCTGTAAGTTGGTGTTATTTAGTGCTCCGGTAAGATTATTTACCGAAGTGGACACCGTACTTAGGGAGCTATTGGTGCTATACAACTGACTACCATTCACAGCATCGGTAGAATTCTGATTGATATCACCTAGGGCAAGATTAGTGATTTTCTGCGGACCATCCATACCACGGCTGGCCGTGAAATTGCCATCTTTCCACTGTAATGCATTTTCCTGCAGGGTGCTGATGCTGGTATTAACAGTACTTAGATTGTTGGACAACATAGTAGTTGTACCACTAAGTGTGTCGATACGATTAATCGCACCATTTAGTTTTCCGGTCAAATTGCCGACGGAGGTGATGATTGAGCTTACGCTGAGGTTGGTATTGTAGAGTTGTCCACCGGTTACTGCATCGCTAGAATCTCTATCAATTTTTCCAATAGCCAGATTGGTGATTTTTGTGTATTTAGCATCATAATTTTCACCGTTGATAAGTAAAGCATTTTGCTGCAGGCTATTAATTTTGTCCGTAGCAGTGGATAAACTGCCGGAAATTCTGGAAGTAGAATCTGCGATACTATTGATTCGTATAGCATTATTGTTCAAGCTGTTGGTTAAATCAGCCATCGAGTTTGTGATAGTAGTTATTTTTGTATTGGTTTCATAAAGCTGACTACCATTAATAGCTTGCGTTGAAGTAGGTGACACATCTCCATTATCAACGTTTATCAGTCTCTGTGGTTTACCATCTCGCAGCAGATCGTAAGCACCGTAATCAGTATTCCATTGAATAGAATTGTTTTTGAGTGTACTGAGATTATTATTAGTAGTGCTTAGGCCTTTGTTTAAGGCATCGATATTATCTGCCAGACCATCGATTTTGCTCGTGGTATTCCGGACAGTGCTGATTGTAGTAGACAAAGAGCTGATACCTGTTGAAGCCGAGCTAGACAATTGGAATATCTGGCCAGCATTGACAGCGTCGGTAGAATTGGGGGCCAGAATACCAGTTGCAATATTGGTAATTCGTTGTGGTGATCCGCTATCGTGACTGGCGTCATAGGCTATACCATTCCATTTTAGTGCAGAAGACTGCAATGTATTCAGACTGGCACCAAATGTGGCAATGGAATTATTTGCCTTTTCCAAGGTTGCATTGGTTGTATATAACTGCGAAGCATTGACAGCATCAGTAGAATTTGCGCCCAAAGTACCATTACTCACATTGGTAATCTTCTGTGGTGTACCAGAATCATGGCTTGCATCATAGGCCGCCCCATTCCACTTCAATGCAGAAGTCTGCAATGTGCTTAGACTGCTTGAAATGTTGATTATGTTATTGTAATTGTTAAAATTGGATGTAGAAACCGAAGACAAAATAGAGTTAGTGGTGTAAAGCTGGCCAGCATTAACTGCTTCATAGGAATTAGCTGCTAGCTGTCCGGGAGCTACATTAGTAATCCTTTGTGGAGCTCCTGAATTATGACTTGCATCATATGCAGAGATTAAGTCGTTCCACTGTAGGGCATTATTTTGTAATTTGTTTGCAGAAGCAGTAACTATATTTAATGAGTCGCTAACTGTAGATAGACTTAAGTTAGTGGTATATAACTGGTTTCCGGTAACTGCATCTGAAGAATCTACATTCAGGGCTCCGTTTGCTAAATTGGTGATTTTGTATCTAGCACCTTGGACGCCGTGGCTGGCGTCATATCCAACCGTTCCATCCTGATAGCGCTTCCACTGCAAGGCATCTGTCTGCAAATTATTAACAGTTGTAGATACATTATTTGCAGATGATGATAATGAAGTAAGGATGGAGTTGGTTGTAGACAGCTGACTGCCGGTTACTGCGTCTGTAGAACCAGCTAATAATGAACCGGCTGCAACATTGGTGATTTTTTGCGGTGCACCGGAACCATGGCTGGCATCATACGCACTACCATTCCATTGCAGGGCATCTTTTTGTAAAGCAGAAACATTGGTATTTAATGTGTTGATGTTGTTATTGACGTTACTAAGGTCACCTGCTTTGCTTAAGGTAGTAGAGAAAGAATTCAGTGTGGTAGAAGTTAAAGTAGAAATACTGTAAAGCTGTCCGGCATTAACTGCATCAGTAGAATTGGCTGCCAGGTCGGAAGCAGCAATATTCGTAATTTTTTGAGCGGTGCCCGAACCGTGACTCGCATCATAAGAAGAGCCATTCCATTGCAAAGCATCTTTTTGTAGGTTTGTAATTTTATTGTTTAGTGTACTAATGCTTGTGTTAGCTGAACTTAAATTAGTACCTAAAGATATGACGCTGTTGCTTAAAATGCCAATGTTGGAATTAACATTGCTTAAATCTCCGGCTCGCTCTAATACTGAGGAAAGGGTACTTATGCCCGTCGAGGTTGATGTAGATAGAGTATAAAATTGTGTTCCATTGATCGCATCTGTAGAATTAAAGGCTACAGAACCAGCGGCAACATTAGTAATTTTCTGAGCTGAAGTTGTGCCATGACTGGCATCATAAGCATTGCCGTTCCACTGTAGGGCATCTTGCTTCAGACCGGAAATATTGTTGGTTATGGAGCTGATATTGGTATTGATATTAGTCAGGTCACCGACTTTACCCAAGGTTGTAGACAGCGAATTCAGCGTTGTGGAAGTAGATGATGAAATACTGTAAAGCTGACCAGCGTTGACTGCTTCAGTAGAATTGGCTACTAGTTCGGCTGCAGCGACATTGGTAATTTTCTGAGCGATGTTTGTACCATGACTGGCATCATAGGCAGAACCATTCCACTGTAAAGCATCTTTTTGTAAACCACTAACATTCGTATTCAGGGTGCTAATGCTGGTATTAGC
>NZ_JBNPBA010000005.1:0-104329 GCF_050310315.1 Snodgrassella sp. CS2 | reverse complement strand
GCACTGGTCATTCCGGTGTTTAAAGTAGAAATACTATTGTAAGCTGAGCTTAGGCTGGTAGATGCAGAGGAAGACAAATTATAGAGTTGCCCGCCGTTAACTGCATCTGTGGAAGATGATGTGACAGACCCGGCAGCAACATTAGTAATTTTCTGAGCAGCGTCCGTACCATGGCTGGCATCATAGGCAGAGCCATTCCACTGTAAAGAATCTTTTTGTAAACCACTAATATTGGTGTTCAGGGTGCTGATGCTGGTATTAGCACTGGTCATTCCGGTGTTTAAAGTAGAAATACTATTGTAAGCTGAGCTTAGGCTGGTAGATGCAGAGGAAGACAAAGTATAGAGTTGTCCGCCGTTGACAGCATCTGTGGAAGATGATGTGACAGACCCGGCAGCAACATTAGTAATTTGCTGAGCAGCATTCGTACCATGGCTGGCATCATAGGCAGAACCATTCCATTGGAGTGCATCTTTCTGCAGACCGGATACATTTGTGCTAAGCGTGCTGACGCTATTATTCAAAGGGGTTAAATCGGATGCTGCATTGATTGCAGTAGACAGACTGGTGAACCCGTCAGAAGTATAGTTTGCAAGATTTTTTAATTGGGCAACGTTAACCGCATCTGTATCGGCTGTACCAGCTGCCAGACCGTTAATCTGGCGGGTAATCTGAGAAGTTGAATTACCGATGGCAACCGCAGCTGCAGTACTTTTCCATGTTGCAGACTGATTAGTGGTATTAGTATTTTTTCCAGAGGGGTCAAAGCCGACAACACCGGCATCAGTATTGGCCAGAGAATCACTACCCAATGCTACAGATTTTTCTAGAGTGGCATTGGCATTGGCACCTACAGCAGTTGCGCTGTCTTTCTGAGCCACACTGCTCAAACCAACTGCTACACTGCCGATACCATCGGAAGTTGCTAGTGACCCCAGTGCGACTGCTGAAGTGCCGGTAGCCTGTGAACCAACGCCCATTGCTATTGAGGTTATTCCAGACGCGAGAGCAGCGACTCCATATGCCTGTGCGCCACCGGCTGTAGCAGTGGCATTATTCCCGAAAGCGGTAGAGTAGTTACCTGTGGCATAAGATCCGCAGCCAGTTGCAAAAGAATAGACGCCGTAAGCTACGGGCATAACATTAGAGTCTCCTCCGGTAGGTGTACCCATAAAACCGCTTGAACCGCTTGTTATTCCGTTTGTTACGCCGTCACCATTCCAGTTTTGTTGACCGTTACTCGTGCCGTAAGGATTAGTGGTTACAGTACCTCCTAACACGGTTTTGCCGGTAAAGGATGAATTTTGTACAAAACGCAGGTACTCTTCTTGCGCTGAGATGCCAGTTTGACCTATATTTCTACGGCCACTCACTTTGTCTGCACCACACCAGTCATCATCGCCTGCAAGAACAACGCTACCATGGCTTCCATTTGAATATAATTCAGTTGCGGTGCTACTACTTGGACTTAACCCACCTGTAATGGCTACGTTTGCTGCTGTAGCTGGTGTAATGAGATGCAATTGCAGCATAAGTGCGGTAAGCGTAAAGCTGACAATTTTTTTCAGTCCACATTTATTCAGTAATCTTTTACACAAGGGAAGATCAGAGACGATATTCGATTTTGTATGGCTATTTGCTAATTCTGATGCTGCTACCCATGTTTGTGTGTGTTCATTCCAGACATTACGATATACCTTGTTCATAGGTGACTCCTGATTTTGATTAATTAACTAACAAACAAACTAAACCTCTTATTTAAATTTCTTTTTCTGCGGTGTTCTGTTGATACCTACAAATAAAACTGTAAATCTGAAAACAAATTGCCTGTATTGCTATCCATTAATCATTAATTAATAATTAATGGCAGCTTTGATGGCAGATTACGCTTGAAAAAAAGATGCTTATAAGTTCTTAATTTTTAATTATTTATATTTTCGGAAGAATGGTTGATTTAACCTAATGTTGTAACTATTTAATATAATGGTATTAATTCAGACCTAAATTTAATATTTAAATTAATTAATTAACAAATGTGGATATTTAAAAAGAGAAATTAGAATAGCTGAAGCACTGGTGGTTATGCTGAATTTGATTAATTTTTGATTTTGCAGACTATCTATATGAATGTTTGTAAAAAAATATTACTTCTAAAAATAAATATTCTAAACATAAGTTATGTTTTTTGCGTGTTTTGGTGTTGTATTCTTAAATATTTTAGATTTTTTATAAATGATTTAATGTATGAGTTGTTTTATGTCAAAAGTATAATTTATTACTGTTTTGTGAATTGGTTTTGTTTTAGTTGTTAGCTTGTTTTTGTAAGGAACGTTGTTCTATAAAGTATTCTGTGTAGTAGGTTATCTGCATCGATCTGCTTTTGGCAAAATATGATGGTATTTAATTGTTTTGTTATTGGTCACTACAGGATAGATATTAGTAGATGTTATGCCAGCAGTTTTGCTGTCTGCTGGCGCTGTATTTTGTAGCTAAACACCTAGTGTGGCTCCGCCATCTACTACAATTTCCTGCATGGTTATCTGAGCTGCTTCATCGGAAAGCAGGAAGGATACGGTATTGGCTATGTCTGCGGGCTGAGCTAGCTTTCTGAGCGGAATACCGAGGCGATATTGGCCTAAATCGCCATCAATAATACTGGCCGGTGGCTGGTTATCTGGCCATAGTTGCTGCTGCATGGCGGTGAGGGTGGAACCAGGGGAGACGATGTTAACGCGGACGTAAGGGGCGACTTCGAGTGCCAGATTGCGACAAAAATGGCTGAGCGCGGCTTTGGTGGTGGCATACAGACCGAGCTGGGTACGAGGCATGCGTGCGCTGTTGGAGCTGATGGTGACGATGCTGCCTTGCTGCTGCTGATAGAAATAGCGTGCCATATGCTGGCTGATGGATACGGGGCCAAGCAGGTTGACATTCAAGCTGGTTTGCCATTGTGCCTGTGTGGCGTTGAGCAGTGATGTGAGAATGAGCATGCCGGCACAGTTGACGAGTCCGGTGATGTGGTGTTGGACGATGAGGGTGTTGAGTAGGATCAGGGTTTCTTCACAGGCACTGATGTCTTGACTAATCCCAATCCAGCCGAGTTTATAGGGGGGCTCAATCATTTGCTGTATCGGCCAGCTTGCTGGCACGGCCTGTTTGTCGATACCGATTACTTTGTAGTTTTGCTGAAGAAGCCGGAGGGCTACGGCTGCACCGATGCCTTGTGCGGCACCGGTGACGATAATGGTTGGCTGCATGTGGTTCTCCTCGAGTTATTAAAACTGAAATACGTTGAGCATGGTTTGCATTTTGGCTTCGGTTTCAAGCCATTCGGTGGCGGCATCGGAGCCCACTACGATACCGGCTCCGGCATAAAGGCGAATTTTGTTTTGGTTGAGCAGGCCATTACGGATGGTGACGACCCATTCGCCGTTGCCTTCGGCATCCATCCATCCATTGAGCCCGCTGTAGTAATGACGGTTGTAGCCTTCATGGCTGAGGATAAATTGTTTGGCTACTGGGGTGGGTGTACCACAGACTGCCGGTGTGGGATGCAGATGCAGTGCAAGATTCAGGGCATCAGGGGCGCTGGGTTGCAGCTGTCCCTGAAATACGGACGACAGGTGAAACATGGTGGAGGTGGTAAGAATGTCTGGCGTTTCTGAGGCGCTGTATTCATTGCAGTATTTGCTGAGCTGATGGCGAATGTTGTCGATGACAAACTGGTGCTCGTACCGATCTTTGGCTGAGTGATACAACTCATTACGGATGCGGTTGTTTTCTTCTGTATTGCTGCTGCGCGGACGAGAGCCGGCCAGTGGGTTGCTGCGAACTTGTTGCTGCTGGCGTGAAAGCAGGAGTTCGGGGCTGGCGCCAAAGATGTACTGGTTATCTTCAACAGGTATCAAAAAGCTATAGGCATCGGGATTTTGCCGCGTTAGGGTGGTGAACAGTTGTTCGGGGCTGTGCTGTCGGTTGAATTCGAATTCTGTGGCCTGTGATAACACAATTTTCTGCATATTCCCGCTGTTCATGGCTTTTAAGGCTAGCTTGACGCTGTGTTCAAATACCGGACGTTCAACCAGTTTTTTCTGATGCAACATGGTGTTGGGTGCTGCTGTGTGTGCTAGTTGTTGAGCTGAGTTTGGTGTGGTCTGCTCAAATTCGCTGTAGAAATTAAGGGTGGCATTTTGGTTGGTGTCAAAGGGGATGGCACCGATAAGAATGGGGTGGGGATACCCTTGGGCTTTGATGAAATTGAAACAGTCAGTTATCTGCTGGTTAAAAGGGGTATCGGAATTCACGGGCATATGGATTTGGTGAATCAGATGCTGTGCATAGATGTGGTGATTTCTGCTGGCGAAACAGGCCAATTGATTCTGATAATTTGAAATCAGGGACTGGGAAGCGCTGGATTTTTGTGTCGTCATTTGGGTTACCTGTGGGGTTGATACTGGCCGTGCTGTAATTAAAAATTCAGAAAAATCAAGCTATGTAAGTTTTGTTATATTAATGCAAACAATTATCATTATCAATTAATATGTGTTTATTTAGCTGGTTTGATTATGTTTGAAGAAAAACTGCCACAGGTTGGTATCAGATGCAGGCGAGGGTGATGATTTCCTGTTGGCTGAAGCGGTAATGGACAATAGCCAGTTGCGGTGCTACTGGCTGTGCGTGTACCTGAAAAATAAGCTTGTGGCTATCGGCGGTTTGGTAAGTAATGGCACTGAAACTGATGAGGTGCTGATATCGGTGAAACCAAGCTTTGATGATGCTTTCTTTGGCCGAAAAGATTAGTAGTGCCTGCTGTGGGCTAATCTGCGTGGCAATGAGCTGCTGTTCGCGCGGATGCAGAAAAAGATTCAGCCTATTTGGGCGAGTATCTAGGTTGTGTTGATGTTGCCGGTGTTCGATGTCGATACCAATATAGGTCTGTGCAGGCTGTATTTTGTGTACGCAGGCTACGGCTGTGCAGTGCTGGGCATAAATGCTGTGGCTGATACTGCCTTGGAGTGATTCAGGAAAAAGTGGTTCTCCGCAGGTACCAGTGGTAAGGGTGATATGCCGATAGCCAAATGGCTGTAATGCATATTGTGCCGCCAGCCGTCCAGCCACGAATTCGAGTTGGCGTTTGGGTCGGCTGTGGCGGATGGATTCAGGCAATAAAATGCTGTGTGACTGGCATAGCTCATGCAGTACCGTTGTATCCAAAAAGGGTATGCGAATCTGCTGGATGACACTGTGGCCAATGTTTAAGGTGCGATGGCTGAACTTTATCGTGGCAGAGGTGTTCCTTCCGGACGCATTTGTGTTGCTGAGGGTATTTTCTTCTATGTGCATAGGGCTCAGCTTTGCCGGATGTTAATCTGCGCTGCTTTTTTAAAGCCTATTTCATCCATCGCTATCAGGACATATTCAGTGTCTGTGTAGGCTGCCACGGGGCAGAGCTGCGATGAGATACGAATATTAGGGTAGTGCATTGCTCAAGTATGGTGTTTATCAGTTGCTGTTCAGTATGTTCATCCAGAGCTGAGGTGGCCTCGTCGAGTATCAGTATAGGAGCGTTTTTAATCAGGGCGCGGGCAATGGCCACGCGCTGCTGCTCGCCGCCAGACAGGGCTGAGCCTTGTTGACCAACGCTTTGATTAATGCCGGTTTCTGCACGGTCTATCACGGCACCGAGCTGGCATTTTCTGGCAATGGCTTCGATTTCGGCATCGCTGGCTTCAAAGCGGCCGATACGGATGTTTTCTGCCAGTGTGCCGGTAAAGATGATTGGGTTTTGGGCAACATAAGCCATGTTGTTTACCAGTGTTTGAAAGCTCAGTTGTGGCAAGGGGATGCCGTCCAACCGGATTTCGCCCTGTGTGGGATCGTCAAATCGCATGCACAGTTGCAGCAAGGTGCTTTTGCCGCTGCCGCTGATGCCGGCTACATGTAGGCGCGCACCAGCTGGTATATCTGTAGTCACAGCTGTGGAACTAGGGATGGCTACGATGTTGTGCAGGCTGAGGCGGGGCTGGTGTGGTATGCGGGTTTCGGCTGCTTCAGGCAGTACTGGCGGGTGAGTAAGCTGCTGGAAATGGCGTAGCGTGGTGATTAAGTCGTTGATGCTTAATCCGGCCGTGGCCAGTGCACTTAATTGTGCGCCGGCGCGTCCCATCAGCAGTATGGTGGCCAGTATCAGGCGTTCATCACTGATGCCGGACAGGATGCAATACAGTGCCATGCCGGCCATGGGCAGGACGTTGGCAATAGTGGCTATCAGGCTGGCCCATGCGGCGCTGCGGTTGATTTTATTCAGTAGGTTTTCCTGTTGTGTCCATTTTTGCTGAATAGAATCGAGTGCACGGGCTGGGCTGGCGGCGGTGCGCAGCAGGGTGAGATGCTCAACCAATTCGATGGTGGCGGTGGTGCTTTCTAGCTCGGTCTGATGGCGGCGGGCATCAGTTTTGTTTAGGTCATACTGTGCCCACAACTGAATAGCAAAAGCGATGGCAATCATGGTTAATGCAACCAGCATGGTACCGGCATCGGCTACGAAAGCCAGCCCGATGCAGATAAATAGGGGCAGACAGGGGGCATGCAAAAATGTTTGTAGCTGGTGCGCCGGTATGCTCATGAAGTTGGGAATTTCCTGTCCGGCGGTTTTGCTGAGCACGGCACGGCGCTGGTCGTTAAACCAGGACAGTTTGGCGCTAGACAGGGCGTGTCCCAGTGCAGCAAATAAATCACCGGCTAGCCGTACGCCGGTTAGAAAACCGTTGCGGGTGACTACGATGGTGATGATGCTGGCCAGCAGAGCGCTGCAAAGTACCCATTTAGGCGATTGCTGGTTAACGATGGCCAGTGCCAGTAAGGTATAGGCGTAAGCTTCTGCAGCGGCAGCCAATATCCAGCCGATGCTGACAATCAGCAGGCGAGGTCTGGTGGCTGCGGGAATCACTTCCAGTAGATGTGGTTGCTGCGTAGTGGTGGTGTTCATGCCGCGCTCCTGCCATGAGGTAATACCAGTTGTGCATCTGCCTGTTCAGCCAGTGCTTGCTGATGGGTGACCACAACGATGGTTTTGTGTGTGCTGTGTGCCAGTTCGCACAATGATTGAAAAACTGCTTGTGCATGTTGCTCATCAAGGGCGCTTGTGGGCTCATCCAGTAAAATAACGCTGGCTGAGCTGAGAAAGGCACGAGCTATATTCAGACGTTGTTTTTCTCCTCCAGATAGACTGCTGGCTGGTGTGGCTAAATCTGTACTCAGCTGTGCTTTGGCTAATGCCTGTTGCATGGCTTTTTGGCTGGCTTGCGGTGCGGTCAGTGCTAAGTTGGTGTGCACACTGCTGTTGAGTACGTCGTAGCCTTGCGGAATCAGCAGTATGTGTTGGTGAATGGTTGTTTCATGTAGGGCAGTAATATCGGTCTGACCCAGTTGAACGGAACCGGCACTCAGGGTGACCAGTCCAGCCAATGCATTTAATAAGCTGGTTTTTCCGGCGCCACTGGGGCCAGTGATGGCGGTAAGGGCACCGGCGGCAAAGGTATGGCTAAGATCCTGCCATACTGGCTGGTCTTGCTGGAGTAGGGTGGCATGGTTAATAAGTAGTATGGGCGGGTTTTTAATGGCGTGGATTTTGCCGCGCGGCAACAGTGGCTGTTGCAGAAATTCTTTTAGACGTCCGGCAGCAGCACGTCCAGTGCGGATATAGTCGACGCTATGTCCGAGGCGTAATACCGGAGTGACGATAGCCAGACTGAATAGTAGGGTGGCTGCCAGTGTGGTGGTATCCGAGGTGTAGCTAACCCAATAGGCAATGGCAAAAGTAGCTACGGCCTGAAGCAGAGCCACGGCGATGGCGGCCGGTGTAGCGACTTTGGCGACCCAGCGCACCATGTCATGGGTGAAGCGTTCGGTGGACTGTGTATAAGCCGTGAGGGCGCTGGAGTGCTGGCCGTAGATGCGGTATACGGGAATGCCGCGTACATATTCATCGGCTTTGTTGATGATATCCAGCATGACTTGCATGCGGGCATGTCCATCACGACGGGTCATGTAGGGCAGCAGAAGTAGATAATACAGGGAGGCGATGACACCGGGCAGCAGTACCCAGATGGCGGACAGGCCGTTAAAGTAAAACAGGACAATAATGGATAATAACGGGATAACGGTAAAAACTGCAATTTCAGCCGGCAGATGCGCAAGCATATGGTGCAGGCTGCCAATGTCGTTGGTCATCAATTGTTTAAGTGTCTGCTCGTTCTGTCTGGCCAGTGTATTCATGGGTAGGCGGATCAGATGCTGCGCGACACTGCGGCGTAAGACAGCGGCAAAGCGGCTTTCTGCTTGATGGGCTATCCAGGCAGACCAAGCTGTGAATACGGCACCTGCTGCCCAGCACAGCAGTGCGTATTCGAGCCAGAGCCAGCGGCTATTGCCGATGAATTTCACCACAAACCATAATGCAGCCAGCATGGCAATACCAGCCATCACCGCGATGGCGGTACCACCAATGAGACCGGGTAAGGCAACGCGCCATTGCTGAGCCAGATTCGGGGGCGCATCGTGGCCAGACAGGTATGAATCATTCATGATTGGGTTTCCTATGGCTGTTTGCCAGTGTTTTGCTTGTGTAGCTAGTGGTTTTAGACCATGGCTGCGGTCTGCTCTGCTTCAATCAGGCGCCACCAGTTGTTTAGTGTGGGCTGCTGTCCCAGTGCTTCGAAGCCGATATGGATGTTGTGCTGCTTGAGTTCGGCGGCAAACTGCATGATGCGTAATGAATCCAGTCCATACAGAATTAAGTTTTCTTCGGGGTCTATCGGTTCGGACGCTGTTTCGAGCAAGGTCTGAATTCTGTGTGTCAACCATGCACGTGTCAGTCCGTCGGTTTCGGGTAGTAAGGCGGCAGTGGTGGTCACCTGCCCGCAGCAACCAGCTACGTACTCCAGTGCATAGAGGTGTTGTTGCAGGGAAAAATCAGCTAAGGCATCAGCCACAAAAAAAGCCTGAATATCCTGCATAAAGGCTTCGGCAGCAGTAATCATGCAGCCGATATGCGCGTATACGCCACCGATAATCAGCTGGTCGCGCTGCCATTGCTGCATCAGAGTATGTAATTCGGTACGCTGAAAAGCGCTATAGCGCCATTTGGTCAGTACGGTATCTTTCGGCAGTGGCGTGAGTGCCGCCACGATGTGCTGTTCTTCTGCCGCGGCGGTGGTGATACCCGGTCCCCAGACATCGGTGAGAAGCGCACGCTCCTGCGGGCTTTGTTGGTGTGGCTGGGCGGTATAGACTACGGGTATCTGCTGTTGTGCTGCCCAGCTGCGCAGACGGTGTAAGTTCTGGATCATTGTCTGTATCAGCGGACTGTCAGGCTGATAGAAATTCAGAAAATATTTTTGCATGTCGTGGATTAATAGCACCGCGCGGGAGCTGTCTGGCACCCAGGTGGTTTTATTCTGCGGCAATTGGGTGGCTTCTGGCATGGGATAATCGGTAATTTGTCTAATCGTCATACTGTTTCTCTCGTTCTCTCAGGATTAATTCATTAGGCTGGATGACGCTGTAGGCTTTCGCGCAGGCGTTTTTTATCGGTTTTACCCACGGCTGTGAGCGGCATGCTGTCTATCATGCACACCTGATCGGGTAGTTTGTAGTGGGCAATGCCCAGATTGAGCAGATGGCGTTTCAAGCTCAGTGCGGATAACTGCGGATTGTGTGACACAATAAAGGCACAGCTTTTTTCACCAAAACGCTCATCGCTGACGGCCACCAGTGCCGCGGCGCTGACATCGGGATGGCTAATCAGCAGTTTTTCAATTTCTTCGGCGGCTATTTTTTCGCCACCGCGGTTAATTTGATCTTTTACGCGTCCGACCACTTTTATATAGCCATTACTGTAACGTTGCACTAAGTCACCCGAGTAGTAGAAACCTTCAGCATCAAAAGCCTGAGCGTTGTGTTCTGGACTCTGATAATAGCCACGAAAAGTATAGGGACCACGTGTTTTGAGCATGCCGGTTTCACCGTCCGGCACGTCGTTGCCGTCTGCATCCACTACGCGTACTTCATCATCTGGACTGATGGGACGCCCCTGTGTGCTGACAATCAGCGCCTCGGTGTCATCCAAACGTGTGTAATTTACTAATCCTTCAGCCATTCCGAATACTTGTTGCAACTGGCAGCCAAATACATGTAATACCTGCCGTGCCACAGACTCTGGAAAGCTGGCTCCGCCTACCTGAATGAGCTGCAATGAACGGGTTTTCAGCCGTTCTTGTTCTGGCTGCTGCATCCACAGGGATATGGCACTGGGCACAAGGGCGACCATGTTAATCTGATGCTGCTCAATCAGTGCAAAGCAGTTGGCCGGTTCGGGACTGGGCGCCATCACCACGCAGCCGCCGGCATGAAATACGCCTAGAGCGCCGGGTGAGCTGAGGATGTAATTGTGCGGAGCCGGCATGGCACACAGAAAACGTGTGTGTGCGCTCAGGAGGCAGATTTCGGCACTGGCGCGAACGCTGTAATCGTAATCATTATGGGTGCGCGGAATGAGCTTTGGCGTACCAGTGCTGCCTCCAGAGAGCTGGAAAAAGGCAACTTCATCCGCCGGCGTGGGGGCAAATTGGCTGTAGGAGGCGGGCGGATTGCTGTACCAATCGGCTAAATTCTGGTCACTCTCAAGCGCATCCTGCATTAGCACCAGTTCGGGATATAGGTGTTGAGCGGACAAGTGTTGAAGAAACTCGTTGTTGTTGAATACTTCATGTCGGCGGGAGGCAATCAGTAGTTTGGGTTTTATCTGGTGGCAAAAACTGCCCAGTTCATGTTGGCGATGGTTGTACAGAGCATTCAACGGCACGATGCCAGCTTTAAGCAGTGCGAAAAACACAATATAAAATTCGGCGCAGTTCGGCAGCTGCACAAGCGCTGTGTCACCGCTGGCTAATCCTTGTTCCATCAGTCTGGCGGCCAGAGTATCTGAATAATGATTGAGTTCCTGATAGTTGATGCGGCGCTCTGCACAGATAATGGCGGTGGCTAATGGAGACCTTTCTGCCGTTCGGGTCAGTACACGAGTTAACGGTTGATCCAGCCAGTATCCTTGGTCTCGGTAACGGCGGGCAAATTCTTCCGGCCAGTGTGTGAAGCTAATCATTTATCAGCCTTTTGTGCTTAACCGGCTAAAGCAGGCAAAGAGTGTTGATTTATTGTTACTTTATTGCTGCTGCAACGTTCTGTTGATTGTCTGCTCAGCGGTTTCTGTTGATGAGTTTACTTTTGTTTTTAATTAAACAAATGAAACTGGTAATCATTTTCATTTACATGTATCATCGTCAAAAATCGTAAATTTGTCAACAGAGTAAAGAAATAATGCGTGAACTTACTTCAATGCAGGCTGCATGCTGGTTTGGGCGGGCGCATGGTGCCATGCTGGGTGGTGTAGCTGCTCATTTGTATACCGAATTCAATGGCAGCCATATCGATGCAGATAAACTCAGGCATGCTATCGAAAATCTGTACCGGCGGCATGAGCTGCTGCGCCTGCAACTTAATGCGGCTGGAGAGGTTAGTTTCCGGAATGAGCCGCCAGAAAATCTTTTAGAAATAGATGATTTTTTACATTTATCTGCGGCACAACAGCAACAAATGCTGGAACACAAACGCCGGCTTTGGACACATCAGCAGCTGAATCTAGCAAAAGCGCAGACAGCGCGCTTTTCGCTCAGTCTGCTGGGCGCTGATGCGTTCCGTCTGCATATCGATACCGACATGATTGCGGTAGACCCGTCCAGTTTTCGTATCCTGATGGAAGATATGGCGCAATTGTATGCAGATGGCGGAGCAGTGTTGCCGCCGCCCGCGTCTTTTTACGATTGGCGTTACAAGTTGCAGCAAGACTGGTATGAACAGCAACAGCAGCAGCGTGACCGTGCATGGTGGCAAGCGCGCATTGCCGCACTGGCACCGGCACCGACTTTGCCGTTGAAAGAAGCTACTGAGGCAGCGGCGCAGAGTACGCGGCTGAGTACCACCCTGGACGCAGGGAAGAATCTACAGTTACGGCAACTGGCGCGTCAACATGAGTTGACTTTTTCCGCACTGATGCTTGGGGTTTTTGCCTATACACTGGGCAAGAAAACCAAAGATTTAGCTTACCGGCTGAATGTGCCATTTTTCTGGCGCGAACCCATTGTGCCTGCTATTGAACGCACCATCGGTGATTTTGCTGATATGGTGTTGCTGAACATTGATATGACTTCTGCCTCCAGTTTGTCTGCATTCTGCCGGCAAGTGGCAGCAGAATGGCGTCAGTGTCTGGATCACCGGCAGTTTAGCGGCGTGAATGTGATGCGGCGTCTGTCGCGCCATCACACCACCCCGCAAATGTCACCGGTCGTATTTACTGCCGCAGTGGATATGCCTGAAAAAAATCTGTTTTCCAGCCGTGTACATGAGCTGTTTGGCAGCATGGACTGGTGTATTTCTCAAGGGCCACAGGTAGCGCTAGACGCTCAGTTTGTCCAAATACAGGATAAGCTGCTGATAAACTGGGATGTGCGTTTAGATGCCTTGCCGGAAGACTGGGTAAATGAACTATTTACGTGCTGTTTAACTCTGCTAAATACCTTGATTGCGGAGCCAGAGCGCTTTACCCAGCCGTTGCCAGCACTCAATCAGCTGCTGTATCCAGATGAAAAGAATGAGAATGTCATTACTCTGAATCCTTTGCAAAAAGCCTATTTACTGGGGCGCAGCACCACATTTGCGCTGGGTGGCGTGGCTATGCAGGAATTTCGTGAATATACCGGTACATTGGATTTACCGCGCTTTCGTCAGCGTCTGGCTGATATGGTGCAGCATCATGCCAGTCTACGCACCTATATCGATGCCAGCCGTTGTGTCCAGCGTGTGAGCCAGCAGGTAGTGATAAATCTCACTGAAATCAATTTGTGTGAAGACGAGCCAGCAGAGGCTACAGCAAAAATCGATGCCTTGCGCCAGCACTATCAGCAGGCCATATTTGATTTAAATGAGTCACCATGGGATATCACTCTATTTCAGTTAAAGCATGAGCAGTTTGTGCTGTTTGCACGCTTTGATACATTGATTCTGGATGGACGAGCCATTGCTGAATTGATGCGGGAATTGTTTACCACGACGCCCTTGCCGGCTATTGGCATGTCGGAAAGTGTAGCGTTGCCGGATAAACACAAGGTGGCTCAGGATGCGGCCTACTGGCAGCAGCGCCTGCAAGCTATCAACTCAATTGCGCAACTACCATGGAAACAGCCTTTGGCCACACTAGTGACTTCACGCTATGCGCGCCAGAGTGCAGCTGTATCCGAACCCGTCTTTCGCGCCTTATGCCGCATGGGCGCTCAGCAGGGGCTGTTTAAGAATTCCTTATTAACGGCGCTGATACTGGCGGTACTGTCCCGCGGCCAACAAACAGCAGAATTGCTGTCTGTGGCGGTACCGGTGTTGCCCTTATATAAGGGTGCATTGTCTAATCAGTCCACATTTATTGTCTCCACATGGGAAGCAGAAGCCGGATTCATCGAACAGGCCAAAAAATTACAATCCGATACGCTCGAGGGTTTGCAGCATCTGGCGTTTTCTGGTGTGGAACTCGCGCGTTTGCTGTTTGAGCAGCATGGACAGGCACCGGTTTTGCCCGTGGTGATTACTAATGGTCTGTCATGGCCTACGCTTCCGGCAGATATTCCACTTCACTTTGTCAATGGTCTGACCCAAACACCACAAGTAGCCATTGATATCCGTTTTATGCTTGGCGCGGATGGCGCATTGGTGTTTAACGTTGACTATGCTCAGGAAGCCATCAGTGATGCAGTTGTCAGAGACTATCTGGAAGCATTAGTTAGTGTTTGCACTCAGGTGGCAGCTAGTGGGCTGGTAAACATCGAATCCATTTTGCCGTCGCCGCATTTTCTGAATGCACAACAATCGGCTGTTATCTCCGCGCAGCATCAGCAACTGATGCAAATCTATCGTGAAACTCTGAATATTGCTCCAGAGTGCGTTATACAAATATCGCAACCATTCACCCAGCTGGGCTTGCGTCCGGCTCATGTGAAAGCCATTACCGGCCAGATAAATCAGACATTCGCACTGGCTTTGAATCCACGTCAGCTCATTGGCTGCCGCAACATTGAGGAAGTGGCGCAACTGATTAATACAGCCATGGCCATGGCGTAAAGATAATACCCGCAGTAAACATTTGAATATTGTCTAGTTAACATAGGGATGAAATAAACATGGATATGAAACAAACCGATCTGGCTGGTATTGGTATCGGCCCTTTTAATCTGGGGTTGGCTGCTTTATTGTCACGCCATACTGAAGTCAACGCAGTGTTTTTGGATAAAACCCCCACCTTTCACTGGCATGCGGGACTATTAATACCCGGTACCACCTTGCAAGTGCCGTTTCTGGCCGATTTAGTGACCATGGCCGATCCGTGCCATCCCTTAAGTTATCTCAACTACCTGCATCAGCAGCAACGGCTGTATCTGTTTTGCTATTACGACCGCTTCCTGATTCCGCGGCAGGAATATGATGATTACTGCCGCTGGGCAGTCAGCCAGCTACCGTCCTGCCATTTCGACGCCTGCATTAGCGCAGTTAATTACGACCGCCAACAGCAGAAATTTATTATTGAAAGTGAATCTGCCGCAGGCGAAAAACAAACGTATTGTAGTCAGGATATTGCTATCGGCGTGGGTACTCGGCCTTATGAACCAGACTGGTTGAAAAAATCCAACCATCCTTTAATTCAACATTCCGCCCACTTTCTTAGCATTCAGGAGCAGTTGCAGCAATGTAAGCAAGTTACTGTGGTAGGAGCAGGGCAGAGTGCCGCAGAATGCGTGCTGGCACTGTATCGCGCCTTGCAGCCGGAGCAAATCAAAGCCGGTGCCTCTATCCGCTGGATTACCCGCTCTGCCGGCTTTCATCCGATGGAATTTTCTAAGCTAGGACAGGAATGCTTCACACCGGTGTATATGCAGTATTTCCAGACGCTGACCGCACAGAAACGGCGGGAAATCAGCGCCAATCAGGGACAACTATACAAGGGCATCAGCTTTACCACCATTGGCGACATTTATAATTTGCTGTATGAACGCACCATCGCTGGTGCGCCTGCTGGCCTAAGCCTATATTCCAATTGTGACGTGCAATCGGTGGAAGTACAGCCGTCTGGCGTGATAAACATGACTTGCCTGCACACACAGCTAAATCAGCACAAAATCATCCAAACCGATGCCATCGTTGCCGCCACCGGCTATAGTCATCAATGGCCGAAATGGTTTGAAGAATTGAAAGGTACGGTGCTGCAAACTGATGATCAGAATGATTATTTGATCAACGAAGACTTTACCGCTGTTCGCTGCGATGGTGGCAAAGGCCGAATTTTTATTCAGAATGCTGAAATTGCCAAACAGGGTGTTGGGTCGCCTGATTTAGGTATGGGCGCTACCCGTAATGGCGTAATTGTCAATCAACTCTTGGGTAAAAACTACTATCAGGTACCTGAATATTCAGCTTTTCAGCGCTATGGTTTACCAGAATAAAATTCATAGCAAAAAAAAATCGCCTGCGGGCGATTTTTTTTGATGGCTGGTAGGAAATCAGAAATCGTATGAACCAGATACATAGAATGTACGTGGTGCCCCCAGCGATAGATTCGACAGGCGTGGCATGCCCCAATAAGCTTTATTGGTAAGATTCTTCACTTCTGCGCGTACCGTAAACGGATGGCCGGATACTTTAGCGTTATAGCGGGCACCCACATCATAGACAGTATGACCGCCCACAGATAAGGTATTTTCCTGATTTAGGTATTGCTTGGATACAGCGGTGGCGTTGGCAGATAGGGTCACGACACCAGCAGCGGCACGGATATCCCATTCTGCACCCAGCTTGCCCTGAACCTTGGCCACACCAGTGGCCATATTGCCTTCATTGTCTCGTTTGGCTAGCCGAGTGAGCTCCGGTTTAATGTAGCTGGCACCCCCCATCAGACGAACATTTTCAATTGGCGAAGCAATGAAGCTCCACTCAATACCACGGTTGCGCTGCTGGCCGCCAGAGGTAAACATATTGGTGACCACATCCGTATAGCTGCTGGGTTTTTTAATGGTGAACAGGCTGATTGTTTGTGACAGCTTGTCGTAATCAAATTTAATCCCCAGCTCAGCCTGCTTGGTTTTATACGGTGCAAATACTTTCGGGTAGTTGGCCGCCGTAATTGGCGCCGAATCACCCTTAGTCAGCCCTTGTATATAATTACCATACAGCGATATATGGTCAGTGGCTTTAAAGAGCAGTGCTGTACCGGGCGTTAAAGCGTGTTTTTTGTAATGAGTCATCAGCGTTTTATAGCCGGGAGAGAACATATCGCTTTTTACCTCCTGATAGCGCAGCCCCAGTGTTAGCTGTAGTCTTTCATCCAGAAAAGACATAATATCTGCTGCTCCATAGCTGGTGAGCTCAAGCGTACTGACAGAAATCGGTGGTTTATTGAACGGTACCGTTTTGCCCCATTTGGGGTGATACATATTGGTAATCCAGTCAGCACCGGCTACTCTTCTCACCCCGTAATCATGCTCATCATGTTTGTAATAAGTGGTATTCATTACCCACTGATGTGCCACCGGACCGGTATTGAATTGACCTTTCAAACCCACGTCTGCGGATTTTTTATCCACATCGAATGCTAGCTGGCCAATCATCGTATTGATGGTGCCTTTATTGTCCAGCAGCTCAGACGAAGTGGCACCGTTGTATTCATATTTGGTTTTACTGCGCCCAAACGCTGCATAAGCCGTGATGTTATCGTTAAAATCATATTCAGCCCGCATCATTGCACCGCGGTCTTTATTGCTGACATAAGACCAGTCGGGGTTGACCAGCGTTTTCGGGTTTGGCGGTGCAGGAACATCCTTTATCTTGCCCAGATTGATCCCCCTCACTACGCCATCCACACGATCATTCGCCATATACACATCGGCTGAAACTCTGGCTCGGTGGCCACGCCAGTCCATTCCTATCGAACCAAGCTGCGTTTTCAGATCCTGCTGTCTCACCGGTCCGGAACCATCCTGATACACACCGTTGACACGGATACCAAACTGTTTGTTCTGACCAAACCGACGGCTGGCATCAATCGTGCCACCCCATTGCGAATCAGACATATAGGTAGGTGATATTCGCAGTAGCGGTTCATCTCCGGCGCGTTTAGATACCAGATTAACCGTACCCGCCACCGAACCGGACGGCGGCATACCATTCAGCAGCGCAGAAGGTCCTTTCAGCACCTCAATACGTGAAAACATGGCCGGTGGCGTACGGTAATATGGCGCAATACCGAATAACCCGTTCATCGACATATCATTGGTATCAGACTGAAAACCACGAATATAGTAATTTTCACTCCAGCCGCCAATCGCACCATTGGTGAAAACGGATGGGTCAGTAGCTGCAATCACATCTGTAATATTGCGTGCCTGACTGTCTTCAACAAATTTATCCGTATAGCTCACCGTATTAAACGGCGTCTCCATCTCTGTTTTATTGCCCAGAAAACCGATACGACTGTTTTTAGACACATGGCCACCAGGGTAGGTGCTACTTTGGCCTGCCTCAACCACCACTTCGGCCAGGTTGGCTTCACCGGAAGGCTGAGCCTTAGTTGCAGCGCTTTTCCTGACCGCTGGTTTTGCCTCATCATCAGCTGGTTGGGCATACAGCGCCGGCGCATACATCAGCATGGCACTGGCCATACTCAGTAGCAGCGCTTTGGGTGCAAAAGCAGTAGCTTGTACGCCACGGCTATCGCGTTTCTGTGGCGCAGACAGGCCATCCTGCCTGTGGTGATGCGTGTGTTTACCCATCAATTTCTCCTGAAAATTCAGTCTACAAAAATGTTTAAATTTATTGGCAGTAGTTGATTCCTGTAGGCTGATAAGGGTTTGGTTGTGAAATCGTTAACAGTATTATTGATAACCTTTCATCACATCCTGCATCAGCAAACGCATCGAAGTAGGGCTGGCACCGGTGGTATACCAGGCATCGGCATCCACAAAAACCACGCGCTTATTCTTCCATGCTTTGGTGGCGCGCAATAACGGATTGGTTACCTGAGCCTCCGTAATCACTGGCTGATGTTCCATCACCGAAGTGCGGTCGATAATATACAGAATGTCTGGGTCAGCCCGTTTGATAAACTCACTGGAAATTGGCTGCCCATGCAGCGTGGTACTGGTGTCATTGCTGGCCGGTTTTACCCCCAGATCGCTGAAAATAAAGCCGTAACGGGAATCCACCCCGTAATTGCTAAAAGAGCCATTGTTATACAGTACCACCAGCGCCTTTTCCGGCCGCCCCTTTGTTACCGCGCGTACTTTATTCACCTCTGCATCCAACTGCGCCACCTTAGTGCTAGCCAGCTCTTCACGGTTGAAAATCTTACCCAGCGTCAGCAGATGGTTTTTAATTGTGTCTAGATGTCCGTGTTCACTGTTATTGAAATTAATTTCATAATACAGCGTGGGCGCAATCTCACTCAGCTCCTGATAATGGTCTTTCTGAATCGGGGTCATTAAAATCAGGTCTGGTTTCAAGGTATGGATGCGCTCCATATTCGGCTGCACAATGCCGCCTAAGTCTGCAATATCATCATGATTATTTTGATATTTTTTCAGAAAATGCGGAATAAAATCCTTAGGCATGCCGGCAATCGGCACATTGAGCTGATCCAGAAAGTCTGCTTCATTCATATCCAGTGCCGCCACCCGCTGTGGCACATCATTAATTGTGGTGGTACCCAGCTGGTGTTTGATAACCAATGGTTGGTCCCGCATTTGTACCGGCGTGGCGGTTGTCGGTGCTGCCTGCTTATCACACCCACTCACCGCCAGCAGTGACATCACCGCCGTCAGTCCCAGCACACCGAGTGCACTTTTTCTGAGTTTTCCGTTCATATTTATCCTTTCAACGTATGAAAATACTGACACACATAACCATGCTTACCCTGACTGATTTCAAATTCCAGTTCATATAGCCCGCTCAAACGCTCTTCCGTTATGACTTCATGAGTAGCTCCGCTGAAATAAACCTGTCCCTGTTTTAAGGCCACAATATAATCAGAATAATTGGCCGTAAAATTAATATCATGCACCACCATAATCATCGTTTTTTGTTGCTCTTCACATAGCCGCCGCACCGCTGACATAATCTGTACCGCATGATTCATATCCAGATTGTTTAGCGGCTCATCCAGCAGCAGAATCGGTGTTTCCTGTGCAATCGTCATTGCTAAAAAAGCCATTTGGCGCAGACCGCCACTTAATTCATCGATATACACATCGCGCAGTGCGCTCAGCCCCAAAAAATCAATGGCCTCATTTATCACCTGATGGTCGCGTGCAGACAGCACCCCGTGTCCATACGGAAAACGGCCAAAAGACACCAGCTCTTTTACCGTTAGGCGCAGGCCGAAATAGGTCGACTGGCGCAGCGTTGCCACCAGACGGGCATATTCAGCAGTCCGGATGGCAGCGATATCCTGCTTGTCCAGCAGAATCGTGCCCGAAGTAGGGGATAGTAAACGTGCCAGAATCATGAGCAGTGTGGATTTACCGGCCCCATTCGGCCCAATCAATGCCGTTACCTGATGCAGCGGCAGCTGCAGATTAATATCCTTCAGCACCGGCTTATGGCCATAACTTTTACAAATATTCCGAATATCAATCATGCCATTCCCCGATGACGCACAATCAGCAGCAGGAAATACACCCCGCAAATCAGATTAATTAAAATACTGACCGTGGTCTTATAATTGAACACATGCTCCACCAGAATCTGCGCCACCAGAAACACCGCCACCGCCACCGCACTGGCAAACCATAGAATGCGCTTATGCTGAAAATGGCCGGCAAAGGCATAAGCCATATTGGCAATAAATACACCCATAAATGCCGTCGGCCCTACCAGACTAGTCGATACCGCTACCAGCACCGCAATCAGACCAAATCCCCAGCGCACAAAACGTGCGTAATCTACTCCCAGCGACACAGCCTGTTCTTCACCCAGTGCCATCACATCCAGCGTGGATAGATACGGGTAGCCCAAGCTGCCCACAACCAGCATCGCTACTGCTGCATAAATTAGAGTCTGAATTTCCGAATGATTAAACGAAGCATAATTAATACCCTGAAACACCGAAAATTCTCCCGGGCTGATTTTCAGCTCAATAAACTGCGTCAGCGTCGTAATCACCATCGTCAGCACCAGTCCAAACAACAGCAATAACCACAGATTCTGCCGTGCGCGTGGCAGCAGAAAATGATGAATCAGCCATGAATACAACAGCATCAGACCCATTGAAGCAAAGAAATTGCCATTGAGTCCCAGCAGCCCCAAACCACTCTGTCCGAGAAAAAACAGCAGCAGCACCTGCCAAAACAGATAAACCGATTCATAGCCCATCACTGCTGGCGTGAGAACACGGTTGGTCACCAATGTCTGAAATACCACCGATGACACCGCAATGCACACACCCGCCAGCAGAATCGTTCCCAGCCGCAACAAGCGTTTGGGCAGTACATAATCAACATCAAAGCCGGAGTCATACAGCATAAAAAACAACGCAAGTCCGACAATGCAGCCACATAGTATCCAGAAGCGACGATTCATCAGCGTAACCCCCGCAAAATCAGCAACAGAAACACGATGCCACCCACCGCTCCGGCTGTTAGCCCAATCGGTACTTCGAACGGATAAATCAGCAGACGGCCGCAGATATCACACAGCAGCAGCAAACAGGCACCACCAAGCGCCACCAGTGGCAGTGTTCTGGCCAAATGTTCACCATATTTCAGCGCTACCAAATTTGGAATCACCAGCCCAATAAACGGAATAGACCCCACCGTAATCACCGTGGCTGCCACCGTTATCGACACCAGCAGCAACCCCAGCGCCACCGTACGCCGGTAGCCCACACCCAGACTAGTGGCCATGTCCGGCCCCATGCCTACCACTGTAAACCGCTGAGCAAACACAAAGCTGAGCACAAGCACCGGAATCAGCACATACAGCAGCTCATAATGCCCCTGTACCACACGGGCAAAATCACCCAGTAGCCAACCTTGCACATTTTGGAGAAGATTATATTTATAAGCATAGAATTCAGCTGCGGCACTGAGCACACAGCCATACATCAGCCCGATAACCGGAATCAGCACAACTTGTTGAAAACGGATTCTGGCAACAATCAAAATATAAATCGCACCGGCTACAAAGCAGAACAGCAGTGCAGTCAGCATTTTGCTGAACACACCGGCTGAAGGCAGCAGCACCAGCGATACCAGAATGCCCAGCTTAGCCGCATCCAGCCCGCCAGCTGTTTCCGGCTCCACAAATTTATTGCGGACAATCTGTTGCAAAATCACCCCGCTAACAGACAGCCCCATACCCGTCAGAATAATGGCTATCAGGCGCGGCAGACGGCTGGCGCGTAGCGTCAGCCAGTCACCCTCGGCACCGGCCAGTAAGCCCGACCATGACACCGGATCTGAGCCTACCAGCAAAGACACAATGCACAAACTGATAAACACAGCCGTCAGCGCGCGATACATCAGCCTAAAGCCTTATCAGCGTGACAACAGCACCTTGCTATCGACATTGAATTGAAAATAAGAAAAACTGCAAGCCGGCAGGATAAATTCTGCGCCTGCTCTGGCTGAAACTGCCCGCGCATTTATTCTCCTCAAGAAGGTGTATTGAATTCTTATCTCATGAGCACATGATTCAAAACATATACCCAAAATAGATAACACCGATTATTATTGATGGAAATGAGAATCAATTGTATTATATTGCTAAATTATGTGTAAAGCCTTATTAATACAATAAAAACAATCTAGCTTCAAAAGCAGAATAACACCGACACAAGTCCCTCAAATAGTTAATAAAAGTTAATTTGTTAGCGTTTTATACCAATAAACAGCCATCAATTAGCATTTACTCATTTAGCATAGTCAGGACAAGAGAGGTTAAACAGCATGCTCAACACCCAAACAGCACCGTCACCCGCAACCGAACATGAAGAATACATCTGGATGCAGCAATTGCAGGAACCGGAGCAGATAAAATATCAGCTCACAGCATGGCAGATGCATCCTGCTCCGGAGACTGCCATCCTGCAACAAAGCATTCAAAATCTGCTCAGCAACCATCCCGATTTAAATACCCGTTACGAATTCACCGATGATGGCGATTTATACAAATATCCAGACACAGACTGGACAGCCTGCTTGCATCATGAGCAGACAGACTCAGACAGCGTTGCCGGCTTATTAACCACTCTGGCGCAGCTTCAATGGCAACCAGAAAGCATGTCACCATTTTTGGCCGATATCATCAGCACCAGCACCGGCGTTACACTAGCCTTTCGCCTTCATCCAGTACTCTCACAATCATTCACAACCGAAGAACTATGTGAAGAAATAATGGCTGACTACACCAGGCTGAGTCATTCTACCCACCCGCCCGAGCTGATTCCCATTAATCTAGACGGCCTCAACACCATGGCTCAGGCACACGCTGACAGTGCCATTTCTGACCTTATTCTGACCGAGTTCAGAAACACACTGGCCGAGCCGGATATGTCAGCGGACGATGACTTCTTCGACTTTGGTGGCCATTCACTGCTGGCTACCCGCGTCATTGGCAACCTACAAAACAACCATGGCGTCAAACTCACCTTCAACGACTTCTTCAAATCACCCACCGCCCGTGCACTTGCTACCGTCGCGCGGCAAGAGCAGGCACCAGCCAACACCACTGAAGCACAGCCGGATGAGCAGGCACCCCTAACACTGGCACAGGATTTTCTATGGCAGGCCTATCGCGCTTTCAACTTTAGTCCCATATACAATTTACCCTTTGCTGTAGAATTTCAGCAGCCAATCAATGAAGAAGCTTTGCATCAGGCTTTTCAGGACTTAATCATCCGCCACGTTGGTTTGCGTACACTATTTCGCAGTGATGGAAAGCAAACCATACAATACACCGTGCCTGTAGCCGAACTAAAGCAATACCACTGGTTCTGGCCAAGCAGCGACAGCACCGGCGCCACATTAGCCAGCGAAGCAGCCTACCAGTTTGATCTGACCCGCGAACTGCCACTCAGAATTCGGTTATTAAAAGCCAAAAACGGCCACACCATTCTTTCCTTTCTCGTGCATCACATGGTCATCGACGAATGGTCTCTAAATACCATCATGGCCGATTTAAACACTGCCTACGCCGCGCGCCTGCAAGGTAAAGCGCCTGAATGGCCAAATAGCGTACCGAGTATTCATGAATTTGCACGCCAGCAGCGTTTGCACGGCATCGACCCGCAACACCTCGAATACTGGCGCAGCCGTCTGCAAGGAGCCGTGACCGGCCTGAACCTAAAAACAGCCGTACCCGCAACCAGCAACAGCGTCCCACAGGTAGAATGGCTGCAACTCAGTTTCGACCACACCTTCCATCAACAAATTTCTGCCTTCGCCAGAACCCACCACGCCTCAATTTTCAGCGTGTTTTACACCGCCATCGCCAGCGTGCTGCAAAAAGAGGGCGATTTACAGGAAATCGTTATCGGCACCTCAGCTTCCGGCCGTACCGACCCAAATTACTTTGACACCGTCGGCTACTTCACCACCATGGTGGCTCACCGTATCCGTTTTAGTCCGCAGCAGACATTCGATTCCCTGCTGGCTGCCACCAGCCAGCAAATCAACGAATCCATGGAATATGCCGATATCCCGATAAACTATATCCAGCAAGCCATCGGCATCCCCGATAATCAGGGCTTAATGTTTGACGTATACATCCACATCCACTCCGGCAACGCCCTCAACGGTGAACTCAACACCCCACAGGGTACGGTTTCCTACCGGCAAATACTGCCCGAACGCAACGAATCCATGTTTGGCCTGCATTTCGAAATCATGGAAAACCTCATCAACAACCAGCCCAGCCTGAACATGATCATCACCTATCAGGCACACCGCTTCCCGAGCGCATTAGTCCAACGTATTGCCGCTGAAATACAACAGCTATTGCTGCAATTGGCCGCTCAGGCTGTCATCAAAGCTGGTCGCTAAACCAAAGTCCCAAAAACAATAAAGTGCTTAAATCTACTTTAAGCACTTTATTGATATTATTTTCTAACACTAATGCCGCATCTTCTGCTGCACCTGTCGCACCACATCCTGTATCGTCTTACAACGCAGCAGCAACGGCGCCTCAAGCTTAATATCAAACTGCTTTTTAATCCGGCCAGCCACCTGCATCAATTGTTTCAGTCGCATGCCCATCGCTAGAATCTCAGTGTGTCCAGTGATATTTTCGGTACTGGCAGCCGATTGCGAGTGGAAGTCGCGGAAAATCGCCACAATATTCGCAGTCAGTGTCTGCTCCTGCACTGAAGTGGTCTCAGCCTGCGGTGCAGACGGATACAACTGTTCCTGTGCCATTTGCTGAACCAGCTTGCGGTCAATTTTTACATTGCGTGTTAGCGGAATTTCCTCAACCTCCAGCCAGCGCGTTGGAATATGCGATTTAGGCAGGCTCAACAGCAGATGTTCTTTCAACGCCAAAATATCCATATTCTCCATCCCCGCCGGCAGCTTATATACGGCCACCAGCTCCTGCATCGCTGTTACCGGATGCGTACAGCCCACCACCACACAATCGGCTAGGCCGCCGGATTTAGCCAGCACCGCTTCCACCTCTGCCGCCGAAATCCGTACCCCCTTAATCTTCAAATAACCTTGCGTACGCCCCGCAAAAATAATATTGCCATCCTCACGGATATAGCCCAGATCACTCATACGTAATGCAACTTTTCCGCCTGCGCAGTCCAGCGGCACAAAATCATTGGTCAGCATCTGCCCATTAAGCAGATAACCATTGGATAGATTCACACCTGACATATACATTTGCCCCACCTCACCAAGCGCACACGGCTGCAATGCTTCATCCAGAATATAGTAGCGGTTGTATGGCAAGGCCTGACCATAAGGAATCACATCCACATCTTGTGCTGTTATTTCATGCCATATACTCCAGATAGTGGTTTCCGTCGGCCCCCCAAGCGAAAACAGACGAGCCTGTGGTAGTTGCTGGCGTAAATACTCAATCAGAGCAGGCTTAATATAATCACCTCCCTGTGCCACCAGCCGCAACGATTGTAATTGCTCCGGCCGCGCCACACTGCACAGCATATCCACAATTGCCGGCACACTCACCCACACTGTAATCTTATGTTCGGCTACCAGCTCAGCCCATGCACACGCATCCTTCACTTGCATTATCGTCGGCACTACCAGCGTTGCTCCCTGAGCCATCGCCGTAAACACATCGAATACCGACATATCATGATGAAATGGCGTTACCGCCATCAACACATCTTCCTGCCGTACTTGCCACCTGTCGATTGTGTGTTCGAGCACATTCGCCGTAGCCTGATTATTCAGAACCACACATTTAGGCACTCCCGTACTGCCGGAAGTATACAAATAATAAGCCGCACTTCTGTCCAGCCGGTAGCGGCATTCCGGCACCGGCATTAACGGAGCTGTCGGTAGCTCATCCAGCACAATACATTGGCGACCAGCAATATGTGCTTGTGCAATCACAACATCAACCTCACTATTGTCGAGCAAATACATACGCCGTGCCGGTGGGGCGTCCATATCCACCGGTAACCAAATAATGCCCAGCAGCGCACATGCCACCACCGCATACACATGCTCCGCGCTTTTAGGCAGACACACCGCCACCACCGCGCCAGCTTGTAAATCTTTTTGTTGCAATGCCTGCATGAATCTGGCCACCTGTTCACCCATCTGTGGATAACTAATGGCCTGACCAGCATAAAAGAGAGCTGTTTTATCCACCGCACCTGCAAATAAATTACGCCGGATACGTTCCAAAAAATCAAATACCTGCTTCCCTGTGCCTTCTGTATGCAATCCGTCCGGTACATAGTCATCTGATGCAGAAGGGTAGGGTTGCTGTAGCGCGGCTTGGTCAGATTGCATATCAATTTCTCCCATTATCGTGATAACACAGCGGCAGCCATCAAGCATTGCCCGCTCAGTTAACTGCCTGCTGACAAACACATTCTATACATGATTAACGCTTTTTAAAAGATAATAATAATTATTTTCATTTATAAATATAGGTATGATTTATAAATATTTTTCTAATCGTATCTGATTGTCAGATATATTTTGTCAAACTCAGCAGGTAATAATTGCCAGCCGCAGAAGAGTAGGGACAAATTGGCTGAAAGAGCAGATTTGTATAAAACATAAACAGCCGCAAACATTTAGCAGGAATAAATCACAACAATATTTTTGTTGCTCCTTATTATAAGTACACATATAATAAGTTTACTTATCAAAAAGGGAAAACAATGGACAAAATAGCAATCACTTTCACTTTGCCAACCACAGCTACACCAGAAAAAATCTGGCCTTACTTCACTGAAATCGCATTAAGACAGCAGTGGGAAACCGATCTAGAAGAATTTCGCCTTACAGGCGAACTCAAAACCGGCGTACAGGGCATGTTTAAAATTCAGCATATGCCCGCAATGTCTATAACACTTTCAAAAGTCATAACCAATCAGGAATTTACTGAAGAATTTAATATGCCCGATATCGGCTTATTATATTTTTCCCATCAGATAGTGCAGCTATCAAAAGACCAATATGCCTTAAAAGCTGAAATTGCGCTCATTCCTGATGAAAAACTTGATAATGCCGCAACTCGTGATTTTCTAAAACAAATTTCTGATGATATTATGGACAAAGCATACGCATTGAAACATCTCGTCGAGAACTAAAAAATGAGTCAGGACAATAAATTTCATACACAATTTACCAAAGATAGCGATTCAATTGGTTTTGTTTTCATGAAAACTTATTCGTCCTGGCACAACCAAATAAAAAATTGTCTCAAACAGCAGCACATCACCCATCCCCAGTTTATCGTACTAGCCACACTTGCCTATTTGTCACAATATGAGCAAGAAATCACACAAGTCTTACTCGCCGATAAAACCAATATCGACGTCATGACCATCTCACAAATACTGGAAAATCTAGAAAAAAAGGGCTATATCATCCGCAGCGTTTCCAGCAGAGACAGCCGCGCCAAATCCATTACCCTCACACCAGCCGGCTTCGACAAAGCCAATCAAACCGTGCCTTTAGTCGAGCACATAGACCAGCAGTTTTTCGCGGCATTAGGGGAAAATAAAAACCGCTTCCATCAGATGCTCTTAGCCCTGTTGAAAGTTTAAAACTAAATTTTCTTCGGTTACTTTAAATATAGTAGACTTAAAAAGTTAATTATACCAATATCATTTAACTGGCAATTGGCTGATATTGCCAATCATTGTTTCCCCAAACTATAGAAAAATTTGCCACAATTATGATCAAAGATTGATTTATATTTTAATAAAAATTGTTTTATTGAAAACAAAAAAATAACCGCTCTTGGCGGTTATTAATGGTGGCCAGAGGCAGGATCGAACTGCCGACACACGGATTTTCAGTCCGTTGCTCTACCGACTGAGCTATCTGGCCATCGGGGAAGAGTGCGCATTAAACCAGATATTAGCGTGCTTGGCAAGTATTTTATTGGTTTGGTTGTTTATATGATTGTTTCTGTAACAGAAAAATCTGATTCATGACATTTTGCCTGCTATATTGGCAGCCAAAGCTTTACTCTAAATGCTTTGTGGGTCTCGTTTTTGGTTAGTAGTGGACGGGTAAACGGAGCTGTATTAAGGTAAGCATTTTTTATCACAAAGGCGAAACAGATGCAGGGCGAAGATAAGCCGCAATGGTTAAATGGGTGGTGGCAGCAATGTACGCATACACCGTCGCCGAATTTTAGTCCACGCCCGCAGCCGGCCGATATATCGCTAATTGTGTTACATAATATTTCCCTGCCACCCTTTGAATATGGGCAGAAAGCGGTACAGCGGCTGTTTACCAATCAGATTAAAGCGGATGAACCGGATGATTTTATGCGCTCGCTTACTGCTTTGCGCGTATCCAGTCATTTCTTGATTGAGCGCAGTGGTGCTTTAGTGCAGTTTGTATCCTGTGATGATGCAGCATATCAGGCGGGCGTATCGCGGTTTGAGGGGCGAGAAGGCTGTAATGCGTTTTCGATTGGTATTGAGCTCGAAGGCTGCGATTTTGAACCATTTACAGAGTTTCAATATGCACAGCTAATTGAGTTGTTGCAAGCATTATGTGCCAGTTATCCGATACGCGCGATTACTGGACATCAGCATGTGGCGCCGGGACGTAAGTCTGACCCAGGGCATTTTTTTCAGTGGCAGCGGCTCTGTGAGCATCATTTGCCAGTAATCACGGATTATCAATGGCCTTTGTAGCTTAAAGCTGCCTGTGGGTGGTATTTTTGGTTATAATTCTGGTTAACTGTTAATTAAATTGCGGCTTTCGCAAATTGTCTAGTAGGAATGTAATGAGTGATTCTGTATTGATTGTGCTGGTGGTGGGTGCAGCCATTATTCTGGCGGTACTGGCTTATAATATTTATCAGGAAAGCCAATACCGCAAGCAGTTGCGTGATCAGTTTGGTCATGCCAATAAAGATGCTTTACTGGACAGTCAGGTAAATTCAGTGCGCGATGGTGCAGAAGCACAGTCGGTGCTGAATACCAAAGCCATGGTGCCAGAGCCTGAGGCGGATAAAGATGCAGATGCTGTGGCGGAGCAGGCTGAAACCATATTTACCGGTGAAAACGCTGTGCCCGAAGCCTCTGAAGGGCTGGTAGCGGAAGAAGAAATCATTGAGGCGGTAGAGCCTGTGCCGGCAGCGAATTCTGAAGAGATTGCAGCAGAAAATACATCTGAACATACACAGATGACGCCTTTATCACGTACTGTTGCAGTAAAAGGACGTAAAACTTTGCTGGACGTACACGATATGTCCAAACAGCCACTGCCATGGTTTGATGTTCGTTTTGATTATCTGGCTTATATTGCTTTGTACGAACCGAAAGAATTGCACGCTATGCCGCGCTTGAGCAGCCGTTCCCGTTTTAGGCTGGTGGGCTGCACCATGGACGACCGGTATCAGATAGCTGAGCCGATTCCTAGTGTTTACTATCAGGGATTTGTGGTTGGTTTACAGGCAATCAGTCGTAGCGGTCTGCTGACCCATGAAGAGCTGGCTCACTTTGGTGAACAAGCAAATCGCTTTGCTGAGCAGATGGATGGTCAGTTATTGTTAACTGATATTAACACTTTCCTCGATGTGGCGCGGCCGCTGGATGAGCTGTGCGCCCGTGTTGATCAGACCATTGCCATTCATCTAGTATCGCGTAGCAATGTTAGTGGAATGGAGTTGCGCGCGGCGGTGGAAAAACAGGGTTTTGAGCTTGGGCACGATGGGGCGTTTTTTTATGCCGGTAGTGATGGTGAACCTTTGTTTAATATTGTTACCTTGGATAACACGCCGTTTACATCCACTTTGTTAGCAAATCAAAATTATCGTGGATTCAGTATGTTATTTGATATAGTACATATACCGAACGGCGAAAAATGTTTTGATCAGTTTATGGATATAGCAGTTAAGCTGTCTAGTCAGCTGGGACTGGATCTGGTTAATGATAAAGTGGAAGAATTATCCACTGAATGGCTGCGAGAAGTGCGCCGTTATGTGATTGACCGGCAGAAAGAAATGAAGCAAGTTGAGCTGGAGCCCGGAAGTGAACTGGCAAAAAGACTGTTTTCCTGATATTGCCTGAGATTTTAATTAAAGAAGAGATGGCAAGCCGCAGAATGGGGTTTGCCATTTTTTTTAGCTGCTTTAAGGAAAGACTGCTATGGATTCAGTAAGCGAACAGCAAATAATTGATTTAACTGCACTGCTCAATCGCTATGCCCATGAGTACTATGATTTGGATGCGCCTACTGTCCCAGATGCTGAATATGACCGGCTGTTTCGACAGTTACAAGCATGGGAAGAACAGTATCCACAATGGCGCCAGCCAGACAGCCCGAGCAGACGTGTGGGTGGGCAGGCGCAGCAAAAATTTACTGCAGTGGTGCATCAGATTCCAATGTTATCGCTGAATAACGCATTTTCACCGCTGGACGATAATAATAAGTTTGACCACAGCGAAATGTATGCTTTTGATAAGCGTGTGCGTGATGGTCTGGGTGCTGAGCCTGATTATATTGTGGAACCGAAATTTGATGGTCTGGCCATCAGTCTACTTTATCGGGAAGGCTTATTGATACAGGCTTCTACTCGTGGCGATGGCTATACGGGCGAAGACGTAACCGAAAATGTACGCACCATTATCAATATTCCTTTGCGCCTGCAAGGAAACGATGTACCCAGTGTGCTCGAAGTGCGGGGTGAGGTGCTGATGCTGAAAGCCGATTTTGAGCGGCTCAATGCGCACCAGCAGGCAGAAAATCTGAAAACTTTCGCCAATCCGCGTAATGCCGCCGCCGGCAGTTTGCGCCAGCTTGACCCAAAAATTACCGCGCAACGACGCTTGCATTTCTATGCTTATGGTGTGGCACAACTGGATGAACACTTTGCCGTAGCAAGTCACAGTGAAGAATTAGCTTTAATGGCTCGTTTGGGCTTAACCATTCCGCCGCAAGATACTTTATGTTATCACGCCAATATCGAAAAAATACTTGCCTTTTATGAACATATTTATCAGGTGCGTGCTGATTTACCATTTGGTATCGATGGTGTGGTGATTAAGGTTGATAATCTGGAACAACAAAACAAACTGGGCTATGTGGCACGCGCACCGCGCTTTGCTATTGCGCAAAAATTTCCAGCTGAGGAAATGTTGACTACGGTAGAAGCCATTGATGTACAGGTGGGAAGAACCGGTGCGGTAACACCGGTGGCGCGATTAACGCCGGTATTTGTCGGCGGTGTGACCGTGACAAATGCTACATTGCATAATGAAGGTGAGGCTCAGCGCAAAGATGTGCGCGAGGGTGATACCGTGATTGTGCGCCGTGCTGGTGACGTGATACCGGAAATTGTATCGGTGGTGCTGGCACAGCGGCCGATGGTGGAACAACAAACCGATTTAATCACGCCTGCAGAAGCAGTACCAAAGTATCCGCCATTTCGTATGCCGGAGCATTGTCCTGTTTGTGGTCATGAAATTGTGCGCGAAGAGGGCGAAGCAGTAGCGCGCTGTAGTGGCGGCATGCTGTGTCAGGCACAGCGGGTACAGGCGCTGATTCACTTTGCATCACGTCGTGCCATGGACATCGAAAATCTGGGCGATCGCCAAATTGAATTGCTGGTAGCTCAGAAACGCGTTCATCATTTTGCTGATGTCTATCACCTGCAACTAGATGATTTACTAGCGATGAAACAGCAGGCTAAACAGGAAGCGGCCAATAGTGAAGAGGCTGCGGCAGATGAGCTTGCTTTATCTACAACCGGTAAAGCGGCCAAGCAGCAGCCTTCCAAATGGGCTGAAAATATTCTTGCTGGTATTCAGGCTAGCCGTCAGCGCCCGCTTGCTAATCTTATCTATGCTTTAGGCATATTCCATGTGGGCGAACGTACGGCCAAACAATTGGCACAGGCTTACGGTGATTTGACTACCCTGACACAGGCTACCCAGCCTTTATTAGCCTGTTTGCCAGATATAGGCAGTGTAGTAGCACATTCTGTGGCTTATTTTTTCAGTCAGGAAGATCAAACCAGCCAGTTAAAGGAATTGCTTGCTGCCGGTGTGCAACCTCAGCCGGAAACCCGTCGTTTGCCACTGCAAGATTATTTTATTCCTGAGCGTATACTCGCACGCTTACCAGGAGCAAATCTAACTGAGTCGCGAGCACAGAAATTATGGCAACTGGCCGGTATGGATTGGGCTAAGCTTTTTACCGACAAAGCTTTACCCGAAAGCTGGCAGCTGTGGTGTGCTGAACCACAAAATCATGAATTATTAAAACAAACTATAGCTTTGCGCGAGCAGTTGCTTGCCGTTCAGCCGGAGCAAATTACATCAGCAGTCAATGAAGCCGTAGCCGGTAAAACCTTTGTGCTTACTGGCACTTTACCTAGCTGGTCGCGCGATGTGGCTCAGCAGCATATTGAAGAATGTGGTGGGAAAGTAAGTGGCAGTGTGTCAAAGAAAACCGATTTTGTAGTGGCTGGAGCAGATGCGGGCAGTAAGCTGGCCAAAGCGGAAGCACTTGGTGTTACCATATTGGATCAAAGCGCATTGATGACTATGTTGGGAATAAAAGAATAGAACTGATGAAAATACAACCAATTCGTAAATGTGTATTTCCTGTGGCGGGGATGGGTACCCGCTTTTTACCGGCTACTAAAGCCAGCCCTAAAGAAATGCTTCCGATTGTGGATAAACCACTGATTCAGTATGCCGTTGAAGAAGCAGTGGCAGCCGGCTGTACCGAGCTGGTTTTTATTACCGGCCGTAATAAACGCTGTATTGAAGACCATTTCGACAAAGCGTATGAGTTAGAAACCGAGCTGGCATATCGTAACCAAAATAAACTACTAGATTTTGTGCAGGATATTTTGCCACCCAATGTTACCTGTCTGTATATCCGGCAGCCTTCAGCACTGGGGCTGGGACACGCTGTATTATGCAGCCGTGCGGCCATAGGTAAAGAAAATTTCGCCGTAGTTCTGGCTGATGACCTGATAGATGCCCAGCCGGGAGCATTAAGCCAGATGATGGAGGTTTATTATCGTACAGGCTGTAATGTACTGGGCGTGGAAAATATTGACCCGCAGCAGACTGGTGCATATGGCATCGTGGAAATCGCCCGCGAAGATACGGATGATTATATCCAGAGCATAGTCGAAAAACCGCATCCTGATGATGCACCTTCACATCTAGGTGTAGTAGGGCGCTATATTTTGTCTGCACGGGTATTTGATTTTCTAACTAATTTACCGCGTGGTGCTGAAGGTGAAATTCAGCTTACGGACGCAATTGCCCGCCTGCTAACTGAACAAAAGATGATTGCGTATGCATTCAGCGGTACCCGCTATGATTGTGGTGATAAGCTTGGTTATCTTGAGGCTACCGTAGCTTATGGTTTGAAACATCCTTTAGTTGGAGAAGATTTCCGGAAGCTATTGCAACAAATGGTTTGTTAATTATTTCAATAGCCGGCCTGTATCAGGTTTTGCTCCTAGGCCGGTTATGATAATCACGTTATTTAATTCAGACACCAGTTAGAGTAAATATCTATTTCTAAATTCCGGTAGCTAAAAGGTTTTAACAAGATCAGTTTTTTATTTGTTCCCAACTTATATCATATTTAGCCAGATATTTTTTCAGTCTGTCAGCATCATTGGCACGCTGTTTCTGCGCTCTTGACACCGCAAACAGATAGCGGCCAGCTTCAGATAAAGTTCGGCTCTTGCGGCATACTTCCAGCACTTTTTCCAATTGATAGCGGTCAAACTCATCTAATTCAGCCGGAATCAGCGCATCCCTAGAAGTGTTTTGCTGCCAATGTCGCTGTAAACGCTGAATTTCATCTTCAACCTGCGCCAGAGTAATATTACCTTGAGTGGCCAGCGTCGCCATGCGCGTAATAGACGCAGTAAGCTCGCGGAAATTACCTGTCCACAAAGCAGTAGCCGACGTGGCAAAATTCACATAGCGGCTCCTAGATTGCTGATTAAAGCGCGGCATAGTGCCATATTCCTGTGCAAAGCGCGCCAGCTCAAAATCGATATTCGGCTCAATGTCTTCCTTGCGTTCCGCCAGACTAGGCAATTGATAGCTCCATAAATTAATGCGCGCGTACAAATCCTCCCTAAACTTACCTGCCGCAATAGCCTGCTTTAAATCTCTATTGGTACCGGCTATCAACTGAAACTGACTCGATACTAGCTTATCCGAACCAAGCGGATAAAATCGTTTTTCCTCAATCGCTTTCAGCAGAATAGCCTGCTCATCCAGCCCCAATTCACCAATTTCATCCAGAAACAACAAACCATTATCCGCCTGTTTCAGTAAGCCGCTTCTGGCCGTACTGGCACCCGTATACGCCCCTTTGCTGTGACCGAACAAAGTAGACATCGCATTATCGCCGCTCAGCGTAGCACAATTAATTTCCACAAACTGCCCGCTTAACTGATGTTGATTCAGCTTAAGCTGGTAAATTTGCTTAGCCAGAAATGATTTACCCGCACCAGTAGGGCCACACAGCAAAATAGGCGCATGCGAACGGCTGGCCACCTGTTCTATTTCAGTAATTAACTGATTGTAATGTTGATTTCGCGTGGCAATACCAGATTTAAGTAACTCAGTCGCCTGACTGGCATACTGCTGGAAACGCGTCAAAATCTGGTCGTAGCGATGCAGATTCAAATCAATAATATTAACTTGCCCTCTACTGCACAGATGCTGGTGTTCTTCAGCTACTGACAACACATTTTCCGCCTTGGCTGTATTTTTTTCAGGAGGGGAAGATTGCAACAATCTAGCCGGATAAAAGCGTGATTCCGCCAACAAAAACCAGCAAATTTGCATCACATGCGTGCCAGTCGTGATGTTTAAAAAATAATTCTCCGCTTCAGCATCAAACTGATAACTTTTGGCTAAATCCAATAAACAGGTATACACCTCTTCGAAATCCCACGGGTCGCTTATCCGTACCTCAACCGGATTCACCTGAGTCAGCGGCGCAATAGTGTGAATATCCTGCACAATTTCAGTCAGTAATCTCTTATCACAGGCTTTATACAACAGCTCAAGGCGTGAAACCGGCAATTCTGGATGATTGCAGACATCTACCGTAGGCCGCCAACGCCCCCAGCGTTTTCTCCCCTTGCCGCGCTGGTCTAGAACATTACCCAAAAAGCCAAAAACAACGTTTCTCTTATTCATCTCATCTTTCTTATCATTTATAAATATACATAAAATTATATATAAAAATATAAAAAAAGGATGTATTTTATACGATAAAAATGAGCATAAAAACTTAAAAGATATTTATTTAAATATTAAAAATAATTACTTATAAATTTTATTTCAAAAAAATTCCCACTTGGTACAGAAATTGCAGTAAGAATGGTGTCTGTCATACAGACTGTCTGATAGGGCAGTCAGGTGCATAGCGAATGTAGCCAGAACAGGTACAAACCAGCTCACTTACATTATCAACATGTATTCCTGCGTAGAACAGACAACTCTTCCCAACGGAGAATATTTGAATAGCTCACTGGTAGAGCAATTGGAACTGATCCAATTTGTAGCAGGTTCGATTCCTGTTTCAAATCCTTTTCATAAAACTTTGTTGTAAAAAGCAATACCAGCCAGTAAACAGAAATAAGCTATTAGTTAAAGCTTAGGCACAGGAAAAACCGCTTAACCGGACAAAATCAGCTTAAGATGATTTATCCGGATAAAAAAACCGGATAGCAGGCAAAAAATTAAAAAGCATAAACAGGCAGTTTCTAGCTTATGCAGCTTAATCTTTCCCCTGTTATTTCGTTACTTAATCCGTTTGAATGTGTTCATCCTGTTTGCTGGCTGCCGCAACAGGAGAATTAAAATGTTGACCATCATAGATGTAAAAAAGGGTGAACTAGCCATAGTCAGAAAACGCGGTGAGATTGATAACATCATCACCGCAGGCCGGTATACTTTCTGGGATCCCTTTTCAATAATAACTTTTGATCAGGTGGATTTGGCCGATACACAAATTGAGCCGGACACCGCCAACAAACTTATCAATTTTTATCCACAACTGGTAGAAAAATATTGTCATCACGTCAGCCTCGCAGAGGATGAAATTGGCCTGCGCTATGAGGAAGACAAACTAGTAGAAATAATAATGCCCACTACCAAAACAGTGTACTGGCAGAGTTATAAACCACAATTACTAAAAAAAGTGACTTTGCAACAAGGTTACCGCTTGCCGGATGAAATAGCCCTAGAGCTTATTGAGGCTAAAAATACCGGCAAAGTAATAAAAGGCTTAAACACTCTAACACTGCATTATTTTACTGACGAACAGATTGGTACCCTGTTTGTGGATAACCAATTTGTGCAGATTATTCCGCCCAAATCCGTATTCGGCATGTGTGAATTTAAACATAAACTGATACTGGGCAAATTCAAATTACAGGATAGCCGCATTAACGACGTACTGGCAGCATCGATAGAGCAGAACGCACCAGCACAAATGGCACAATTTTGCGTGCAGATGCAGGTGGGCGCCAATCAGGCCGGCTTACGATTTGAAGATGATTTATTGGTAGAAATCCTGCCACCGGGTACCAAACGCCTATATTGGCAGAATAACTGCAAGCAACACATGCAGACCATAGAGCTAACCGATGGCTATCAATTGTCTGAACAAATGGTGCAGCAGCTATTACAGCCCAAATTGCGCCAAAAAGAAGTGCTGGGAGACAGCAGCGTACTGATTGCCCAAATACCAGCCTATCACCTTGGCGTACTGAAAGTAAATGGCAAAGTGGAAAAACTGTTAGATGCCGGTATTACCGCCTACTGGCGTTTCAATCGTGAAATCAGCGTTGACATCGTCGATACACGCTTGCAGACCAAAGAAATCTCTGGTCAGGAAATACTCACCCGCGACAAAGTCAATCTGCGTATCAATCTAGTGGCCAACTGGTGCTACACCGATGTATTAACCGCCTATGCCAAAGTTGCACAGCCGACAGATCTATTGTACCGGCAATTACAATTTGCACTGCGTGAAGCGATTGGCACACGCACACTGGATGAATTACTGGAAAACAAAACGGTAATCGATGAAGTAATCAACGCTCATATGCAAACCAATATGGCTGGCTATGGCATCGAAACAGTTAGTGTCGGCGTCAAAGACATCATACTGCCGGGAGACATGAAAATCATACTTTCGCAGGTAGTGGAAGCAGAAAAAGCGGCACAGGCCAATGTCATTCGCCGGCGTGAAGAAACTTCCGCCACCCGCTCCCTGCTCAATACCGCCCGCGTAATGGAAAACAATCCAGTGGCCTTGCGTTTAAAAGAAATGGAAACACTCGAACGCATCGCCGAACGCATTAACAAAATTTCCGTAGTTGGCGGACTGGATCAGATATTGCATGGATTAATCAATATCCAACCAAAAATATAGAAAACAAAAACACAAAATCATGCCATCAACCATGGCATGATAAAACCATGGAATAAAAATGACTCAATATAATTTGTTGCAAGCGGAAAATGCAAAACCAATCAAAATGTGGACACAAGGCGTATCGGTCGAAGATGAAGCCAAAAACCAGCTAATCAAAACAGCCCAATTACCATTTATCTTTAAACATATTGCCGTCATGCCCGATGTCCATATCGGTAAAGGTTCAACAATCGGAAGTGTTATCCCAACCATGGGCGCAATTATTCCGGCAGCCGTGGGCGTGGATATCGGCTGTGGCATGATTGCTGTACAAACTTCTTTAGTGGCAACTGATTTGCCCGATAATTTATTGCCTTTGCGTCAAATTATCGAAAAAGCCGTGCCACATGGCATGACCCCCAAATACCGTGGACGAGATAACGGTAGCTGGCAAAATCCACCACCAATTGTCAATCAATACTGGCAGCAACTGTTACCGGGTTTTGGAAAATTAACCGCAAAATATCCACGCTTCTTAAAAACCAAGAATCACAAACATCTAGGTACACTGGGTACCGGCAACCATTTTATCGAAATCTGTCTCGATGAAACTGATAGCGTGTGGATAATGTTGCATAGCGGTTCACGAGGCATAGGCAATGCTATTGGCAACTTTTTTATCGAATTGGCTAAAAAAGATATGGAAGTGCATATCAGAAATCTACCCGATATAGATCTGGCTTATCTTCAGGAAGGGACAGAGCATTTTCAAGATTATGTTGAGGCCGTACATTGGGCACAGGAATTTGCGAGGCTAAACCGTGAAGCCATGATGCATAACGTTATCGCCGCAATGCGCAAAATCATTACCAAACCATTTACCACACACCTATCCGCTGTTAACTGTCACCACAACTACGTGCAAAAAGAACAGCATTTTGGTGAGGAGATTTTTATTACCCGTAAAGGGGCAGTATCAGCGCGTAAAGGCGAACTAGGCATCATACCGGGTTCAATGGGCACCAAAAGCTATATCGTGCGGGGACTAGGTAATGAAGAAAGTTTTTGTTCTTGTTCACATGGCGCAGGAAGAATAATGAGCCGAACCGATGCAAAAAAGCAATTTACCATAGACGACCAAATCAAAGCCACCGCCCACGTTGAATGCCGAAAAGACGCAAGCGTAATTGATGAAATACCCATGGCTTACAAAGATATCGATGCCGTCATGACCGCCCAAAAAGAACTGGTGGAAATCGTGCATCAATTACGGCAGGTAGTGTGTGTAAAAGGGTAAAACGCATCGAGGAGAAATCCTCGTTTTTTATTTTTGTTTCTATTGCTTTATATGTTCAAATTCTAGTGATTTTAAAATTGCCTAAAGTAATTTCATCCACATTTTTAAATTCTTAAATAAGAACCATTGACTTAAGCGCACTGGTAATAGTGAAATTACTGATTTACTAACTAATAATTTACTAACTAATAAAAGAATATAATTTGAGTAGTAATACAAAGCAAAGTACCAAAAAGAGGCCTTTTTTTAAGTAAAATCCACTATGTGTTTCAAGCTGGGTTCATTTAATTGAGAAACATATACACGGTTTTAAAAATTATTAGTTAGGATTCTTACTAATTTGTACTAGTCCATAGATAATTAAATTTGGTTTTCCTTGTACAATATCGCAATTTCTTCAGACATGTGTATTATGAGGTAACTAAAGATTTTTACAAAAATAAATTTGCTATAAATATTTTAAAATTTATAAATTTAACAAGAAATACGCTCTTCAATTTTAAAAAATTAATCCATTAATGGTTCAAATAATGGGCCTAATTCTTCATCTTCTAAAATACACCATCTAACAAATGCAGAATAGGGTTTATCTCGTTTAATCATCTCTTTGATTTTTGCTAAAGATTCTTCTTTTTCTTCTTCACTGGAATAATCATCATAAAATTTATTTAATTGTGTTAGCAAAATATTATATTGTTTAAAAACGGATGTTCGTAAATAAGCACCAGTTATCTGTTTATTTAACGTATTATTTTTATTGAATATCTCATTTAATAATTCTTTTGTCATAATTGTTTTTGGGTCATCATCCATGGCTTGAATATGGATTTTTTTTGCTTTTGGTGAGGTCGGAACGCTAAGTTTAATAGCTTTAAAAACATCTGTTTTTTCATCACAACAATCTAAAATTTCGTTATATTTTACAAGTTTAACGTTATTACATCGCCCACAAACATAGTAAAGATTATTCCATTCAAATTTTTTATCTAAATCACCTTGATGAGCATGTAAATGCTCAATATTTACTGATAATGGGTTTTTAGTCTCACACAGATAACATTTGTCAAAAAAAATCGTTTTCAATGCATCATATACATCCTGTTCATCATACTTTGTTCTTTTCTTTAAAGAGGTTGGGACATCAACTTTAGTTCTATCAACATTAAACATTCAATTATCCTTTTTGTTTTTTTTTATCAATAACTGTGCTTTTTTCAGAAACATTAATGATTCAGGGTCTATCTTTTCTTCATAGGGTTCAATTTCGTGAACCGAGTTTTTTAATTCATTGATTTCGATATTTTCTTTGCTGATAAGATTTCCTATTTGATTAATTTTATCACTTAACATCTCAGGACTAGGTAATATGTTAAATAAACCTTCAAGAATCGCTTCATAGGAATACATAAATAAATTTTCGTTAACTGCTTGTAATGTAGACAAATCAAAAATAACAGCATTATCCACTGAAGAAACAACGAATGGTGAATGAGTTGCGATAATAAATTGAATATTAGGAAAAGCATGAGTTAAAAAAGAGAAGATTTTACGTTGTAAGGATGGATGCAGATGTGCATCTATTTCGTCAATTAGTACAATTCCTTTTAATTCATCGGGTGTCAGATCTCTTAATCTAATTTTGGTCAACAATTCAGCGTAGACTGCTAATATTGAAGAAAATCCTGAAGATAATTGCTGAAAACCATAAGGCTCTTTATCTGGCTGATGGATAAGAAAGCGTTGATTCTTGTAGTCAAATTCTATAGAAAGCTGATCATCTTCAAATAATGCTCTAAAGTCATCTTCAAGTTTGTTAAACCAAACTTGAATATTTTCGGCTTCTTGCTGATTATTTCCGATTTCTTTTGAATTAGCATAAGCTTGCTGAATTTTATAACTAACTAGATATTGTTCAAAATAAAGTGCATCTGATTTATTGAGACTACTATTTTGTTGTTTTAAACTTTCAATGCTTTTAACTGATTCTGTATTTTCTATTTTAGCTTGACGAGTCGCTTCAAATTTCAAACAAACTACTTTGCCATCGTTATAATTAGCTATCAACAATTCAATATCAGATGTTTCAATAATTGGGTTTAGTATATCTTGAATTTCAGCTTCAAGTTCTTTCTTGGATTTAAAATATAAATCGTAATTTGCATCTGATTTACTCAAAATCTCACTGTATTGTCTAGCTTTTATCAATTCTAACGTTAATTCTTGAAAATCATTTTTTTGTTGAACAATCCGTTTTTCTAAAAAGTTATGTAGTAAATTGATAAGCTGGGTTTTACCACTACCATTTTTACCCGTTAGAATTAAGTTTTTCCCTTGTAACTCAATATTTAATTTTTTTTTGGAATAAGGTATTTCTGTGGTAATTTTTTGTATATAACTCATTTTATTAATAACCCTTTGTACTAAAATTTGCAGGCATTGACCCAATAATATTATCTTTAGACTTCACAAAAATTAAACTATCTTTCTTAGGTGTATCTGACCAAACTGCAGTAATTTTTTGTTTATAGCAATAATCTTTAATTTCTTTACCAAAATAACGTTGAATCTTGTTTAATGAATTAAAGCTCGGCTTTGTTCTTCGCCAATGGTCAAAAAAAGGTCGTTCACCTTCTGAATCATATTTTTTGTCTGCTGTTTTACAATTTTTTATTAATTGATTTATATCTTTATTATCTGGTGAATAAGCATTTTCATTAATCAGATTGAGATGTTGTTTCAATTTTTCAAAGAAAGCTTTATTTGAATATTGACCACCAATTTTTAAAAATCTGCTAATTGTTTGGTAAGCTTCATAAGGAATTTTTTCACTTAACATATCATTTGATATTTCACTTTGCCATGCAACATTTTTATCTGTGATACCTATCATAAATGTTTGTGGTTGTGAAAAAAATATGCATTTGATTTTTAGCCCATTAAATGAAAATTTAAATAATAATGAATTATTTTTGTGCTGCTGAGCTAGATTATGTAATTTAGGTAATTCGTTTGTTAAGTCAATCATCTAATTTATCCTTTGTTTACTTTTTACTTAATATGTTTTTCTACTGCCTTTACCGTTATCTCCATAATTTTGGCAATTTCTTCTATTGGCACCCCTTTAGTCAATAATGCATTAGCAGTTGCATGTTCAAGTTTTTCCCGACGTGTTTTTTCAGCTTTGGTCTTACTTCTTTCAATCGCCAGCTTCTCTTTCGCAATTTGCTTTTCTTCTTTACGGATGCGTTCAATGACTTGGAAAGTCGGGACGTATTTCAGGCTTTGTTCCAGTTCGTCCATCAGTTTAATACTGCGAAAACTAATATAAGTTGTGGGGGTAATAATCAGATGGTCGATAAGGTCGATATTTAAAATACGGCCAACTTGAATTAAACGGTCTGTAATATCCTTATCTGCCTCAGACGGCGTCAACGAACCGGAAGGGTGGTTATGTACCATAATAACGCGAGAAGCGTTTTTCATTACAGCTACGCGAAATACATTTATTGGCTCAATATTCACCGATTTATAGCTGCCCAGTGCAATCAGCTCAAGGTACAGAATATAACCTGCCTCATTCATGCCAATCATCCACAAATGTTCTTTTTCTCGGTCGATTTTGTTTTCACGTAATAACACACGCTGCATAATCTTGTACACATCATCCGTGCCTGCAATATAGCGTTTGTCCTGCGAGGTCAGTTTAATATCCATCTTAAAACCTTATAAAATCACCGAAAATACTATAGCATATTTATGCATACGCTTGGCCTATGTCATTTAATTTTGATAAATTAAGTTTTAGCGCTAAGTATCAATCTAGTAGATTTTTAATGTGAAAATGTCGTCCAGAACGACGGTTCTTTTTAATCAGAGCCTTATTTGTATTCTATTTTATCAATATAAGCACATTTTTTGTTGCTATTCTGTTTGATTAAATTCAGTTTTTTTCACCTTCTCAATAAAAAAATAATCACTTTATCTTGGCCGCTTATTAGCCTCACAGCAGTTGAGACTTACTGCACATCCCGCATAAACCAAAAGGTTACCTATTTTCCCAAAACGGTAGATTGTTAATGATTACCGCTTGCCTGCTTATCTATTTAGTTTATCAGCAAGACTAATACTTTTTTCCTATAGCTGGTGGTTATATAACCAAGCAGGCACTATTCCCCTCTGAGCTTGAAAATGCTGATTTAGATGGATTAATAAGGAATAGATAGGAAACAGAAATACATGGCTGAGTGCAGAGCAAGATATGCTTATCACCAGCAACTAAAGATTAGATATGTAAGAAAGCAGACAAAACAGAATAATGAAAATTGCAATTTTTAAAACCAGCACATAATGAGCAAATAAGCTCATATAGGTAGTGAGATAAACTCAGCAGCAATCTATTTTGGCCAAAACAGCAACTAAAGTCAGCACTGGAATCTGGACTAAGTATGAAATACGAAGTAACTAGTGAATTAGATTTCATTTTCTAAGGCATTTGTTTATTACCGCTATTAGCGAAGATTTTATATAATTTGGATAAAACATCCAGTTAGACAAAATCAATATCGCTTTAGGTATTATGATAGAAAGTAATCGGCAATATTGGCTAACTAACTTTTGTCCACAACTCACAGCCACAATTGAGCATGAGAATATAAACCAGAATGGCAAATGCTATAATTTTTGTCTGATAACTAATAGATAAAATAAAACCCATACCTAAAAATCCACAAGACCAGCTCGGATATTAATACGCTCAGGCAGCCATAACTAATGCTGTCTTTAACCAATCTGTGGCTAGCTTAGAATATAGTTGTAAAAATTTAGTTTGCTTCATTACATATCAGGTTGTATCAATTTATAGTATAAATTAAGCATAAAAAAAGGATGGCTAGGCCATCCCTTTTTGATTAAAGAAACCCTGCTTAAATATCCACCTGCGCATTCAACGCATTGTTTTCAATGAATGCCCGCCGTGGTTCCACTTCATCACCCATAAGGGTAACAAATACATCATCCGCAGCCATCGCATCTTCGATTTTAACTTTCAGCAGGCGGCGCACGGTTGGATCCATGGTGGTATCCCATAGTTGCTCTGGATTCATTTCGCCCAGCCCTTTATAGCGCTGAATAGATAGCCCTTTTTGTGCTGTGGTCATCAGTAAATCCAATGCTTTCGCAAAGCCGGTTACTTCGGTTTTTGTTTCGCCTTTCACTACTTCAATCGTGGCATCCACAATACCGCTTAAGGTTGCAGCGGTCTGGCGGATAATCTGATAGGCGCGGCTTTCGGCAAATTTCTGTTCCAGATAGCTCACCATTTGATTGCCATGCAATTGACGGGTGATTTTAATCATTTGCACTTCGTCTTCGGCACCGATGCGTTCCAGTGTGAGGTTTTCATCATTGATGAGATTAGTTAAGGCTTGTGTGGCCTTTTCTGCACTGGCTACATTGTTTAAATCCAGATTTTCATTCCAGTAGAGTAGGGCATTTAATACGGCGCTGTCGATAATGCGGCTTTCACGCATAATCATGCTTTGCGCTAGGATGAACTGTTTGGCAATCTCCGCCAGTGCATTTCCTTCTAAGGTAGTCTCGCCAATATTCAGGCGTGCTTTGTCCAGAGCAAGACTTAGCAGGAACTGGTCTTTTTCAAACTCGTCTTTCAGGTAGCGTTCCTGTTTGCCATGCTTGGCTTTGTAAAGCGGAGGCTGGGCAATGTATACATAGCCGCGTTCTACCAGTTCAGGCATTTGCCGGTAAAAGAAAGTCAGTAGTAAGGTACGGATATGGGCACCGTCTACGTCGGCATCGGTCATGATGATGATGCGATGGTAGCGCAGTTTTTCCGGATTGAATTCCTCTTTGCCAATGCCGGCACCCAGTGCAGTAATCAGGGTGGCCACTTCCTGACTAGCCAACATTTTTTCAAAACGGGCTTTTTCGACATTCAGAATTTTACCTTTGAGCGGCAAGATGGCCTGAAATTTGCGGTCACGACCCTGCTTGGCAGAACCGCCGGCCGAATCCCCTTCGACCAGATACAGCTCAGACAATGCGGGGTCTTTTTCCTGACAGTCGGCCAGTTTACCCGGCAGACCTAATCCATCCATAACGCCTTTGCGGCGGGTGATTTCGCGTGCTTTGCGAGCGGCTTCACGGGCACGGGCAGCATCGACAATTTTACCGGTGATGATTTTGGCTTCAGTGGGATTTTCTTCCAGAAATTCAGACAAACCTTTGCTTAAAACTTCATTGACCACCGGTCCAATTTCGCTGGAAACGAGTTTGTCTTTGGTTTGTGATGAGAATTTCGGGTCAGGCAGTTTCACTGACAATACGCAGGTAAGACCTTCGCGCATATCGTCGCCGTTGGTGTCTACTTTGGCCTTTTTGGCTACTTCATTGGCTTCAATATAATTGTTGATGGTACGGGTCATGACCTGACGTAAAGCAGTCAAATGGGAGCCGCCATCACGTTGCGGAATATTATTGGTAAAACACTGCACGTTTTCCTGATAGCTATCGTTCCACTGCATGGCGCATTCTACGCTCATGCCGTCTTTTTCGCCGCTGGCGTAGAAAACTTTGTTATGTAGTGCAGTTTTGTTGCGGTTCATGTATTGCACAAAACCAGCCACGCCACCACTAAAAGCAAAATTTTCATGTTTGCCGTCACGCTTATCAAAAAGTTCAATGCTGACGCCATTATTCAGGAAAGACAATTCGCGGATACGTTTGGCCAGAATGTCAAAGTGATATTCAATATTGCCGAATGTTTCGGTGCTGGCGAGAAACTGTACGCGCGTACCTTGTTTATCGGTGTCGCCTACTACGGATAGTGGTGCGATGGCGTCGCCGTGATTAAACTCTACAAAATGTTCTTTGTGATTACGGTAGATAGTCAGGCGCAGCCAGTCGGATAGGGCATTCACTACAGATACACCTACGCCATGCAGACCACCAGAAATTTTATAACTATTGTTATCAAATTTACCGCCGGCATGCAGGATGGTCATGATAACTTCAGCCGCAGAGCGGTGTTCTTCGGGATGCATGTCGGTGGGAATGCCACGGCCATTGTCTTCAATGGTAATGGAGTTATCAGCGTTTATTGCCACGGTGATATGATCACAATAGCCGGCCAGCGCTTCATCAATCGCATTGTCCAGAACTTCGAATACCATATGGTGTAAACCAGTACCATCCTGGGTATCACCAATATACATGCCAGGACGCTTGCGAACGGCATCCAAGCCTTTTAATACTTTGATACTGTCGGCGCTGTAATCTTCAGGGTGTTGATCTGTCATAAGAATTCTTTATAAATCTGGGGCAGCGGTTATGCTTTTAATATGATGCCTGTAGGCAGAAAAGAATATTAAGGATGCTCAATTTTGCCATATTTACAGGGCTGAATCGAATAATTCATTAGATAATTATTATAGCAGAAATTAAGTTTTTTTTCAGCCGGTTGATATGTTTAAGGTGATGTTTTATCGGATTTTTTATTGAATGATAATCATGTTAAATGTAAAGAAAAAACTGCCCTGAATCAGATATAGATGAGGGAATCATTTATTCTGATTTAGGGCAGTTGCTAAGTCTTTGTATAAGAGATATTTATATTCTCATCGGCATGACTATGTATTTAAAATCGGGATTGTTGGGGATGGTAAATAATGTTGAGCGATTGGCATCGCCAAATGCCAGTTGCAAGTCATCGGCATGTAAATTGCGTAATACATCCATCAGATAATTGATGTTGAATCCGACTTCCAGTGTGTCACCCTGATAAGCGATTTCCAATTCTTCACGTGCTTCTTCTTGTTCATTATTGTTACAGGTGACGCTGAGCAGCCCCGGCTGGATTTGCAAACGCGCACCGCGGAATTTTTCATTGGCCAGAATAGCAGCACGTTCTAAAGCGCCGAGTAGTTCGCTACGATTGGCAAGGAAGATTTTGTCATTATCTAGTGGAATCACGCGGTTGTAGTCTGGGAATTTGCCGTCTACTACTTTGGAAACGATAATGGTATCGTTGCAACGGAAGCGAACCTGATTATTCAATAGTTCTATAGTAATCGGTTGCTCAGGGAATGTAAGCAACTTGAATAGTTCCAGTACCGTTTTGCGGGGTAGAATCACTTCTGCTTTAGGTAAATCTGTATCTAGACTACAGGCGGCATAGGCCAAGCGGTGCCCGTCTGTGGCTACTAAACGCAGCTGATTGCCTTCGGTTTGCATCAGTAAACCGTTTAGATAATATCGAATATCCTGAATAGCCATGCTGTATTGGACCTGTGACAGCATTTCTCTGAAGGTCTCCTGAGGTAGGGAGAAGCTGGCATTTACGTCTTCTCCTACACTCATCAGTGGAAAGTCTTCTGCCGGCAAAGTTTGTAGATTGAAGCGGCTTTTGCCGGCTTTTAGGACCAGACGGTTATTGTTCCAGTCTAGTGAAACCATGGCGCCGGCTGGTAGGGCGCGCAGAATATCCTGTAGTTTTTTAGCATTGGTGGTAATGCGGAAATCTTCAGCTTCGCTTTTTGGGCCTATGGTATCAATCTGAATTTCCAGATCGGTGGCTAAAATTTTGATTTGCCCCTGATGGTTCTCCAGTAATACGTTAGACAGGATCGGCAAGGTATGGCGACGCTCGACAATGCCGGTTACGGCTTGCAGAGGTTTAAGTAAACTATCACGTTCTGCTTGTAGAATCAGCATGTTGTTTTCCTTGGTTTAATCTCGCAAAATCATCATTAAGGTTTCGTACGCTTTGGTTGTCTCGGCATCTGATTTACGGAGTTTGGAGATGCTTTTTACTGCATGCATGACTGTGGTGTGGTCACGGCCACCAAATCCGCTGCCAATAGCGGGTAAACTAAGTGGGGTGAGTTCTTTAGCCAAGGTCATGGCCATCTGACGCGGACGTGCCAGATTACGTGTACGTTTTTTGCCTACCATATCACTGATGGTGATGCCATAGAATTTGGCTACGGTGTTTTGGATGTGTTCCAGTGTCATTGGTTTGTGATTGACGGCCAGAATATCCTGTAGTGCTTCTGTGGCTAAACCGACATCAATCGGCCGGCTGGCAAAACGGCTTTGAGCTACAACACGCTTGAATGCGCCTTCTAGTTCGCGCACGTTACTGCGGATATGTTTGGCAATAAAGAACGCAGCTTCGTCTTCAAGTTTTACCTGAGCCAGCTCGGCTTTTTTCTGCAGAATGGCAACACGCATTTCCAGTTCAGGTGGTTCCAGCTCTAGACTTAGTCCCCAAGAAAAGCGTGATTTTAAGCGATCGTCCATGCCATCAATATGAGTAGGCAAGGTATCACAAGTAAGAATAACCTGTTTTTTTTCGTCAATTAAATGGTTGTAGACGTAAAAAAACTCTTCCATGGTGCGGTCTTTGCCAGCAATAAACTGAACATCATCCATAATCAGCAAGTCCACCTGTTGGTATTGCTGACGCATGGCATCGAAAGATTTAGCATGGAAAGCGTTCATGATGCCACGGATGAATTCATCGGCATGTATATAACGGATTTTGACTTTGGCATCAGCAGCAAAGAGCTGGTTACCAATGGCCTGTACTAAGTGAGTCTTACCCAAACCGGTGCTGCCGTAAACAAAAAACGGGTTGTACATGCTATTGCCTGGGTTTTCAGCTATAGAGAGGGCGGCCGCATGAGCCAGCCGGTTACCTTTGCCTTGTACCAGTGCAGCGAAGGTGTGTTCAGGATTGAGATTAGTGTCGGTATAGCGTGATTTTTTACTGTTTGCCAGTACATTATCAGACTCAGTTTTAGGTATAGATGTTTCTTTTTTATCTACTTTGCTTGGTTTGCTAGGGTTGACTTCACTGCTTTCAGCCGTATTGCTATCACTTTTAGACTGATTATTTTTTAACCTTTTGGCAATAATGTCCTGAGCTGATTCTGTGCGTTTAGTTGTTGAACGCGGTTTGGCTTCTTCAGGTGCAGGGATTGTGTTTAAGGGTTCATGTTTATTAAGGTTTTCAGTCTCCACCTGAACCGGAGTGCCGCTTTCAGCTTTTACAGAATTAATGGTATTGGTAATTGCCTGAGCCTGTGTAGCTGCTTGTAAAGATTGCCCCTGACCAATTTTGAGGATTAAAGGAGTTTGTCCGTGTGGGAGTATGGCCTGACGGGCGTTTTCCACAGCTGGCCAGAAGCGCTCACGTATATGGTTGAATGCAAAGGTATTGCGCGCGAATATTACCCAATTGCCATTTTCTTCACCTACGGTTAGGGGAGCAATCCACATCTGGTATTGCTGGGGCGGTAGGTTTTGTTTAAGTTGTAACAGGCACTGCGGCCAAAATTCTGTTAGGGTCATGCGTGAAGCTTATTTTTTGTCTGCCAATGGGACTTGGCTTAAGTAATGGAAACAGGTATCGCCTATTATGCTAATTATACGCAATAAAGAACTTTATGACCACGATTTGCACTCTGTGTTAACCCGTTTGCAGTCTGGGTTTCCTGTAGATTATATTGATTGACAAAGTGCTGTTCTTGTTGTGTAATGCTACGTTTTATTTAAAGTTAATTCGGGAATAAATTATGAAACGTACTTATCAACCATCCGTTACCCGTCGCAAACGCACTCATGGCTTTCTGGTTCGCAGCAAAACACGCGGTGGACGTGCTGTACTGGCTGCCCGTCGTGCCAAGGGTCGTAAACGTTTGGCTGTGTAAGCACAAGAATGGATTATCATTTTGGCAAAAAATATCGCCTTTTAAAAACGGATGATTTTTCATCCGTTTTTGCGTTACGTTGCCAGAAAAGCCGTGCTTGGATTCAGGTGTTTCATGCACGCAATACACTTGGTTTTCCGCGTCTGGGTTTGGTAGTGGCCAAAAAAGTGGCCAAACGAGCCAATCGGCGCAATTATATGAAACGTGTATTAAGAGAATGGTTTCGCCTGCACCGGCATGAATTGCCGCCGGCAGATATAATCATTCGTGTACGTCAGCCCTTCCGGCATGCGGATTATGCTGGTGTAATCAAGACTTTACAGCAGTTGCTTGTGGCAGCTGACGGGTGTAAAGCAAAGTCGCAATGAAATATTTATTGCTGGGTCTGATTCGGTTTTACCAGTATGCCATCAGCCCGCTTTTACCGCCCCGTTGCCGCTATAGCCCGACCTGTTCGCAATATGCAGTACTCGCTCTGCAAAAATACGGGGTATTCAAGGGTGGCTGGCTGGCAATCAAGCGCATTTGCCGCTGTCATCCTTGGGGTGGTTGCGGTCATGACCCACTTCCTTAGCGAATACACACGGAATACACTATGGATTTTAAACGATTACTGATATTTTTTGTGCTGACCATGGCCATTTTGCTGGGTTGGGAAAAATTATACCCACAACCCGAAAATCATCCAGCGGCACAACAAACATCATCTACGAGCAATGCAGTTTCCACTGGCGTGGGAGCTGAGGGTGCATTAAGTAAAACTGAGCCAGTTACGGTCACTACGGATACTGTTAAGGCGGTTATTGATGAAAAAACTGGCGATTTGCGCCAGCTTACACTGACTAAATACAAAGCTACCAGTGATGCCAGTAAGCCATTTGTGCTGCTGGATAATGGTGCGGATGGTCATCAGTACATTGCCCAGTCGGTATTATTAAACCGTCAGGGTGATTATCAGTTTAAAAATCTGATTTTTACTGCGCCGCAAAAACAATACACACTTAATGGCGACAAGCTGGATGTGCGTTTGACAGCAGCAGAACAGAACGGTGTGCAGGTAAGTAAGATTTATACCTTTACTAAAGGTAGTTATTTGATTGGCCTTCGCTATGAAATTGCCAATCACAATGCACAGCCGCTGCAAATGGATGTGGCCTATCGGGTTTTGCGTGATGACAAGGAGCCGGAAGGTACTGGCTATTTCGATCACACCTATACGGGGCCGGTGCTGTATACGCCCAATGGCAAATTTGAAAAAGTGGCTTTTAAAGATTTGGACAGCGATTATGCTTCCGGTCGTGACCGAGCAGACTATCAGCGTAAAACCAATACCGGCTGGATCGGTATGACCCAGCACTACTTTATGACTACGTGGATTCTGCAGCCGAAAGAGGGCAGCAGTGTTTGTGGCAGCAATGACGATTGCAAAATTGATATTCGCAAACGTAGTGATGGCTTATATTCTGCAGGCGTACGCGTACCAGTAAAAGACATTCCCGCTAATTCCAGTGCTAGCTTCGGTATTTCTTTATATTCTGGTCCGCAGATTTATTCAGTGATTACTAAGGTAGCTGATCATCTGCAAATGATTAAAGACTATGGCAAGGTATCGCTGTTTTCTTCGCCGTTATTTTGGCTGTTAAACTGGTGGCATGGACTGGTACAGAACTGGGGCTGGGCAATTATTCTGCTGACGCTTACAGTAAAAGCTATTCTTTTCCCGCTTACTCATGCTTCATATAAGTCCATGGCTAAGATGCGTGCTGTAGCACCTCGCTTGCAGGCATTGAAAGACCAGTATGGCGATGACCGCATGCGTATGCAGCAAGAAATGATGTCGTTGTACAAAAAGGAAAAAATCAATCCTGTTGGCGGCTGCCTGCCTATGCTGTTGCAGATACCGGTTTTCATCGGTTTGTATTGGGCACTGTTTGCTTCGGTAGAATTGCGTGGTGCTCCATGGATTGGCTGGATTACCGATTTGGGACGTCAGGATCCTTATTACATTTTGCCGGTATTGATGGCACTGACCATGTATCTGCAAACCTTTATGAATCCGCCTCCTACGGATCCGATGCAGGCTAAAATGATGAAAATCATGCCGGTAGCGTTTTCTGTGATGTTCTTCTTTTTCCCTGCCGGTCTGGTACTGTACTGGCTGACGAACAATATTTTAACGCTAGCACAACAATGGTTTATTAATAAACGTATTGAACGGCAGGCGAAACTGCATCGCTCATTGGATGTATAAGTATAGCTTGTTAGTAAAAAGCACTTCAGTTTGAAGTGCTTTTTATTTGTTCAGTGCTTCAGAGACATATCGCCGGTGTAAGAGTTAATCATTAATGAGTTTGTCTATATAAATAGTTTGAAGCTGCTCTTATATTTTCTACTGTGAGCATTGGTGCACATTTATGATATTCGTTCAGGTATTTTCATAAATTAGTTTATGTAGAAAATATGCTTGCTTATTTTTTTATAAGCTGATGTGTATTAAATGTAATCAGGTACTTGATTTCTAGATGAAAAAAATAAACAAAAATACTTATGGTAGGGAATTAAATTTAATTTTTAATGGAATGCATCACTGACCGTTATCGGTTTTTTGGCTTGAGAATCGCGATAAATGTTTTTTGTATTCAGATTTTTATTTATCAATAATCAATTTGCATATTTATGTTTTATTCTTTTAGGAGAAAAATGAGATTGGTATGAATAGTAACTTGTTCGGGTAATTACAGTAAATTAAGATTGTCGGAATTTAGTAAGTCTATCCGACTTTAGTATTGCAATGATGGTCGTTATATCTGCTCAAATTTGCTTTTGGCTGGATTAACTCCTCCAAATTGAGCTATGAATTTTTTATTTTTAATATCTCTTTTTTACGTTAGTATTATTATTAATACTATCATATTTTATTTTAAAACAAGCACTTCTGTCTGAAGTGCTTGGTGATTATTGCGCATATTTTATTACGGATTAGATGATGGATAGCTTGGCTTAATTGTGATTAAGTTATCAAACTTAATCATCATTGCTTTAAGCCTTAAAACTGATGCGCTGAATTAGCGATAATGCTACCGAAAATGGCTAGGGCAATTATATATAGTATTATCGTTATTGCCACGACTATCAGGTATGCTTTGCAAAAATTAGAGCGGTTAGGATTGCCGTTGCCACTAAAAGCCCAGACTAAAACCATGATCAGATTGACAATGGGTATGCAAAACACGATAAACATTATGAGCCAGTCCCCAATAGACATGACTGGCGCAAGGTTGCCTGAAGAAGAGTTGAAAGTGTTATTTTTTGTTGTATTTTACATAATTATTCATTTCAATAGTTAATAAATGTTATTAAATATTAACACATTTAATATTGTAAATGAATATCATTTTGAAAAACTTGTAAATTTAAGGCGTGACAGACTGAATGAAACGATATAGTGTCTATCACGCCTTTTAGTCGTTACTGTACGTAGGTAGTGGTTTGTTGTGTAGTAGTGGTAGCTGTTTGTTGAACAGGGTTAACACGAATTTCTACACGGCGATTTTTGGCACGGCCTTCCACTGTGGCATTGCTGGCAATTGGATTAGCAGAACCGTAGCCTACTGCGCTAATACGATTGCTGGCGACGCCACGGGCGCTCAGGAATGTGGAAACAGACTCAGCGCGACGTTGTGATAATGGCCTATTGATATTGTCATTACCGGTGCTGTCGGTATAACCAGCGATGGTGATATTGGTATCCACATATTTAGCCAGAATCTCAGCTACAGAAGATAGGGAAGATGTGGCGGCGCTGCTTAATTCAGAGCTATTAGTTGCAAATGTGATGTTTTCTGGCATGGTGAGTTTAATCTGGTCACCTTCGCGCTGTACTTCAACATTTGTATTAGCCAGTTTTTGACGCAATAGTTTTTCTTGGTAATCCATATAAGCGCCGATGCCAGCACCGATAGCACCACAGCCCAGAGCGGCATTACGTGCACCTCGGCTATTGTGGGTAATTGCACCAACGATTCCGCACACGGCAGCTCCACTTAGGCCGTAAACAGCGGTTTTGCTGGCATGGGTTTGGCCGGTACTAGGATCGGTAACACAGCCAGTCAGGGCTAAGGTAGTGGCGGCAGCGAGTGCAGCCAATGGTTTCATGATGGTCATACTTACTCCTTCTCTTAAAATTTGATTATGGTTTTCACATGTATGTTTTATGCTATCTATAGCAGAAAAGCAAGTGAGGGAGGGAGGAGGTGCGCAAACTGAAAATATTCTGTCCGGTTTGCATATCTGTAATTTATTTTGTAGCAATGCTGGTTTAAGCGACAAGTTTACTGCGCTATATTACAATTTAGTCTTATTTAAACGTGTTTGAGGCTCGTTCGCCCTTGAAAACGGCCAGTTTAGCCTCATTCAATTAAATTGCCTGTATTCAGGGCTACTATCAGTCACTTTGGAACCAGACATGCTCAGCTTGTATAACACCTTAACTAGAAACAAACAGAAATTTACACCGATTAATCCACCACAGGTGCGTATGTATGTGTGTGGCATGACCGTTTATGATTATTGCCATCTGGGGCATGCACGGGTGATGATTGTGTTTGATATGGTGGCGCGCTGGATACGTGAGCTAGGCTATGAGCTTGATTATGTGCGTAATATTACTGATATAGACGATAAGATTATTAATCGGGCAAATGAGCGCGGCATCAGTATTTCTGAACTGACTGATTATTATATTCAGGCTATGCATGAGGATGCGGCTGCTTTAGGTGTGCTGCCACCAAACCATGAGCCGAGAGCCACACAGTATATTGGACAGATGATTGCCATGATTGAGGAGATCATGGCAAATGGTAAAGCTTATTTGGCTGAGAATGGTGATGTATTTTATGCGGTACGTGAGTTTCCTGACTATGGCCAGCTGAGCGGTAAGAGTTTGGATGATTTGCGCGCTGGTGAACGAGTGGATGTGGATGGCTACAAGCGTGATCCCTTGGATTTTGTGTTGTGGAAAGCGGCCAAACCCCATGAACCGGCGTGGGACAGCCCGTGGGGACGTGGTCGGCCGGGCTGGCATATTGAGTGTTCGGCTATGAGCAAAGCTTTGTTGGGTGAGAATTTTGATATCCACGGTGGTGGAGCTGATTTGCAGTTTCCTCACCATGAAAATGAGATTGCTCAGAGCTGCGGTGCAGAAAAACAAGGTTGTTGCACGGAAAAAAATCACTTTGCTAGCCATGTAAAATATTGGCTACATAATGGGTTTATTCGTGTGGATAATGAAAAAATGTCTAAATCCCTTGGAAACTTCTTCACTATCCGCGAAGTGTTGCAAAAATACGATGCAGAGGTGGTGCGTTTTTTCATTTTGCGTGCCCATTATCGCAGTCCTTTAAATTATTCTGACGCCCATCTTGATGATGCCAGAGGCAGTTTAACGCGTTTGTATACAGCGCTGAAAAATACACCTGCATCAAATGTTGAAGTTAATGCGGATTTAAATGATTATACGCGCCGGTTCTATGCTGCAATGAATGATGATTTTGCTACAGTGGAAGCTGTTGCTGTTCTATTCGAACTGGCCAATGAAATTAATAAAACTCATGATGCGCAATTGGCAGGGTGTTTAAAAGGGCTGGGTGGTCTGCTGGGTTTGTTACAGCGTGATCCGGAGGCGTTTTTGCAGAATGAAGTGGGTGAAGGCGTACAAGGTCTTGATAATGCCACCATTGAAGCGATGATTGCTGCACGGCAGCAGGCGCGTGCAGAACGCAACTGGGCAGAATCAGACCGTATTCGCGATGAGCTAACGGCTGCCGGCATTGTGTTGGAAGATGGTGCTAATGGTACAAGCTGGCGCCGTGCCTGATTTTTTATACAAAACAGATATTTAAGAGGCGATGGATCTATTCTGAATCAGGGACTTGACAGCAGTATTATACTTTTAATGTACAGTATGTTTTGAATCAGGTAATACACTGCATCTTTTTCACAGAACATCTAAGTAATATGGCTGATCTGTGTACTGATTTACTTGAAAATCTTACTCATGCGAGTATAATCGCCCGATTCGAGACATCCGTTTCAAGAGGTACAGGCACATCCCCTGTGCCCGCTTAACTAAGGACGATACTATGAATAACAGCATTCAACCTAACTATCACGACGTAACTGTGACTTGCTCCTGCGGTAATACTTTTGTAACTAAATCCGCAATGGAAAAAGATACTTTCAATATTGAAGTATGCTCTGCTTGTCATCCGTTTTATACCGGTAAACAGAAAATCGTTGACTCTACTGGTCGCGTGGACAAATTCAATCAGAAATACGGCAATATGTTCAAACGTTAATCTTGTTTGCAAGATATTGCACCCAAAAAGACTGCCATTATGGCAGTCTTTTTTAATAGTAAATTAATTTGCCTTTTATCCGATGGGATATTATCAAAATTTTTTTTCAAATTTCTTTACTCACTTTACTCATACGATCAAAAAAATCAAATCTATCTATTCTATATCCGTTTTATTTACGCAAAAAACTTCAGAAATATGAAATTTCTGAGGATTTTTTAATTAAGGCAACCTAACTACTGGCTATTGTATTGCAGTTAAGAGGCTAAATGTTCATAGTTACTGCGTTTGAGCAAAGGAATCAAATGTTCATAAATACTCTCTGCATCGGGAGAGCACGTTACCTCTTTATCGACAAGGTGTGAAAATCCGCCATCTTTACGGTCATACTCTGTTGGCGTAATCGTGATCACATTATTCGCCAATTTAATTATCACACAGACAGTCTCTTTTTCCAGCCTTCTAAAATTTTTATAGCCAGCAAAGCTCAGAAAGGCCTTGGAATATGAATCGTGATCTTTTGCCCATTCTTTAAGGTCAATAAACTTAGTGGTATTGGTTATCGTTAATACAAGTTCACCTAACAATACAGGTATCAGCTCTTCTGAAATACGCGCCCTGACGTGAGAATGGACAAACCCAGGACTGTAATTCTCATAAAAAAATCCTTGTATAATAAAAGAATTATCGGGTAATATATACAAATTACATCTTTTTGTTTTCGGTTCCTTGTCCTTAGATGCTAATGCTTTAAAAATTTTTAACATTTACTATCCTTTGACCTGAAAACGAAATGCTGTATTTGCCCAAGTATAGCTACTGGCACCATGTGCTGTATATCAATTTATTTTGAACAATTAAAAATCGAATCCATCTATTTTATATCCCTTTTATTTACGCAAAAATCCTCAGAAATATGAAATTTCTGAGGATTTTATAATTAAGGTAACCTAACTACTGGCTATTGTATTGCTGTTAAGAGGCTAAATGCTCATAGTTACTGCGTTTGAGCAACGGAATTAAATGCTCATAAATACTCTCTGCGTCAGGAGAGCACGTTATCTCTTTATTGACAAGGAATCCAAATCCACCTCTACCGTAAAGGCCATATTCTGTTGGCGTAATCGTGATCACATTATTCTCCAATTCAATAAAGACATAAGCAGCCTCTTTTTCCAACCTTCTATAGTTCTTATAGCCAGCAAAGCTCAGAAAGGCCTTGGAATATGAATCGTGATCTTTTACCCATTCTTTAAGGTCAATAAACTTAGTGGTATTGGTTATCGTTAATACAAGTTCACCTAACAATACAGGTATCAGCTCTTCTGAAATACGCACTATATCACGAGAGTTCACAAAACCAGGACTGTGATTCTCATAAGAATAGCCTTGTATAATTACAGAGTTATCAGGTAATACGTATAAACTACATCCCTTTCTTTTCGGTTCTTTGTGCTTAGATGCTAATGCTTTAAAAATTTTTAACATTTATCAGTCCTGTGACCTGAAGGCGAAATGCGTTATTTATCCAAATATAGCTACTGACACCCTGTGCTGTATACCAAATTATTTAGAACGATTAAAAATCGAATCCATTAATTTATATCTTTTTTAATCAAGGTAACTTAAATACTAGCTATTGTGTTTCAGTTAAGAGGCTAAATGCTCATAGTTACTGCGTTTGAGCAAAGGAATCAAATGTTCATAAATACTCTCTGCATCGGGAGAGCACGTTACCTCTTTATCGACAAGGTGTGAAAATCCGCCATCTTTACGGTCATACTCTGTTGGCGTAATCGTGATCACATTATTCGCCAATTTAATTATCACACAGGCAGTCTCTTTTTCCAGCCTTCTAAAATTTTTATAGCCAGCAAAGCTTAAAAAGGCCTTGTTATATGAATCTTCATCTTTTACCCATTCTTGAACGTCAATAAACTTAGAAGTATTGGTTATCTTTAATACAAGTTTACCTAACAATACCGGTATCAGCTCTTTTGAAATACGCGCTCTGACGTGAGAATGGACAAGATCAGGACCGTAATTATCATGAAAGAATCCTTGTATAATCACAGAATCGTCAGGTAGTATATATAAATTACATCCCTTTGCTTTCGGTTCGTGCAGCATTTTTCTACTCCTTAATTTATGGTATGGATTGTACTATTACAGAAATTCCTGACCAACGAAAAGCAGCCTATCGCTGAATTTGCTCATGCATTTAAGCCTGTTCTACATTTGCCGCATCATTTTCAGTTACACTAAGTAATATTTTTTTGCAGTGCACTAAGCGCATAATATGAATATTATTTCCGTAGTGTTATTTCACTATCATCTAAATTTCTTTTTATTATTTCCTCGCTCCCATTTATAAACCATATGATATGGAAAATCTTTATCTCAAAGCACTTTAATCTTTTCTATTTTAAAACCTATTGCTCCGCTATAAGCATCATTTTTCCTTTAAAATCATAGTTAATCCTGAATAATTGACGATCTCCAGACATTTCCACACCTGTACCAAAAATAGCTCCTGTTTCATTTTTTCCTGGTCTACCAAAACCAAATGATAGTTTACAGGATGTCCATTGACTTTATCTAAACGAAACTGAGATTGTGCCTGAGGTAACATTGTTGATTTATATAATATATATGATTTCAAATATTTAACGTTTGATTTTTGATATATATCCAGCACCCAACCTTGGTTCTCCTATAAGTTAATGCTTATGTTTCATACCTTATAAATTGAGTACCTGCATCAGAAAAATCAAATCCCTTGGAGGATCCTGAACTGGGAATTGTATTTTCCAATAGAGCATAGTTCCTCCAACAACACCAAGAATCATTCGAACAGTAAAGAGTACATCTAAAACAGCATTAATTTTATGGTATACGTTAAGTATTCTTTAGGCTGTATTAAATAAATTCAAATTTAATTGGATATTAAGCCATGTCATAACATCGCCCAACCCCATATATCCGCTTGGATCGAATTTATTTACCGGATCTACACTAGTATGAATATACTTATGCAGAGCACTAGGTGTTTTATTTTTACCCTCAAAATCATTTTTACTAATGAATCTTTTTATCATAAAAGAATGTTTTTATTTTTGCATTTAACTAGCGTTGATTTAGTGTCTGGTTAATCAGCAGCCATAACCAGCTGACCAGTACAAAAGGCATTGTCAGTACCGGAAGTGAATAGGGTTTCAGAAGAGTAGTAAGGGCAGACTGAGTAAATACGGTGAGAATTATAGCCAGTAAAATATATAAATTGGTTTTACTGTCTGGTGAATTGCTGAAGGTAATCAATGTAATAGCAGTTAATACCGCATTGAATGAATAAAGCCCCAGTGTAATAAGCTCAAGTTGACCTCCGTACAGTAGGGCGATGCCGATGGCAAGGATTGAACCGATTATGGCATATAGGGTGATTCGGAGGGAATTAACAGCCAGAGCGATTAAAAATGTTATTCCCACCAGTGTACTGTTGAATAAAAATACCTCAGCAATGCCAAGAATGCTGTTTGGCAGCAGGTGCAACAGTGTAAAGCTGGTAATGTGTGCGGTAGCGGTATCTGCCTGTACTCGTGACAGCGCTGAAAAAGAAGGAATTGCCAACAGGAATATCCATGTAATCAGGATGAAGGGCATGGTCAGACAGGGTAAATACCATTGCTGTAATATTGTGCTTAAGGCTTTGGTAATGAAGACCGAAAGTATGGATGCCAGTACGATAGTGCACCATAAATAGGGTGAATTTTCACAAAACGTAGCCAATGCAATGCCTGTCAGACAGGCATTAAAGCCATAGATACCTTGCTGCCATGCTTTTTCATTAAGCTTATACACATAGGCCATGATGTTGGCGCTGATTACGGCCACTAAACTGGCTATTCCTATAATTGGTTTGCCCGTAAAGCATCCCCCCATCAGTACCCCTAGCAGAAAAATCAGTCCAGATAATGCATTGTTTTGGAGCATGACCTGACCGTAGCTGCGGAGAATCACATCGGTAAAGCGGACACAGTAGTTGTGGTTGCATAATTGATGCCATTGCGCTGCTACAGACATTGTTTTCATCCGTTTTCTCCTTTATTAATATTTCGGCTCAGTAGGTTAGACTGCTTTTATACTGTTTCTGCGTAGGTAAATGTTCTGGTAATGCGGGATGGAAATAAATATACGATATTTAATGCTGGTTGGGCGGAAAATTTTTTTTTATGAGCTTGAAATATTTGATGATGAAAATGTTCCTGCCAAATTGAGAGTATGCTTTTTCAGTGCTGTTGTTTAACTTTAGTTCTTTATTGTTTAGTTTGTTTTTTAATTTTTCATGTTTATAAGGTTTTTATTTGGGCAGATAAGTTGTGCTGAAACGTTTAAGAATCTGGAATTCAAAGCAAGTAAACATTGATTGGTTGGTAAAATCAAATACAGCTTAGGAAAGTTGATGTTTGTACTAAGTTTTCATTTTGAATAATTTTTGTAATATAAAAGAAGAAATAATTAAAATATTATTTTTAAATTTAATTAAATAGGGTAAATATGTGACTATTCTAAATCTGTATCTGGCCGTCAGGCTAGCAGTGAAACAGTACAATCTGAAAACAATTTTGCTCTGAGTAACGTGCAAGTTAATTAAATAAGCTAAACCAAGCAATATCTGCTTTCTAAAGTTGCTCCTATACTGAATTGGTTGATATTAATAAAGAAAGGGCTCTTTCAATTATAAGTATGTGATCAGTGAAATGAAAGACAATCTGAATTTAACCAAAAGTAAAAAATGACGGCTGATATCCGAAGATTGTAGTGTTAGAACTGTCATCCCAGTTTTATTTTTCCATATTAATGTAGCGATGATTTTATATTCTGAAACTTTCAGCATTATGCTTGGTATTGAGGAAGGTTGATAATAATTGAAATGTGCTGAAATGAGCTTAAATCGTTCTCCGTGGTAGGAGTGGGCTTTATTGTCGCTGTTTTGGGATAATTTTTAAAACGCGGTTTTATTTCATAATGCATGTATCAGTCAGCCCCAGATTTTCTGCTTTGATCGTTATTGCAATGAATTATCCGTTTAATTGGAACCGGAAGAGTGTTTGTATATGCACAACTGTTGCCAGTAGTAGTTGTATCTATGTTATTGTTTAATACTGGCTCGTTTCTTATTTTGTTTAGAAGAGTGGCTTCTAGCAACGGGAATTGAATGATAAAAATATTAAAAAGAAAGAATTTATGCAGCCTCATTTGAATTCAGTGGGCACACCTTTATTTTATGGCGTATTTATCGTCATCATAATTGTAATGATAGCGATAGATATGCTCACGCTGAAAAAAGAAGGCGTACATCGCGTTAGCACTAAAGAAGCGCTGCTGTGGACATGCGTCTGGATTACTGTTTCACTTGGTTTTGCTGTCTGGCTCTATTTTGAGCTGCTGCATAATCCGATGCTGGGCAGTGAGGTGGCTGCTGATTCGGTGATGGATTTTCTTACTGGCTATGTGCTGGAAAAATCTTTATCGGTGGACAATATTTTTGTCTTCGTGCTGATATTTAGTTATTTTAAGGTGCCGGCAGAGTATCAACACCGAGTGTTATTGTACGGAGTATTGGGGGCAATTGTCCTACGTGCTGTGATGGTGGCTTTGGGTGCAGTTCTGGTCAGCCGCTTTGAGTGGGTGCTGTATCTGTTTGGTATATTCCTGCTTTATAGCGGGATTAAGCTGATGCTGCCGGAAAAAGATGAGAATAAAAGTTTGGCTGATAACCCACTGATAGGTTGGCTGCACCGCCATATGCGCATCAGTGAGCAATTTAATCGTGAGAAATTTTTTACCATCGAAAACGGTCAGCGCATGGCCACGCCATTATTGCTTACATTGGTAGTGATTGAATTGAGTGATGTGGTTTTTGCTGTAGACAGTATACCGGCTGTCTTTGCTGTTACCACTGACCCGTTTATTGTGTTTACTTCGAATATTTTCGCGGTGCTTGGTTTGCGTGCGATGTATTTTTTATTGGCCAATGTGGTTGAAAAATTTGTTTATCTCAAATATGGGTTGGCAGTGGTCCTGACTTTTATCGGTGCCAAAATGCTGGTGGCAAAATGGTGGCACATTCCTTCTTTTGCTTCACTGGCTGTGGTATTTACTGCTTTACTGCTGGCGATTCTGGCTTCATGGTGGAAAACCAGAAAGCAGCCGCATAATCTGTAGACGACAAAGGAATTTTTCATAACAGCCCGCTTCAGCTTATTTTGAATGTTAATACACACAATAATAGCTGGCGGGCTGATACTCTGTAAGTAAGCTAAAAACAGAATGAAATGCTCAGGCCAATTTGTCTACAATTTCACTTACTCGAGCTACGTAGATTTTTACAGTTTCGATATCGCCGGCTGGAATCTCATCGACACTGGCATCGGCTGGTGTCTGAACCATTGCTCCGATGGAACCTCCGAGTACATTTACATCGTTGCGCGCTGCTTCTTTGGAGTTGGCCGGCAGTAGTCCGAGACTCACCCAGATGCCGCCATGCTGTGCTGCCAGTGTCTGCATCCAGATTAGGGTTACTTGTTTGTCGCCACTAAAACTGGCACTGTTGGTGAAGCCGCCAAACACTTTATTTTGCCATGCACGCTCTGCCCACAGGCCGGAAGTGGCGTCGGCTACTTTCTTAAACTGCCAAGGTACATTGCCCATATAGGTAGGTGCAGCAAAGATGATACCTTTGGCCTGATGCAATTGCTGCCACTGATCATCATCCAGCTCGCCATTGGCATCGATTTCTACCAGTACAGCATCGGTATCGGCTGCAGCTGCCTGAGCAATTTTAAGTGTATGGCCATAACCGGAAAATACCAAAATAGCTAGTTTACTCATGTGTCTGTTCCTTATGATTGATTGCCAAAACAGCTTAAGCGGGTGGCGCTACTATCGCAAGTGTGATTCAGGAAATAAAAATGAGGATTATTGCCTGACAGTAAACTATCAATGATTGAGTATAAAATTCTTTACAACCCGGTAATTGATCCAGAAACGACCCTTTGCAGACTCAGATGAAAGACTATATTGCACAGTTTAGTTGCATACTTGATAACGCAGTAAATAATTGTTAAACTGAATTAAATACATAATCATGTCTGAAACGTTTCAGGTATGAAAAGAATACCTCGCCTGATTTCATCTGAAATATTGGTGTACAGAAGCGCGGTAGCATTCACATCAGGCACACAACCATTTCCAGATAGTTAAACACAAAAGATTGTCTCAAAACCTGCCCGAACTGCAGCCATTCATTTGTATGCTTAAGGGCAGCAAACGTGGTGTAACTTCTATAAATGAAAGGTAAATATATGGCGTACGCAAGTACCAATCCCTACACCGAGCAACAGGTAAAAGCATTTTCTGATACCACCGATGTTGAACTGGAAACTGCTTTGAATCATGCAGATGCTGCTTTTAAACAGTGGAAAAACACTACGTTTGCCCAGCGTGCGCGTGTTTTACAAAATGCTGCTGATATTCTTCGAGCCAATATTGATGAATATGCCCAGTTACTGACACTGGAAATGGGTAAACTATTTAGCGAAGCTAAAGCTGAAACCGAGCTTTCTGCGCAGATTTTTGAGTATTATGCTGTTCATGCTGAGCGTCAGCTGCAGCCGGAAGTGTTGCCAGTTACTTCAAATAAGGGCAACCGTGCTCGCATTGAGTTTGCTCCACAAGGTATTATTTTGGCAGTTGAGCCGTGGAACTTCCCATATTATCAGATTGCCCGTATTGCAGCCCCGCAGCTTGCTGCCGGTAATGTGGTTGTGCTGAAACATGCGTCCAATGTGCCGCAATGTGCCGCCAAAATGGCTGCCATGCTGTTACAGGCTGGTTTACTGGATGGTGCGTTTCAGAACCTGTACCCAACGCATGCACAACTGGCAAAAATCATTGCCGACCCGCGCGTACGCGGTGTAGCCTTAACCGGTTCAGAAGGTGCTGGTGCTATTGTGGCTGCACAGGCTGGAGCAGCATTAAAAAAATGTACTCTTGAGCTTGGTGGCGCCGATGCATTTATCGTTCTGAATGATGCTGATATCGAAAAAGCAGCCAAATGGGCTGTATTTGGCCGTCACTGGAATGCAGGGCAGGTATGTGTGAGTGCCAAACGCATTATTGTAGAAGAAGGTGTTTACGATCGATTCCTGAATCTGTACCGCGAAGGAGTGCGTCAGCTGCGCATGGGTGATCCGATGGATGCCGCTACCACACTGGCACCGCTATCTTCTCGTTCTGCGGTGACTGGTTTGCAACAACAATTGGATGAAGCGGTAAAACTGGGCGCTCATGCTGAAGAAATTGCATTGGATATGCCGGCTCAGGGATGTTTTTTCCGACCGGTTATCCTGACCAATATTCAGCCGGATAATCCGGCACGCCACTGGGAATTTTTTGGTCCGGTTTCTTCTATCTACCGCGCCAAAGATGCAGCTCATGCCATTGAAATCGCCAACGATACCCCATATGGCTTAGGTGGTTCTATCTTTACGTCTGATGAAGAACGCGGTGCCAAACTGGCTCAGCAGATTGATACGGGTATGGTCTTTATTAATCATCCCACCATGGTTAAAGCTGATTTGCCGTTTGGTGGCGTGAAACGCTCCGGCTTCGGACGCGAATTGCTTGATTTAGGATTAAAAGAATTCGTGAATGCTAAACTGGTAAGTATTGCAGACATCGACGCTGAATTCTAAATTTGTTTGAAAACTAACGGGGCTGCTGGACAAAAAGCAGCCCCGTTTTCTATTTTAAGATAATTTTTTCATTAATATTTTGACTGAATAACGTTTGGCCAACAGCCATCCAAATAGAAGTGTTTAAAAGATGAGACAGATAAATTACTGAAATGTAATATAAATGTAGCATTGTGGTAAAAGTCAGCCAACTTATCCTGCTCCAATCATTTTTCAGCTAAAGTAGTTTCATCAGTTTCATGTGTATCATCATGTTGATACTAATTAGCTTTTTTAAAGTGTGCCAGCAAATAGACAGGAGGCAGTATGCTAACCATAATCGCCGCACCCACCACTCAGGACTTTGCTAATCCGCGCCTGAGCGACACTTATAGCCAGCCGCAATTTCTGACACAGAGTGAACAGCTGGTACAGATTTGCCGAAAACTTAGCCTCAAACAATTAGAAGAAATTATGCACATTAGCCCGCATCTGGCTGAAGTGAATCAGCAACGCTTTCGCGATTGGAAGCCGCCTTTTACCCTCGATAATGCTTTACAGGCTATCTTTGCCTATGGCGGTGATATTTACAATAGCATGCGCGTCAGTGAATTATCATTGCACGAACTGGACTACATGCAGAAAACAGTATCCATTCTTTCTGGCCTTTATGGTTTACTGCGGCCACTGGATTTAATTCAACCGTATCGTCTGAGTATGAATGTGCGACTGGAAAATCCAAAGGGAATCAATTTGTATCATTTCTGGCATGACATTCTTACCAACCATCTGAATCAGATTGAAACCGATACCATCATCGACTTAGCCTTTGACAATTATTTCAAAGTAATTGATAGCGATAAACTGAAAGCCAAAGTAATTAAACCTGTATTTCTTGATGAAAAAGCCGGAAAATACATGAATGTCAACGCCTATGATAAAGAAGCGATGGGTTTGATGACTCGCTACATTGTGCGTAACAAACTTGAGTCGTCTAAAATGCTGCATGAATTCAGCGACCATGGTTACCAGTATTGCGCAAAAGAATCGAATGAACACGAGCTAGTGTTTAAACGTTCTGAAAAAACGGCGCAGCAGTATCAAAATCGGAATTAATTTCAGCATCCGGATACTAACGGCTGAAAAAGGGCGTAAGTTACACATAAAAATGTGGTGGTTGCAGTAGATTTCGGTACAATCCCCGCTTTAAACCATATAGAGATCTGACCATGTCTGAAATAACGCCGATTTGCCCGCAATGCGCTAGTGAACAAAATTACTTTGATGGCAATTTTACTGTTTGCCTCGAATGCGGGCATGAATGGGATGCTAATAGTACACCAGCCACACAGGAGCTGGATGTCAAAGACAGTAATGGCAATCCGTTAGCCAACGGTGATGATGTGATTCTGATTAAAGACCTCAAGCTCAAAGGTAGCAGCATTGTATTGAAAAAAGGTGCCAAAGCCAAAGGAATCCGTCTGGTTGAGGGTGATCACGAAATAGACTGTAAAGTAGACGGTATGAAAATTATGCTAAAAGCATGTTTTGTTAAAAAAGCCTGATACTCTGAACGATAAAAATACCGCCAATCTAAGTGTTTAAACAATGCATTGTAGACTGGCGGTTTTTATATGTAGATCATTTAATTATCCACAAACTGTTATTACAGCTTATTTATCCTCAGTATCAAGCCCCGGATCAACTACAGCATACACACGGTTATCAAGCTTATCCGCACTGATTCTTTGTAAAATTATCCGCGCTAACTCTGCTCTATGAATATAACCCTGTACCTGCTGCTGATAAAAACACTTGCCAGTGCCAGTAGCTTCACCTTGCGCCAGACCACCCGGGCGCAAAATCTCATAATTTAGCGTACTGGTTTGCAGCCACACCTCAGCTAGAGATTTTTCTCGCACTGCATGTCCGAAAGCTTTTTTCGCACGCTCTGACATTGTTGCCCAAGTATCACCACAGCCCAATGATGTCACCAGCAGCATCTGGCCGATACCACATAGCTCTGCCGTATCCATAATCAACCGCTGTGCCAGATAGTGCGCGCCTGCCGAACCACCCAAGGTAGACACAATCACAGTATCCTGACCAGCTAGCTTGCACACTTCGCGCACACTGGATTCATTCGTGGCATCACCAACTATTGTTTCCACTCCTTGCTGTTGTAACTTGCGGGCAAAATCCTCATTCCGTACCAGTGCCACACAGCGCCAGCGACCGGTCTGTTGTAAAGCCTGCTGCAATACCTGATAAGCTGTGCCCATTTTTTGGCTTACCCCGAACAACAGTAATGTTTTCATCATTGCTCCTGTGTGGTGGCAAAACGCTGTGCCAGACTGCGGAACTTATTTAATTGTTCTGCTTTCAGCTGCCGCTGCTCATCTCGCCCCACAAAAATTTTAAACATTGCGTCACCATGCTGGTTGAGAAAAATAATCGACGCCGTAGCCATTTGCATAAAACTGCGTTCTACAAAAGCAATCTGCGCACAGTTTTCTGCGCGAATATGGCCGCCGAACCCCTGCTGATGTTGCAGATTGAAATAACCGGCACCATATTTACCTGCTGGTAGTAAACCCGAAAATTCCGCAATAATATCTGCTGTATGCACCAGAAAAGTAATTTCTCCCCATGATTGCACATCTTGCCACACTGCATCAAAGTGGCTGCCAGCGGTTATCACCACATCCGGTATTGCCTTAATCACCTCAGCCAGTGTCACCTGATATTGTTGCGCAATCTGTTCCAGCGTCCCTTCTGGATTGCTACGCATAAATAGTTGCAGATTATTGTTTTGTGAATGTTTTGTCATCGTTTTCCCTTAATCAAGTCAATTGGACTAAACGTATTTTTGTCACGAAGTTGTGGCAAAACGCTGTATTGGTTTGCCGGTGGGTTGGCGATGCATCATTTTTTCCTGCCACTCAAGATGTTCAGGATTATTTAAAACCAGCAGTAACTGCTGCAATGCTTGCAACAGATTACTTGACCAAAAACGGCCAGACGGCGTTAAACGCGCGTAGCCCCTTTCATTGACCAGCAGACCAGCCTGCTGCCACTGCATAAGCAGCGGTTCCAACAATTCCGCCTGAGACGTTAGCGCGGGTAAATTCACCCGTCCCACCTCAATCCCCGCCTGAAGCTGATGTAACCAGCTACCCAACAATGATTTATCCGTTAGCATCATCAAAGGCTTTTTACCTGACTGCATCTGTGCATAGTATTCAGTCAGATTACGATGCAGCATAAACGAATGCCCATTTAAACGCCCACCTGCGCCGGAGCCAAAAGCAAAAAAATCTGCTCCTTGCTTAATCAACAGGTTATATAAATTTCGTTCACGCGTGGTTTTTGCCCAATGGCTGTTACTTAATTGCATCCATCCCTGCTGGCGTAAAAACGCCTCACCTTGTAAATAAAATTCACATTTAGCTGCCACGGCCGGTAATTCAAGCTGTCCTTTATCTACTCTTCTAGCCAAAGGCGTAGTTGGCAGCAGATTCAATGCATACAAATCTAACCCGTCCAGCGGCAAAGCGGCTGCCAGCTCCAGATCAGTCTGCCAGCTATGCACAGTTTGCCCCGGCAAACCGAACATCAAATCACACACCAGTGCTACACAGTCTAGCCGCCCAATACGCTCAAATGTCTCAACAATCTGCTCACGGCTGGATAAACGTCCCAGTTTCTGCCGGATATCCGTATCAAAAGTTTGCACACCGATAGAAAACCGATTCGCACCGGCGGCAATATAGCTTTCTGTACGTGCTTCATCAAAATCGGAAATTCGCCCCTCAATCGTAATTTCACAATCTGGCGCCAGTGGCAAAGATTGTCTGAGTAAGCTGATAACCCGCGCCAGTTGACCTGCGGGCAGAGCAGATGGCGTACCGCCCCCAAAATAAACAGCGTGAATCGGAGCAGACTGCATCACCGGATTATTCATTTCCAGAGCAATCTCAGCTAGTAAAGTCGTTATATACTTATCCGTATCAAATTTGCGCAGCAGATTCTGGTAAAAACCACAAAACTGACAATGCGTTTCACAAAAAGGAATATGAATATAAATCAGCCTTTTATTGCCAGATATTGGCGATTGCTGTAATAAAGTCCATTGCTTTTCTATCTTTTCAGCAGCTAAAGGCAAACTGGCACGTAATGGCATCACCGCCCATCTATCCTGAAACGGCAGCCCAGTAGAGGCGGCGTAAAAACGGCTTAAATCCAAAGAGTTCATAACACAGACATCAAATCAAAGTGTCAGGATTAAATAATAATTATTCTCATATGGCAATGGTTTTAAGCCAGCAAAATGCTACAACTTCCGCTTTATTGACACACATCAACTGACATAAAAAATACCGGCAACCAGAGTAACCAAAGCAGCAACAGGCGAAAAACAGCAGCCAAATCAACCGACACAACCCGAATGAAATCCACCACCAAATGCAATCTTCATCCACTAATACAGCTTCAGAACCGCCATCTGAACAAACAAAGCATCTCAATAAAAATTTTCTATAATCAATTTTCATATACGCAGCGTACAGCCAGCTAGCGTCAGCACCATAACGAATCGGTTTTTGACCTAATTTGCACACACAGACCAACAGCAGCACAAACCTGCTTAGCTTCACCGCTTAGTCATAACTTAGCCAAGAACTATTGCTAGCCACATCTGCCCAGCAAGAGTACAGAAAGCCGTCTTATCTTTATTGCGCGTTGTGCTTTCCTGAACTAGCTTAAATCAATCAGCATGCCTAGCTAAATAGAATAACTAAATCATCCGCAAAAAAACGATAAAAAGTAGCAAGTGGACAGCAAGCTGAAATTTTGCCCAACACAAGCCTAGCTGCCAACACAAGCCGCATGGTAGAGAGTAAAAAACTAGCGGCCACTAACACGACTTGGCCACACAACTACTAAACACAGCGCGGCTGAATTGACAAACACAACCACCCTTGGCATGATAGGCGCATGAGGTGTCGAAGTCTTCACAAAATAAAAATCGCAGCAACATTGCGGTTTTTTAACAAAAAAATTTATTTATTCATGATAAACGAATAAATTTTTATGGGCGAGAGGGCGAGAAATACATTACCCGCGAAAGAAATAATTTTAGCCTACTTTGTTAAGTCTTCTAACCTCAGGGAATTTACATGCTTAAAACAATCACACAACCAAGCGCAAATCAACGCGCTCAAGTTCGCAGCTGCACCTGCATCTACCATAGCCAAGGAGGTGCACTATGACCCGCGAACAGATCCTCACCACCGGCCTAAGCAATAGCATCGGCTTATTACTCGAACAGATAGCCGAACTGGCGAGTATTCAGCATCTACAGCTCAGCACAGAAGAAAAAGCGCAGCAGCTCAGCGCCTTCACCTAAGCAGCATCATCGAATATTGCCAAGCCATCAACAGCCTCAGCAAACAAATAAACCAATCCCTGAGTAAACTGATGCTCGAACGCCAGTTCGTATTCGCCAATACCCAACTGGTAAACGACGACGAAATGCTCCAATTCAGTGGCGTCTTCTTCACCCTGCTCGAAAGCCTTACCAGCAGCGCCAAGCGCATCCACCAGCAAAGCTTAGACATCAAACAAACTAACTAAGCAAAACCCATCGTTGACACAACCCGCCTTAGCCAACAGACTAGGGCGTGTTTTAAAAAAAAGGTTAATACCATTCATTTAAATGATAAAAAAATATTTGAATAAAATATAGTATTAAAATATTCATTTTATTTTAAATCTACTTGTATATAAATTATTTCTGTACTGAGTCGTAAAATGTTGGTTTGGAGGCTTTTTTTTGAAAAAAAACATTTACCTCATTTTTACTTATGGCAATTTTTGCTGATTGCTCGGCATTTGATAAAAGTATTTGTTTGGCATTATCAGTAACTATATCTAATCCAACATAAGGAGCTGTACTTTGTGTTAAAGTCTCATCGATTACAACAAAATTTTCTTTTAGACGATGTTTAACTAATTGTTGCATAAATAATTGCTGAGAACTTAATGTGATCTCAATTATATTACGCGGTGCATCTTTAATACTCCCTTCACCCCAATCACGAAGGCCACCTTTTTTATTTGATTTAGGATTGATGGTTTTTTTTCCTGATAATGTCCCTATGGATAAAATTTGAATGTTTTCTAATGATTGTTCAAAAAAAAATTCAGCTTCATGAAGCCCTATTAAGCTTGGACTGTTAGCGAACATTCCGCCATCAATATATTCACTCGTTCCTATTGTATGTCTTTTAAAAAAAGTGGGTGCTGCTGAAGTGGCAAGCGCTACATCAACAATTTTAATTTTCCAATCACATTTTAGACTTGAATGATGTGCGGTTTTAAAAACTACCGGATATCCGGTTGTATAATTTATGGCAGGAACTGCTATTGGATGTTTTAAATCTCCAATAATTTTGTTTTCGAACCATTGGAACAATATCTGTCTTAAATTTTCTGTTTTATATTTTGCTTTATTAACTCCTATAAAGGCCTGTTTTTTAAAAATTTCTTTACCTTTTTCTTCGAATATGTCTGCAATTTTTTTTGCAGGAATTTCATATGCAAGAGCTAATGCGATAATTCCACCAATTGATGTACCTGTGATTAAATCGAAATAATTTGCAAGGCAATCATTTTCATCCCATTTTTTTAGCTGTTCCTCAAGTTTTTCCAGCACTTTTGCAGTATATAGGCCACGATAACCCCCACCAGAAAGAGATAAGACTTTGAAAGAATTTTGATTACACATTTTTTTCTCCACACATAGGACATAAAGGATTAGCTACAAGTTTGATGTCTTCGATTTTCTTATCGCTATATTTTGAGTTGTAGCGGGTTTGATAATTGTTTTGGACTTTTCCTGTTGCAATCCATTCTAATAGCATATTAATACCCAAGGACGTAGCCATCATTCCTTCAGAAATAGCATAAGGTGTAAATGCTGAACATACACCTATACGTTGTTCTACATCAGCATCGATAACAGGAAGATATTGATTATAAAGTCCTATTCCAGATGATCCTAAACAAGATATACACCCTCCAGATTCTTGTTGTTCCTTTGGATGTACCCATAATCCTTGTACACATTCTCCATTGCCATAAATCCAGAGATGTAAAATAATTGGACGGTATTGTAAGGGGATGTCTTGAACCATTTCATTAACGTATTCTTGAACTTCTATACTTCCAGTTGCATCAATAATTAGATCAATTTTATTTTGTATAAAATATTGATAGGAATATTCTCTAATATTTTCAACTAATCCTCTTATTTTTTTAGCTTGATCTAGAGTTTGCCTATTTATGTATTTTAGAAAAGCCTCTGCTTTATAAAGCCCTATATATTCAATTCCTAATAAGTGGCGTCCTACATTTCCATTTTCGAGTCTGTCATTATCAATTATTATAAAATCATTTTCAAAACCTGCTCCTATTTTGATTAAGGCGTCAGCCATATATCCGCCAATTGCACCTAATCCAATCTGAAAAATTTTTTTATCAAATAAGCCTTGTCTGAATTCGTTTGGTAAATTTCGCAAAATGCTTGATTTAAAATCATATTTATGTACGATATGAAATTTAACGGGGTTTTGTAATAATTTCTTGTTATCAATATGTTTTAACCCTTTTGTTTCATTTCGAATCCAGCTGAAGCTAATACCAAATACGAAATTTTTAGATGAAATCAATATGTTGTATATAAGTTTGTTCTTTTTTAAAAGTTTAATAAAATGTTGGTATGCTACCTTATCCCAAAGCCTTAGAAAATTAAAAAAATCGGTGATTGTTAATTGTTTTTTGTGATTTGTTAATACAGTAAAATCTGGATTGTAATTATCATTTATTTTTAAACTAAGTATTTTTTTTAATTTTTGAGAACAATTATCTAATATTATATTTTCTTCTGGAGAATATAATATCCAAGATTCTTTTGATGAATCAGTACAGGTTACTAATAAATTTATAATTCCTATAAAATATTCATTATATTCTTTAATATATTGTTGCTGATCAACAATTTTATAAAAGTAGTTGCGTATATAAGTTTCTACAATGTTCATTAACATGAAAAGATTAGTTCTTGGAACAATATTAGAATCATGTAGTTGATAGCAAACTGAAAATAGTTCATTGTCTTTATAAAAAATTTTACTCGGTTCTAAATGAGGGATCGGATTATAAATATGCGGAAATCGTGCTCTTAATTTGTCCATTTGAGCTTCTGATATATATATTTCGGGATAACTCAAAAGAGAATCATCAGTAAAATTTATAAAAATCTCGATGTTAAATAAATTTTCAAAATATAAATTTTTTCGATATAAAAGAGAACAATTAATATTGTCAGGTTTTAGTAATTCATTTTCAGAAACAGGTTCATACCCCCATTTTGAAAGAATGATTATTATTTCTTGCTGTATATTTCTTTTTCGCATAATTTCAGTTCAATGAAAATATCGTTGATTTTCAAACCCAACCAGTCATTTATAGGGTCTTTGGTTCCTAAAATCATAAACAAACGAATATTTCGGCCATAAAATTTGTTCTCAGGTAATAATTGCCAGTTAATATAATCAGTAGTAGATGGCCGTGGATTGGTTTCAGGATGTGTATGCCATTCACCTAAATAATGTAATTGGTTACCAGATTGCTGATTAATAACCTTTAACAATTTATAATTATATAATGCAGATTTTTGTGAACGACTACACCAATATCGGGTTAAATTGTCAAAAGGTGTAGGAAATGTTAAATGCTTTAACCAGAAAGCTCGTGGCCATACTAATCCAACGAGTAATCCCAATGATTCAGGCTCATTTCCCATTAGTGTTTGCCTATAGGCAATTAATTGTTTGAATATTACTTTATCAATCCTAACTGTAAAATCATAATTAATTGCCTGCCACACCATGTAATTCATTAACCTTGCCTTAAGGGTGTTTGAGGAGTTACAATATTTTGCACTAATGGAGGTCTATCAAACTCACAACTCTGATTAAGAACTATCAATTTCTCATTAGTAGGCATTCGATTTCCCCACTGTGCAATCATGGATGAAATAATATGTGCTTTATTATTATTTACTAAATTACCTAAAAAAATTTTATGTAGATCATTTGCTAATACTCTCGCTTTTTCTCTTTGATTAGAATTCATACGGTTGAAGTCTTCTCTATTATGTCCTTGGATATCTTCATATACATCATTAGCTAAGGTTTCTGGCAAATTTTCTAATATTTCTAGCAAAGCGATATCATCACGTGATTTATGAAATGTATAATATTTGCAGGCAATGACCATCAATAAAATAGAACTTGGTGCACCACTCTCAAAAGCCCAGTCTCTCCAAGCTTTTAGGTATCGGCAAATGTTACGTAATTGTTTACCATTATCAGGAAATTCTTTTAGTTTTTTAGTAAACCATTCACGAATAATTTCACAGTCACTGGATTGCCATGTTCCATCTCGTTTAGCCATATGAATTGTCTGGATGTTTTTATCGGCAAGAGTTTCTTCAGCTAAATCTATTGATTTGAGTTCTTCAAGGGTATAATCATACGCAAACCAATCATTAATTCCTATGATATTTCTTCCTAATGCTTGGTCAAAAACTACAGCTTCAGTTGCTAACACAAGCCTGTCTCTTTCTTTCATATTGTCAAACATTTCATCAGGTACGGCATAAAGTGGCACATCTACATGGGCATTGTCCTTAATTTTCATGCGAATACATGTTGTTTTAGTATTATCTAACTGCCAACCTTGATTTGTGCACAATTCACTTAGAAATTGCTCTATCTGTTTAAAGTAATCTCTTGCCTGTGCACTGTCATTTTGTGAGTTAAAACAGTCAAATACACGAACTGGCAAATATACGCCATAATCCATGTCCATTTCTTGATTAGATTTAGCTGGTAAATTACATGTACCGTATGCCCAAGACCCTTGAACGCGAAATTTTGGAAAAATATTGCTTATTGCTCGATTTTCAAGATAATTTCTAATTTTATCTTTTAAGCTATTTCTTACTATTTTTTTTATATTATTAAATTCTTCAAAATCTGCTTGAGTAGGGTGAATTTTAAATTTAAAACCATCTTTAGGGGCAGTGAACATTTCATGAAGATTGTTAAAACTACTAACATCCATAATTTAACCTTAATTTATATTTAACAATTACATATATTAGGGATGTTTTTATAATTTCAAACAATTTTTAATAAATTTATTTTAATAACAATTGTACATACTTCCAAAAAATTCATTTATACTAAAAATAAATATGGTTAAAATATAAAATTAATTTTTTAGCTTAAATTTGAAATCGCATTGTACATTAAAGTATTCAATTGTTTCTATAAAGAATAATTTTTTAAATCAAAAAGATATCCAGTTATAATTTTATTATAACTGGATTTTATGTGTTTATTGTTTATAAGTTTTGATTTAGCTTACTCCACCGTTACCGATTTTGCTAAATTACGCGGTTTATCCACATCCGTGCCGCGTGCCAGTGCGGTGTGATACGCCAGTAGCTGTACCGGTATGGTGTGAACAATTGGCGACAGTACACCCATATGTCGCGGCGTGCGGATGACGTGTACGCCTTCGCCAGCGGTGAATTCGCTGTCTAAATCGGTAAAGACAAACAGTTCGCCGCCGCGTGCTGCAACTTCCTGCATATTGGCTTTGACTTTTTCCAGCAAGCTGTCATTAGGCGCAATCACAACCACGGGCATATTCTGGTCGACTAATGCCAATGGCCCGTGTTTGAGTTCGCCGGCAGGATAAGCCTCTGCATGAATATAGGTGATTTCTTTCAGTTTCAGTGCGCCTTCAAGGGCGATGGGGTAGTGGATGCCGCGGCCGAGAAACAGGGCGTTGTTTTTGGCAGCAAACTGGTTTGCCCAACTGGCGATTTGCGGTTCCAGATTAAGTACATGCTGGACGCTACCCGGTAGCAGGCGCAATTCGCTGGTGTATTGCTCTTCTTCCTCAGGGGTAACCAGTCCGCGCATTTTGCCTAGGGTAACCGCCAAACCAAACAAGGCCACTAGCTGGGTGGTGAAGGCTTTAGTGGAAGCAACGCCGATTTCGGCACCGGCACGGGTATACAGTACCAGCTCGCTTTCGCGCGGCAGCGCAGACTCCATTACATTGCAGATAGAGAGGCTGTGCTGCATGCCCAGTGATTGGGCATATTTGAGCGCCTCCATGGTGTCGAGGGTTTCGCCGGACTGGGAAATAGTAATTACCAATTGTTCGGGGTCAGCAATCACTTTGCGGTAGCGGTATTCGCTGGCAATTTCCACATCGGTGGGTATCTGGGCGATGGCTTCGAGCCAGTAGCGTGCGGTTAGGGCGGCGTAGTAGGAGGTGCCGCAGGCAAGAATTTTGATGCTGCGAATGCGCTCAAAGATGGCGGCAGCATTAATGCCGAAGTTGGCCGGTTCGAAGCCGCCAACTAAAAATACTTCGGCGGTGTCGGTGATGGCTTTGGGCTGTTCGTGGATTTCTTTCTGCATAAAGTGGCTGTACAGGCCAAGTTCGAGCGATGCGAGTGACAGCTCAGACATTTTGATTTCGCGTTCCACCGGTTGCTGGTGTTTGTCGAGCAGCAGGTCGATGCCGTCTGTGGATAACTGTACGATATCGCCATCTTCCAAGAATACCACGCGGCGTGTATAGGCAATTACAGCGGAGACATCCGAGGCGATAAAGCTTTCGTTTTCGCCCAGTGCCACTAACAGCGGGCAGCCCATGCGGGCGGCTACCAGTTTTTCGGGGTTATCGCGAGCGATAACGCCGATGGCGTAGGCTCCTTGGAAACGCTGGCAGGCGTGTTGTACTGCTTGAAAAAGGTTGCCATTGCTGCTGTGGGTGTATTCGTAATGAATGCTGTGGGCAATCACTTCGGTATCGGTTTGTGAGGTGAACTGATAGCCCAGTGCTTCGAGGCGGTTGCGTTCGCTTTCGAAGTTTTCGATGATGCCGTTATGGACGATGGCTATCAGGTTATTTGAAATATGGGGATGGGCATTGGGTTCGGTAACACCGCCGTGTGTTGCCCATCGGGTATGGCCGATGCCAAGGCTGCCTTTTAGACCTGCGGCTTGTGCGGCTTCTTCCATTAGTTTAACGCGGCCGACGCGACGTACGCGCTCTATGCCATTGGGTGTCCAGACGGCAATACCAGAGGAGTCATAACCGCGATATTCCAGTCGTTCCAGACCGCTGGTTAAAAATTCTACTACGTTATTCTGAGCGCGAATGGCGCCAACTATGCCACACATGTTTTATCCTTTTACTACAGGCTGGTTGCTGGTGTGGCTGCGCGTGTGAAGGGTAAGACTGGCCGCGGCTGTTGTGTATGAGAGATGAATGCAGCGGTCGTCTATTTGGTGCGCAGTGCCATGCCTGTCTATGCTGTTTTCAATTGCTTAAGAAGACGATTGTAATGGAAATAGGCGTTTTGCACAGTAATGTTTGCTGATGCAGGCAGCTGAGTGTTTGTTTATTCGGTAGGGATGTGGTTGGGTTGTGTTAATGATTTAGAAAAATTTATTTTTATTAATCAATAACGTTGATTTTTTATATGCTGGTCGACGGCGGTTGTATTTACATGCGGTATGTTGCTGGTATTGATTTATGCTGTCACTTTGCTAATCAATTTTGACTGAATCTGGCTTGTTTAGATGCTGTGTTGTGCGGAGGTGATGGGGATGGTTTTGCGGGGGCTGCTGACGACCTGATAAATTTTTTTGGCACCATCGGGACAGGCGAAGCAGTTGCTGCATTGGTTTGGACTACATCCGGGCTGAGTAAGACTAATTTGGCGTATGGTCCCTTTACGCAGCCAAAAGCTGAGCATTTGTTCCATAGCGCTTTCCTGTACTTGGAAATGGCGTGCTAAATCTTGCAGGCTGGCCTGTCCGATGCTGATAAGGTAATCGCGAATGGCAGTGATGAGCATTTTTTGTCTATCCTGTTCTGTTATGGTTCCTGTTGGTTAGGTATTTGAATACAAACAGATAGTGACGATAGGGCAGATATCATTATCTGTTTGGGTAAATCTGTTTTAGCGGCTGGTAAAAATGTGCATCTGGTCAGTGGCAGCAGCTGCCTTTGCTATGTGGACATGTTTTCATGGCTATCTGACAGGTTTGGCGCCGGCTACCGATGATTTTCATGGCACAGATTACGAGGATCAGTAAAATAGCAACACCACCAATCCAGTAGGAGGCACTGGCCGAACGGCTGAGCTGGTGATACTGGTAGTAGACGGTGGCACAGCTCCAGCCAGTGAGGAATGTCCAGCCAGCAACAAATAGCATCCAGCGCCAGCCGGCTTCGCGGTAGATGGTACCAAGCGCAGCGGCACAGGGGGTGTAGAGCAAAATGAATATCAAATATGCCATGGCAGCGGCGCTGCCACCAAAGGAACTTTCAAGTTTAGTTATGGTACGGCTGCTGATGTCCATGTCCTGCTGGACGCTGGCTGTATTTTCGTCAAGGGCTCTGAAGCCGAGCGGGTCAAGAAATGAACCGGCCATTTCGCTAAGGTTGGCTGGAATGGTTTTCAAAGCTTTGATGATGCCTGCTTGCAGGTTGAATTCTTCCTCGCCACCGTCTTCTTCTGCTTTCATTGAGTAGAGGGAATTAAGCGTGGCGATAACGGCCTCTTTGGCAAAGATGCCGGTGAAGATTCCAACGGTGGCTGGCCAGTTTTGTTCGCTGATACCCATTGGGGTAAACACGGGAGTGATTTTTTGGCTGGCTACAGATAGTACAGACTGGCTGCTATCGGGGTGGCCAAATGAACCGTCGCTTCCAAGGGAGTTGAGCAAGCTAAGAATGGTAACCATCAGCACGATGGCCTGTCCGGCACGGAAAATAAACCCTTTTAAGCGTGACCATGTGAGGTAGAGCATGCCGCGTAGTGTTGGTAGGCGATAGGCGGGCATTTCCATGATAAATGGTGTTGTATCACCCGGTAGCAAAGTGTGTTTGAGTATCAGGCCGGTAAAGATGGCGACACCGATACCGAGTAAATACAAGATAAATACGACACTGGAAGCATTATTAGGAAAGAAGATAACGGCAAATAAGGTATAGACGGGTAATCTGGCGCCACAAGACATAAACGGAATCATGCTGATGGACATCAGACGGTCACGTGCGCAGTCTAGGGTGCGTGTGCCCATAATGGCTGGCACACCGCAGCCGAAACCAACGAGCATGGGCACGAACGCTTTACCCGGTAAACCGATGGCACGCATGCCTCTGTCTACAACCATGGCTGCTCGTGCCAGATAGCCTGAATCCTCGAGAAACGACAGGCACAGAAACATGGCGGCAATGACAGGGATAAAGGTGGCTACAGTTTGGATGCCGCTACCGATGCCGTTAGCCAGTATAGCTATCAGCCATTCTGGTGAACCAATATGGGTAAGTAAGGTAGAAAAGCCATCAACAAATATTGTGCCAAAAAGAACATCGAAAAAGTCGATGAATACGGAGCCGAATTTTACTGCCAGCATAAACATAAGGTACATGACAAACAGAAAAAACGGTATGCCGGTATATCGGCCTAGGGTAAAACGGTCGATTTTGTCGGATAATGACTGGTTTGCTTCACGTGGTTTTTCGATAACCGTACGGCTTAGCTGGTCAATGGCATCGTAACGAGAGCTAGCCAGTGCGATGTCGATTTCATAGTTACACCAACTAGATAGTTCGTCACGACATTGCTGAACAATGTGCTCTTCGTCACTGCTAAGAGAAATAGAACTTTGTTTTAGCAGCAGTTCAATTAATGACCATTGATCGATTTGGTTTACTACACTGTCTGCCGGCAGTTGCGACAGATAGTGGCGGATGATATCACTTTGTTTTTTTCCGAGGGTGTCCAGTTGCGGGTCAGCAGCTACAGGCTGGCTGAAAGCTTTGCTGATTGCTTGCTGCAATTGTATTAAACCCATCTTTTTCGCTGCGGATATAGCTATGACAGGACAGCCAAGCTGCTGGGTAAGGGTACTGATATTGATGTTTTCGCCCATGTTTTGCAGGGCATCCATCATGTTGAGTACGACCAGCATTGGCTTTTTCAGATCAAGCAGCTGAAAGGTAAGGTACAGGCTGCGTTGCAGGTTGGTAGCATCGATTATATTGATAATTAGGGTGTCAGGTTCGTTGAGCACGAATTCGCGCGCGATCATTTCGTCCTGTGAGGCTGCCATGTCGAGGTTTTCGATGGCATAGGTACCGGGTAGGTCGACGATTTCTACTGACTGCCCATTTATCTGGGTACTGCCAATTTTGCGCTCTACAGTAACACCTGGCCAGTTGCCTACTTGCTGGCGAGAGCCGGTAAGGGCGTTAAATAATGTGCTTTTGCCGCTGTTGGGGTTGCCGATTAATGCTATTTTCATTACTCAGCCTCAACTACGCCAATAGCCTGTGCTTCGCTGCGGCGCAGGCACAGGTAAAAACCACGAGTTTTGATTTCCAGAGGGTCGCCCATGGGGGCGGTGCGGATAACAGTAACGTGGCTGCCGGGAGTGATGCCCATGGCTAACAAGCGGCGGCGAAATGGCATAGATTCGGGCAACAGTCGGGTAATAACTGCCGGTTGCCCGAACGGTAGTTGATCGAGAGTTAGTGTTGACACTGCGCTAAACCTTAGGTGGTAGATTTGGTTTGTTGTTTTTATTGGGAATCATTTTTATTGTGCATGATATTACTTTTGCTTGTTAATTTGCATGCAAGGTTTGCTAAGGGAGTTACTGTGGTTAAGCAGTAATGTCAAGAAAGCGCTAATATCTGTGTTGGTTTTGCAGATTATAATTTCAATGTGTTGAATTTACTGCTGCTTGTGTAAGGATGTATACAGATTTTTAGTCAGTTTTGGGAAAGGTACAAAAAGGAAGATAGGTGGTAGCGCTAGTTTCTCAGCACATCTGGCTAAGCGAGATGTGCTGAGGCTGACTATGATGGCAGGATTATTCCTGTGGTTTTTTTTCAGGGCGCTGCCATTCGTTCAAGGTAGTTTGCCGGCTGCGGGCCAGAGTGAGCTTATCTGGCGGGCAGTTTCTGCTCAAAGTACTGCCGGCACCGGTGGTGGCACGGTCGCCAATGGTGATTGGCGCTACCAGCATGTTGCCGGAACCGATGCGTACTTGGTTGCCGATGACAGTACGGTATTTATTGACGCCGTCGTAGTTGCAAGTGATGGTGCCGGCACCGATATTGGTTTGTTCGCCAATGGTGGCATCGCCCAGATAGGTAAGGTGGTTAGCTTTGCTGCCATAGCCAATGGTGCTGTTTTTGACTTCAACAAAGTTGCCGATGTGTACGGCATCACCAATCTGTGCCTGTGGTCGCAGACGAGCAAACGGACCAATTTGCGCGTTGCTGCCGATAACGCAGTTATCTAGGTGCGAGTTGGGTTGGATTACAGTACCTGCGCCAATGGTAGCGTTTTTTATGACGCAGTTGGCACCAATGCTGACGTTGTCGCCCAGTTCTATGTTGCCTTCAAGTACGACGTTTACATCGATGATGACGTCCTGTCCGTGTTTTAACTGGCCACGTAAATCGAAGCGCGCCGGATCACGCAGGGTTACGCCGGCCTGAAGCAGGGCGTTGGCCTGTTGCTGTTGCAAAATCCTTTCTAGCTGCGCAAGTTGAAGCTTATTGTTGACACCTGCCGCTAGCCATGAGGCACGTACCTGTAGAGGGTGTACAGGGATTTTATCGTGTTGTGCTAGTGCGATTACGTCGGTTAGGTAGTATTCCTGCTGAGCGTTGTGGTTTTGCAAGGCATTAAGCCATTGCGCCAGTTTGCGGTTGGGCAAAACAAAGATGCCGGTGTTGGTTTCGCAGATGGCTTTTTCGGCAGCACTGGCATCTTTTTCTTCAACGATGGCGACTACGTTGCCTTGCTGGCGGATGATGCGGCCATAGCCGGTGGGGTTGTCGAGAACGTCGGTAAGTAGAGCGACATCTTCACCAGCGATACTAAGTAAATCCGCTAGTGTCTGCTGGTCTATTAAGGGCACGTCGCCATAGAGTATCAGGGTGCGTCCGCCGTCTGCCAGATTGGGTAACGCCATTTTAACTGCATGGCCAGTGCCAAGCTGTTGGTCCTGTTCGACCCAGTGTACATTCGCCTGAATGCGTTGCCTTACTAGCTCTTTACCATGGCCGATAACCACGCTTATGCTGTCAGGGTTCAGACTCTGCGCTGTGTGGATCACCCGTTCCAACATGCTGATGCCGCCTATTTCATGCAGAACTTTAGGCAGACGTGAATACATGCGGGTGCCTTTACCAGCAGCGAGGATAACGATATTAAGGGATGAAGTAGCCATATATCTATATGTGTATGGATGTGAAAAGGGGCTGCAGGTAATCAAGTCTGATTCCGGCAGCCCTGTGTGTTTAAACGCAGTTTATTCAGCACTGCTTTCTGGCTGATCCCACTTGGTGTGAGCCGGCAGCTTTTCATTAACGTCGCCCACCCCAGGTTTCATAGCATGTGGTTCGGGGCGCATTTTGTTGTACAGCATGTTGTGGGAATAAGTACCATCCTGATACACCACGCGTGTACCCGGTTCATATTTCTGGCGCAATCTGGTCTGGCCGGTGGCATCCTGATAAGTTTCCCATGTACAGCCGCTGAGTGCCAGTATTGTGCATATCAAGCAGATTCCCGCACGCATGGTGTTATCCTTTGTGGTTGGTGATTTGTAGTCTGTTATTGTAGAGAATTTGTGTGCTGACGTATAGCTTTCACAATAAGGTAAGCGCAATGTCGCGCAGGCCTGCCATATCAGTAACTGCAGCATCAATATTTGCTCTCGGATAACTCTGTGGACCATACCATACAGTACGCATGCCCAGCATATGTGCAGTGTGCAGATTGGCTGGGCTGTCATCAACCATAATGCATTGCTGAGGATGAATATGTAGCTGTCGGCATAGGCTGTGATATGCATGGGGATGGGGTTTACAGTGCATTTCTACATTATCCGTTCCAATTACTGCATGAAAATATTGCTGGATTCCCATTGCTTTGATTAGTGCCTGTACATAGTGGCTGGGACCATTGGAAAAAACTATCTTGTGCCCATGTAGATAGGTCAGTGTCTGTGATAGCTCAGGCATGGGTTTAAGCAAAGGCAGAAGCTTTTCAAGTGGGTGGCAGGCAAGCAGAAATTCGTGCAGATTAATTTCAGGATGATGCAGGCCGATTCCAATAAGTGTAGCACCGTAATCGTCCCAATATTGCTGGCGTAGTTGTGAAGCGGCAATTTGATCAATGTGCAGTTGAGAAGCCAGAAAGTGTGTCATATTCTGATTAATGACGTTGAAGATGCCGGCATCTGCATAATGCAAGGTGTTGTCTAGGTCGAAAATCCAGTAATGAGTTGTCATGGTTTGTAAGATGGCGTCAGGTTTTTACTATATACGCGTAAAACAGGTATGATTGCAGGCACGATATAGATAATTTTAACAACTGGAGGCTGGAATGAAAGCGGGTAAGTGGTTAATCGGTACGTTGTGCATGCTGGCTGCGATATGGGCACAGGCACAGACTGAGGTGCGTCTCGCGGTACATGATTCTTTTGCTTTACCGAAAAATGTTCTAGCCGGATTTGAGCAACAAAATCAGGTTAAGTTAACCTTAATTAAGGTAGGCAGCGGTAATGAGATGCTGAATAAGCTCATTCTTACCCGCGGCAAACCGATTGCCGATGCCGTATATGGTCTAGACAACAGCAATATCAGCAAGGCGCAACAATATCAGCTCTTTGCCACCACTCAGCCGGCCAGCCGTGCAGTGAATGTTGATTTGCCTCAGGCACTGGCTATCGATTACGGCTACATTACCATTAATTATGATAAGGCTTGGTTTCAGAAACATAAAAAACCCTTGCCTCGGTCTTTAGAAGATCTTGCCAGTCCGGCTTACAAAGATTTGCTGGTGATGCCGAGCCCTGCTACATCAACGGTGGGATTGGGGTTTTTGCTGGCGAATATCGGCGGTCTAGGGGAGCAGGCTACATGGCAGTGGTGGGCAAAAATGCGTCAAAATGGTGTCAAAGTGACTAAGGGCTGGAGTGAAGCCTACTACACTGATTTCACGCTGAATGGTGGCAGCCGACCGCTGGTCGTAAGCTATGCTTCCAGTCCCGTAGCTGAAGTATATTACGGTAAAGGGAAATATACTACGCCACCAACCGGAGATCTGCGCTTTAAAGGAGCGGTATTCCGCCAAATAGAAGGTGCGGCGGTATTGAATCATGCTAGCCAGCCGGCATTGGCGGCAAAATTGGTGCAGTATCTGCAAAGTAATCAGGTGCAAAGTGCCATACCGACATCTATGTGGGTTTATCCGGCCGTGAAGGGGGTGTCATTGCCACCGGTATACGCACACATCAGTATTCCCACTAAAGTTGTGCAGCCAACGATGGCAGATATGGCCGCCAAACAGCAAAGCTGGGTGAAACAATGGGTAAAGGTAGTGCAACGCTAAGAAGTTAGACCTGCGGTTAGGTCTGTGTGACATCAGACAGAACTTAATTAAACGGGGCATGCTAATGCCCTGTTTGATTTTGGTAAGCGTTAAGGTAAAGGTAATAAAACAGTGCATATGAAGCTGAACAGCCTGAAAGTCGGCGCCGGCAGAGTGGGAGGAAAGCTGCCGTACTTGCTGTTATTGCTGCCGCTGGGGTTTTTGCTGGCTGTAGTAGTGTTACCTCTGGGGGCGATGCTGCAACAAACTAATGCAACCAGTTTCCACATGGTGTGGCAGGACGAATATATGCGCCGTCTGCTCGGGTGGACAACTTTGCAGGCTGCCGGCAGTAGTTTGCTGACTTTGCTATTGGGCGTGCCGGTGGCATGGGCGATTACGCGGTGGCAGTTTGCTGGCCGCAATCTGGTACTGCGGTTGGTCATGCTTCCGTTTGTAATGCCAACACTGGTGGCCGGTGTAGGAATTTTGGCGCTATTTGGGTCACAAGGTTTGCTTTGGCGTGGCTGGGAGGGTACGCCTTGGTTATTGTTGTACGGCAATGTGTTTTTTAATTTACCAGTAATGGTGCGTGCAGTCTATCAAGGCTTGTGTCAAGTGCCGGCATCGCGTCTTTATGCAGCGCAAACGCTTGGTAGCAGTGTGTGGCAGCGCTTTATTCAAGTGGAGTTGCCGCAGTTGCTGCCATGGCTAGCTGGCGGTATGTGCATGGTGTTTTTATATTGTTTTTCGGGTTTTGGTCTAGCCTTATTGCTAGGCGGCGAGCATTACATTACGCTGGAAGTACAGATTTATCAGCTGATTGCCTATGAGCTGGATATGGCGCAGGCCGGTGTGCTGGTACTGTGGGTGCTGGCCAGTACGTTTGTATCGGGTATGGTGTATGCGCTAGTAAGCCGATTGAGCACCCAGGCCAATATGGTACGAATGCTGCCACCACGGATACCAGTCAGATGGCAGAAATGGGCACTGTTACTGGCTTTGTTGCTACTGCTAGGTTGCTGTGTACTGCCGCTTATGGCTGTTGGCTGGCGTGCCGTACTTGCTGGCAGCTCTTGGTTAGTGCTGCTGGATGGTAGTACATGGCAGGCACTGCTTAATACGGTACGATTTACTGTAATGGCCATGCTACTGGCACTGCTGCTGGGCATGACACATGCGGCGCTGGCTCATCGCTGGACATGGGTACGCAGTCTGACTTTTTTACCGTTCATGGTCTCACCTGTATGTGTGTCGTTCGGGCTGTTGTTATGCTATCCGGAATGGACGGCTTCGCTGACCATGTTGATATGTACATATGCATTGCTTGCCTATCCGTTTATTACCAAAGATGTACTGTCCGCATGGGACAGCTTACCACTCAGTTATATACAGGCTGCGCGTACGTTGGGTGCCAGTAGCTGGCAGGTGATGCTGTATGTGATTTTGCCTTTGTTACGGCCGGCCTTGCAGCGGGGGCTGGCACTGGCGGCAGCAACCTGTGTGGGTGAATTCGCAGCCACACTTTTTCTATCACGGCCAGAATGGCAGACCCTAACTACCCTGATTTACCATTATCTAAGTACGGCCGGTCGGGATAATTATGACAGAGCAATGGTGCTGACCTTGCTGCTGATGTTGCTGGCTATGCTTTTTTTTGGGTTGCTAGAATGGAGTAAGAGCAAAAAGGAACAACACTTATGCTGAGTTGGCAGCAGGTTAACAAACAATTTGGCCGCAAAGTAGTGGCTGCTGATTTAAGCCTGCACGTAGCTGATGGTGAGCTGGTGGCGGTACTTGGTGAGAGCGGCAGTGGTAAATCAACGTTGCTGAATATGGCAGCCGGTCTGGTGCAGCCGGATAGCGGACAAATCCTGATTGATGAAGCGGATATTACGTTTTTGCCGGCAGAGCAGCGCCGTATCGGGCTCATGTTTCAGGACTACGCTTTATTACCGCATCTGAATGTGTGGCAGAACGTGGCTTTTGGTTTGCGCATGCATGGGGTCAGCAAGGCACAGGCAAAGCAGCAGGCGCAAGAGTTTCTGGCTGAAGTGGGTTTGGCTGACATGGCAATGCAGTCAGTTGAGTTGTTGTCTGGAGGGGAGCAGCAACGAGTAGCACTCATACGGTCACTGATTTTGCAACCGCGGGCTTTGCTGCTGGATGAGCCTTTTTCTGCACTGGATACAACCTTGCGAGGTAGTTTGCAGCAATTAACCTTACGCCTATTGCGCCAGCAGCAATGTCCGGCTGTACTGGTCACTCACAGCCCGCAGGAAGCATTTGCGCTGGCCGACCGTATCTGCCTGTTGCGGCAAGGACGCTGGGTGCAGGAAGGCAATGCAGCAACACTGCTAGCGCGACCAACAGATGCATGGGCAGCACGTCTGTTGGGCTGTGATAATGTGACAGACCATTTCTATATTCCGCAGCAGGCTTTGTGTTATGACCTTGAAAACGGTGTGCAGGTACAGGTAACTGACGTTTGTCTGACCGCCAGAGCTTACGATGTACAATTGCTGCATCCGCAATATGGATTATTACGCTGGTGGTTACCGCTGCATCGGACGGTAAATCGGGGAGACCAACTACCTTTAACTGTGCTACAAGATCAAATCGTTTTTTTCACTGACTCTTTCTTTCAGACCGCATGCACACGCTGACACAACTCTGCATGTGATGCCTACAAACCAAGCGCAAGGTGGTATAATTGCGCCGAATTTTTACCCATTATTGCCAAGTACACACGGAGAACCTCATGGCTTTAGTTTCTATGCGCCAACTGCTCGACCATGCTGCTGAAAACAGTTATGGCTTGCCGGCGTTTAATGTCAATAATCTTGAACAAATGCGTGCGATTATGGAAGCGGCCGATGAAGTTAACGCTCCGGTGATTGTGCAGGCCAGCGCCGGTGCGCGTAAATATGCCGGTGCACCATTTTTGCGCCATCTGATTTTGGCAGCTATAGAAGAATTTCCGCATATTCCGGTAGTGATGCATCAGGATCATGGCGCTTCTCCGGAAGTGTGCCAGCGTTCTATTCAGCTGGGATTTTCATCTGTAATGATGGATGGTTCTTTGTTGAGCGATGCTAAAACACCTTCTACTTATGAATACAATGTAGATGTGACGCGTAAAACTGTATATATGGCGCATGCGTGCGGGGTATCGGTTGAGGGGGAAATCGGTTGTCTGGGTAATCTGGAAACCGGAGATGCCGGTGAAGAAGATGGGGTCGGCGCCGCCGGCAAGCTCAGCCATGAACAGATGCTTACCAGTGTGGATGAAGCGGCACGTTTTGTCCAGGATACCGGTGTGGATGCACTGGCAATTGCCATCGGTACCAGCCACGGCGCTTATAAATTTACCCGCAAACCGACAGGCGATGTTTTGCGTATCGATCGTATCCGTGAAATCCACGAACGCCTGCCCAATACCCATCTGGTGATGCATGGTTCCAGCTCCGTGCCACAGGAATGGTTGCAGGTGATTAATGAGTATGGCGGCAAGATTCCGGAAACGTATGGCGTGCCGGTGGAAGAAATTGTAGAAGGAATCAAGTACGGTGTGCGCAAGGTCAATATTGACACCGATTTGCGTTTGGCCAGCACCGGTGCCATTCGCCGTTTTCTGGCTACTCATCCGGCAGAATTTGACCCGCGCAAATACTTCACCGAAACCATTAAAGCAATGAAACAGGTGTGTATTGATCGTTATGTAGCGTTTGGTGCTGCTGGCCACGCTGGACAGATTAAACCGGTGTCACTGGAAAAAATGGCTAACCGTTATGCCGCTGGTGAGCTAGTACAGATTGTAAAATAAGTTTATCCGCTAGTGAAAACGGACTGTTCCGATAAGGGGCAGTCCGTTATTGTTTATCAGACGCGCTCTTTAATGCAGCAAAAGTGTGAAATATCTGCTTAGACGCAGCCTGCCTCACATACCGGTACAGCAGTGTGCGTAAACTGACGCTGAAAATACAGCAAACCCTGATTGTCCTGTTCATTAACATTAATGTACTCAATGGCCACATAAAATACACTGTGACTGCCCATATCATGGCTGTCAATAATACGGCCATGCAGATGAGCCAGTGCCCCCACCAATTGTGGCTGGGTTGTATGCTGGTGATTCTGCCAATCGTGTTGCAAAAACCGCTCATGAGCCGGAATTGAGGTCATACCTGCAAAATGTTCCGCCACATCTTGCTGAGAGGCCGCCAGAACATTTACGCATAATTGTCCGTTGGCGCGCAAAATCGGTTGGATACGAGCATTGCGATTGATGCAGAGTAATAGTGTTGGGGGAGAGTCGGTTACCGAAGCGACTGCGGTGAGGGTAATACCATAGCGTCCGGCTTCCCCTTCTGTGGTGATGACATGCACTGCTGCGGCAACTTTCGACATGGCTTCGCGATAAAGTAAAGCCATGGCTGAAGGTGATTGGTTCATGTTGTCAGGGTTCTTTTTCTTCTTTATCAACAGCGATATTAGTAAATTCTTTCAGCAGGGTACCCAGTTGCTGTAGTTTTTCCTGAGTAAAACGCTGCTCCAACACTTTATAACGGGCATCTACCGCTACACAGAAATCTTCATATAATTTCTCGCCTACTGGCGTTAGCTTCAGAAACACCCTGCGCTGGTCGTTAGACGGTTTCAGGCGTACTACATAATTAAGCCTTTCCAGTCGTGTCAGGATACCGGTGAGGCTGGGGCGCAGAATGCATGCCTGTCTAGCCAGCTCCTGAAAGTCCATAATACCATTTTCTGCCAGTAAGCGGATAATACGCCATTGCTGATCTGTAATTCCGATATCGTTCAGCATGGGGCGGAAATGGGAAAGTAATGCTTCACGAGTCTGAATCAAAATGATGTTGAGGGATGAGTATTTAGATGTGTTTGCCATCTGTTTGCTCCAATCTTTCAGTATATCTAGTTCATATGGCGTATGAATAATGAACCAAGGTATAAGACATTGTTCAGGAATTTTACAGAAGATTATTATAAAATTGAATAATTATGTGTAAATCAAATACAAAATAAAGACATTGTAGTTGTTTAATGGATTGTTTAATAATTAAATATTCTGATTTTGAAATTATGCACTATTCACAACAGCTATGAAGAAGCCACCAGATTTACAGTATAAGCACATTGTGGCGGATACCCATTTATGCTAATTATGCTGCCGGACTGGTGGCTATCGTGAGAATATAAATAATTTAATTAACGATATTTTTGCAATTGTAAGTGGATTTTGGCCATTCTGTCCTGTAATTGCGCCAGCTCACTGCGGTCTTTTTCAACCAGATGTGCCGGTGCCTTATCGGTATAGCCGGGTTTGGACAATTTGGCGGCTATCTTGTCGATGTTTTTCTGAAGTTTTTCAGCTTCTTTTTGCAGGCGTGCTGTTTCAGCTGCTTTATCGACTTCCACTTTCAGCATGAGGCGTGCGCCCTGACACACTGCTACGGGAGCATCGTTACTTTCTGGCAGATGTGACACCTGTGTGGCTTCACTCAGACGTGCCATCAGTGGCAAATAGGGCAGTAACGTGCTTAAATCAGCAGCACTTTCAAGTAACAGTGGCACTTTCACACTCATCGCCAGCCCCATTTCGCCGCGTAGATTGCGAACGGAATTAACCAGTTCCTGCAAATAATGCATCTGGTCTACAGCTTCGCTGTTAATCAAGCTACCGTCAGGTTGTGGCCAATCTGCCAGCATAATGCTGTCGGTGTTTTTAGCATTAGCTAATGGTGCGATGGTTTGCCATAGCTCTTCTGTAATAAACGGCATAATCGGATGCAATAAGCGCAATACTGTTTCCAGTACCCGTACCAGTGTGCGTCGTGTAGCACGCTGTTGTGCTTCGTCACCGCGCTGCAGCTGGGTTTTAGCTAGCTCCACGTACCAGTCGCAGTATTCATTCCAGATAAATTCATATAAAGTTTGTGCCGCCATGTCGAAGCGATATGTATCTAATTCTTCGCTAACGGCAGAAATGGTTTGTTGCAAACGAGTCAGCAGCCATTTATCCACAAAACTGTAGCTTAACGGCAGACTTTCATCCTGTCCGCAGTCGTGGTTTTCAATATTCATTAGCACAAAGCGGCTGGCATTCCACAATTTATTGCAGAAATTGCGATAGCCTTCAGCGCGTTTGAAATCAAAGTTGATACTGCGGCCAAGACTAGCATAGCTTGCCATAGTAAAGCGCAATGCGTCGGCACCAAATACCGGTATGCCGTCAGGAAACAGCTTTTGAGTCGCTTTAATGACCTGAGGTGCTTTTTCCGGCCGGCGTAAACCAGTGGTGCGTTTCACGAGCAGGTTTTCCAAATCGATACCATCAATCAAATCCACCGGATCAATGACATTACCTTCGGATTTGGACATTTTCTTGCCTTCATTGTCGCGCACGATACCGTGAATATACACATCGTGAAACGGCACTTTACCGGTAAAGTGAGTAGTCATCATAATCATGCGTGCTACCCAGAAGAAAATGATTTCATAGCCGGTTACCAGCACCTGAGAGGGCAGGAACGCCTTTAATTCAGGTGTGTCTTCCGGCCAGCCCAGCGTAGAGAAAGGCACCAGTGCCGAAGAAAACCATGTATCCAGCACATCTTCATCACGTGTTAATACCGCATCCGTACCGGCCTGTGCCTGTGCTTCGGCAGCATTGCGTGCCACATACACGCGGCCATTCTGGTCATACCATGCCGGTATCTGATGTCCCCACCATAGTTGGCGTGAGATACACCAATCCTGAATGTTATTCATCCATTGGTTATAGGTGTTGACCCAGTTTTCTGGGATAAAGCGTATTTGTCCGCTTTCCACTGCATGAATACATTTTTCGGTTAAGGATTTGCCTTTAAATTCCGATTCTGGTTCTGGATGCGCTACATCGTTGTTGGCGCTACGCGTCATGGCCACGAACCATTGGTTGGTCAGCATCGGTTCAATCACACTGCCGGTACGGTCACCCTTAGGCGTCATCAGTTTGTGTTCTTCAACCTTAAGAAGTAGACCTTCTGCTTCCAAGTCGGCCACCATTTGTTTGCGCGCAGCAAAGCGGTCTAGGCCAGCATATTGCGACGGCAGATTGATGCCAGCCTGTGCCTGCCCTTGAAAATCAAATACTTCTGCTTGTGACAGAATTTTCGCGTCCAGACTGAGGACATTAATCAGTGCCGTATGATGGCGTTTACCTACTTCATAGTCATTGAAGTCGTGTGCTGGTGTGATTTTCACACAGCCGGTACCAAATTCTTTATCCACATATTCATCGGCAATCACTGGAATAGTACGGCCGGATAAAGGCAATATCAGTTGTTTCCCGATAAAGCCAGCATAGCGTTCATCGTCAGGATGGACGGCTACTGCTACATCACCGAGCAAAGTTTCTGGGCGGGTAGTGGCCACAATCAAGCCATTATCTGGATCATCAGCCAGCGGATAACGGATGTGCCACATATGGCCGTTTTCTTCGATATTTTCCACTTCCAAATCAGATACCGCAGTACCCAATACTGGATCCCAGTTTACCAGCCGTTTACCACGGTAAATCAGCCCTTGCTCAAACAGCCGTACAAATACTTCGGTCACGACTTTTGCTCGCTCATCATCCATGGTGAAATATTCACGGCTCCAGTCTACTGAACATCCTACACGTCGCATTTGTTCGGCCATGGTACCACCGGAAAATTTTTTCCAGTCCCATATTTTGGCGATAAATGCTTCTCGACCCAACTCATGACGGGAAATATTTTCCATAGCCAGCTGTCGTTCCACCACTATTTGTGTTGCAATACCAGCATGGTCTGAGCCAGGAATCCAGCACACATTTTCACCTTTCATGCGGTGATAACGGGTGAGTCCGTCCATAATGGTCTGGTTGAATGCATGTCCCATATGCAGCGTACCAGTTACGTTCGGCGGGGGGAGCTGAATAGAGAACGATGGTTTGCTTAAATCCATTGACGGGGCAAAATAGCCGCGTTCTTCCCATTGCTGATACAAGCGGGTTTCAATTTCACTGGGAGAATATTGGGTGTTTAACATGGTTAATGAGTAGCAAAAAATCAAAAAATAAGAGTCTGATTATAACCCATGCGTAGAAGCATGGTTTAAGACGATGCACTTTTATCAGATTGTGAACAGAAACAATTAGCTTCTAAATTTTAATAGAATAATATTTAGCCATATGCTTCGTTACTTCGATAAGCTTTTCTAACCAGGACAGTATGCCTTACAAGCCTATGCGCTGAATACAGGCTGGCCAGCACAATTAGAGCAGCAAGCAAAAAAGGTATTTTAGTGTCAAAATATTTATCTGATGCTGACATCAGATAAAATATTAACACAGCCTCAATAAGTTGTTTTTTATGGCATATGTGCCAGCATTAAGCCGACGTAGCTGGGAAGGAAATTAAGTTTGTGGTTAAAAATAAATTTTGTTGAACATTGTACCGGAAAAGGGGACATATTTTGGCTGAGAAGAGGTAGGAGCATATATCTGTGCATGTAGTTTATAGTATGTCGTGATTGTGGGCTCGTTGCTTTCTGGTACTGTTGATAACATGTTATTTCTATTTTTTTTGTCATTCTAGAGATAGTGGCAGAACTAAGTTGAAACCATGTTTATAGTTGTTTTAGTTTAAGAATGGTACAAGCAGTAATTAAATTAATTTCATTAATGTCTAAAGTATTACAGCTTAAGGTGTGAACATAAGGAGTAATATTTTGCTAATGTATTAATTGGCTTGTGAAGTAGCCATAGTGCAAATGGCTTAGAATAGATAAATTAAAATCTGGAAATAGCTAAAAACAAAAATTTATGTCTGAATCTAAGTATAAATAATTCCCCCTGAATAATAGTGATTTACAGGCTTATTCAGGGGAAAGTTTTTAAAGGGTGATTAAATAATGTGTCCGTTTATCTGAGGATAATCAACGGTAATAATCATGTCTGTTACTGCCATCGAAAGCAGCCTGATTTCAGGCAACATTTCCTAAAAGCTGCGGCCAGAACCGCACGGGCAACGGTCATTGCGCCCGAGCTTTTCATGCAGAACTTTATCGCCATGCACAATCCGCACCAGACCACGCTTTACACTGGTTTCAGACGGGTAGCCTTTGCGGCGTTTGCTGGTTGGCTCAAAAAAAGCCTTTATCATTAATTTTACGCATCATTGTACTCCTTATTTTATATTGAAGTAATCAAGACAAATTTAATTGCCATAATCATTTTAGACTAAATGCATAATAATGTGCAGTGTCAGATAAAAAAACTGCCTGAATTAAAATTCAGGCAGTGCGTTAGGAGGAGAAATTATTGCGGCATAATACCTTTCATGCCTTTAGCTAGGCGCATTAGCTTGCCCATGCCGCCTTTGGTAAATGATTTCATCATTTTCTGCGATTGTTCAAACTGGCGAAGCATTTTATTCACTTCCTGCACACTGACACCGGAGCCATTGGCAATACGGCGTTTGCGGCTGGCCTTAATCAACTGAGGGTTGGAGCGCTCTTTGGCCGTCATCGAATTAATAATGGCCTCCACCCGACCCATGGCTTTTTCAGCGGTGCCTTCTGGAACCTGCTTGGCCATTTGTCCCATGTCACCTGGCAGTTTGGACATAATCGATTCAATACCACCCATTTTGCGCATCTGCTGAATCTGTGCTTTAAAGTCATTCAGGTCAAAACCTTTGCCTTTGTGCAGCTTTTTTGCCATCTGCTGCGCGGTTTTTTCATCAATGCCTTTCTGCACGTCTTCAATCAAAGACAGTACATCACCCATCCCCAGAATGCGCGAGGCTAGACGGTCAGGATAGAATGGTTCAAGACCATTGATTTTTTCGCCTACACCGATAAATTTAATCGGCTTACCGGTTACATGGCGTACCGACAGCGCCGCACCGCCACGGGCATCACCGTCCATTTTGGTTAACACTACACCAGTCAGGGGTAGGGTATCATTAAATGCCTGTGCCGTATTTACCGCGTCCTGACCCTGCATGGCATCAACCACAAACAAAGTTTCCACCGGATGAATTGCGGCATGAATCTGTTGGATTTCATCCATCAGTTTCTGGTCGATAGCCAGCCGGCCGGCGGTATCCACCATCAGCACATCATAAAAATGCTTTTTAGCGTGATCCAATGCATTTAAGGCTATGTTTACTGGTTGTTCACCTTCGTGTGACGGAAAAAAGTCCACTTCAACCTGCTGAGCCAGTAATTTTAATTGCTCAATCGCAGCCGGCCGGTACACGTCTGCAGAAACTACCAGCACTTTTTTCTTCTGGTCATTTTTCAGCAAGCGTGCCAGCTTGCCGACAGTGGTGGTTTTACCAGCCCCCTGTAAACCGGCCATCAGAATCACTGCCGGAGGCACTGCTGCCAGATTCAGACTACTGTTCTGCGTGCCCATCAGCTCGGTGAGCGCATCATTTACCACTCCGATAAATGCTTGTCCGGGTGTCAGGCTGCCAATGACTTCTTGGCCCACTGCACGTTCTTTTACTGAAGCCATAAATGTTTTTACAACTGGCAGGGCAACATCGGCTTCTAATAATGCCATGCGTACTTCACGCAAAGCATCTTTGATATTGTCTTCACTCAAACGCGCTTGTCCGCGCAGGGTTTTCGCAATTTTACTAAAGCGATCTGATAGATTATCTAACATCGGAACCATCTCCGGCTAATTGTAAGCAGCCTGTATCTGTCGGGTGAAAATTGCCTGTTTCTGGTCAATTCACACAGTAAATGGGTAGGATAAGAAGCAATTTGGTTATAAAATGGCAACCTGTTGTGATGCCTGCCCAGTTTCTGAGCAGGCATCACAATAAATAAATGCCTATTTTACACTACGCGCGCCAAATTTTGGCGCGCTATTGCTGCGGAAAAATCATGAGCTTATTGCTGCTGGTGCTTATTTTTGCCTATGCCGCACTTTCGGTGCTGGCCTGGCGGTGTTGGCAACGTCATACTGCTGTGCCCTATCCGTTGCGAGGTGAGCAGCTCCTGTTGCTGTCAGTATTGCTGCTGCATACTTTTACAGTATGGCAGCCAATGTTGCAGCAACGGGTACTGTTGGTGGGATTTGGTCACGCACTCAATCTGATTACCTGGTTAATGGTGCTGCTGTATTGGGTGGGTAGTTTTCGCTATCGTTTACAGGGATTGCAGCTGGCGCTGTTTCCTTGTTCGGCAGCGGTGCTGCTGTTGGCCTGGCTTCTGCCTGGTCAGCCTACCGCTTATCCCATGCATAATAGCGCATTCATGATACATGTTTTGTCAGCATTGTTGGCGTATGCCCTATTTGGCATCACCACATTGCTGGCGGTGCTGATGCTGGTGCGTAACCATTATCTGCATCGACGCAAAACAGTACCTCAGCAATCTTTTCTGCCGCCATTGCTGTCCATTGAGAAATTAATGTTTCAGGGTCTGCAAGCAGGATTTGTGCTGCTGACTATTGCGGCAGTTAGTGGCACGGTGTTTTCCGAGGCCGTGTTTGGCGAGCCGGCACGCTTAACCCATAAAACGGTGTTTGGTGTGCTGTCGTGGCTAATCTATTTGGTTATCCTGCTCCGACACCATACACAGGCTTGGCGCGGAAAAAAAGTGGCATGGTGGGTCATTGTGTCATTTGTCAGCCTAATGCTGGCTTATTTTGGCAGCAAGTTTGTGCTGGAAATTTTGTTTTAGTCTTTTTGTTTTAACTAGTAACACCCTGATTTGTAACCATAGGATATTTGAATGAGTGACTTACAATCGTCAGTTGACAGCCATAAGAAGAGCGCAGCTGAACAACGTTTAGCCACACCTGAAGGACGACGGGAATTTATTAAGGCAACACTTTCCTGCTGGCTTGGTACCACCATGGAATATGTGGATTTTGCTTTATACGGCCTCGCCGCAGGCCTAGTATTTGGAGATGTGTTTTTTCCAGAATTAACCCAGACAATTGCTTTGCTTTCAAGTTTTGCCACTTATTCAGTAGGCTTTATTGCACGCCCAATTGGTGCCGTTTTCTTCGGGCGCATGGGTGACCGCAAAGGAAGAAAATTTGTACTGGTCACCACCATCGCTCTGATGGGCATTTCCACCACTCTGATTGGTTTTATTCCCAGCTATGCCACTATCGGCCTATGGGCACCTCTGATGCTGGTGATATTGCGTTTTGTGCAAGGCTTTGGCGCCGGTGCCGAGCTTTCTGGTGCTACAGTTATGCTCGGAGAATATGCTCCACCCAGACACCGCGGCCTGATTGCCTCTATTATTGGCATTGGTTCCAACAGTGGCACATTGGTGGCGTCTGCGGTATGGTTATTGGTGTTAATGCTTGATCCAGAAGATGTGAATAGCTGGGGCTGGCGTATTCCGTTTATTCTCAGTGCTCTGATTGCGGTTGCTGCCACACTTATCCGCCGCCATGTACGCGAAACACCCGTATTTGAGCAGGAACAGAACGAATCAAAACAATCTGATTCACAAACTACTAATGCCAAACAGGCACCAGCTGCCAAAACTTCATTCCTGGCACGTAATAAAGCATTTTTTGTGATGCTAGGCTTGAGAATCGGCGAAAATGGCCCATCTTACCTCGCGCAAGGATTCGTAATCGGCTATGTAGTTAAAATACTGCATGTGAATAAAACTGTGGCTACCACTGCGGTATTTGTCGCCTCATTGTTAGGATTCTTTGTGATTCCTTTTGCTGGTTGGTTGTCTGACCGCTACGGACGCCGTATCGTTTATCGCTGGTTCTGCTTTCTGCTGATGCTGTATGCCGTGCCAGCTTATATGTTTTTGGAAACGCGGGACCCTTTTATCGTAGCTAGCATTATTGTTGTGGGTATGTGTCTGGCTTCATTGGGTATTTTTGGTGTGCAGGCAGCCTATGGCGTAGAATTGTTTGGCGTGCGCAACCGCTATTCCAAAATGGCATTGGCCAAAGAATTGGGTGGCATTCTATCTGGCGGTACCGCAGCCTTAGTTGCTTCAGCCTTGTTTGATCATTATAAAACTTGGTGGCCTATTGCCATATACTTTGTTTTAATGGCTGGTATTGGCTTTATCACTACATTCTTCGCTCCTGAAACTCGTGGTCGCGATCTGAATGCAGTGGAAGACGCCATTTAGAGCTTATACAATCAGATTGAAACATCTATAACGGAGTCAGCTACTGACTCCGTTGCAATTGAGGCATAGGTAATCCTTATGAAGCGCATCGTGATTGACTGTGATCCGGGTAATGGCATTGCAGGTGCAAATGTAGATGATGGTTTGGCATTGGCACTGGCACTGGCTGCAGACTCAATCAAACTCGAACTCATTACCATCGTAGCCGGTAATACTCCGCGCGACACCGGCTATCAGGTCGCTCGCCAACTGATGCAGGAACTAAATCAGAGTATTCCTGTCGTTAAAGGTGCCGCACAGGCACTGATAGAGCCTGCTGCTCCTTGGCGCGAACAGCTGGATAATAACGTACGCAAACAAGGTCTGCTGTCACTGTGGGATAGTTTACCTCCGGTACTGCCACTCAATGATAACAGTGCACCGCATGCAGCACAGGCGATTGGCGAGCTTGTGTGCAGCAATCCTGGCGAAATTACTGTGGTGGCAATCGGTCCGTTAACCAATATCGCTCACACAATTCAGCTTTATCCCGATTTCGCCCGTTCTGTGGCCGAAATTGTTATTATGGGTGGTGTTTTTAAAGTAGAAGGCTATTTGAAAGATACCAATTTTGCCGTTGATCCTGAAGCCGCCAAAATTGTGATTGAAAGTGGGGCCAATATCACCCTGGCACCACTGGATGCCACCACACAGACTATGCTCACACATCAGGATCTGGATAGGCTAGAAAAATTTGCTAATCCGCTTACTGACTTTATCGTCCGCACCTCACGTCCGTGGATGGACTATTCCATTCAAACTCGCCATCTGGCTGGTTGCTGGATTCACGACGTATTATGCGTTGCTAAACTGATAGACAGTAATGTTGCTACCTCGTCACCTTATATTGTAGATGTATCCACCACCCGCGACTGTACCCGTGCCAGCAGCCGGCGCTGGAAAGAAGGCACACTGCGACTCACTGTAGGCATGCCTGAAGTGAAACATAGTCCAATCAATGTAATGGAACACGTCGATAACCAGCGTCTACTGGAGATAATTTTCAACGCATTGGGTCAGTTCCGCTGCTGAAAAGCAAAGACAAGCCATACCAGTAGCTTAAAATTTTCATAAAGTCATTAATCACAATAAATCGGTTCTAATTAACCTGCCGTTGCCAGAACGCTAAATTGCAGTACAGATATTGCAATTGTTTAAGCGTATCGTTAGGATAAACGCGTAATACAAGAGAAATCAGCAGGTATTTATTGTGAACGTAATCATTACACATTATTCTTTTCCTGTTTTGTTGCGACACAAAACAGGAGAGTAGTATGTTAACCAAAATCAGCCAGAAGCTGCCCGAGTTATCAGCGGCTGAAAAACGCGTAGCCGAATGCGTACTGGCACAAACCAAATGGTTTGTGCATGCAGCCGTGGCTAATATTGCTAAAGAAGCACGTGTCAGCCAGCCTACCGTCATCCGTTTTTGCCGCAGCATGGGTTACAGCGGTCTACCCGAATTCAAGCTTAATCTCTCTGCTAGCATTGGCCACGAAGGCATGCCTTATGTGCATGAAGAACTCAACAGCACTGATTCCATGCAGGATGTGCTGAACAAGGTTATTGCCAATACGGCTGCTACTGTGCTCGGTAGCCGCAAATCTCTGAACGCTTCCGAACTGGATACCGCTGTCAGAATGATGGCTACAGCACGGCGCATCGAATTTTATGGCGCTGGCAATTCCGGTATCGTGGCTATGGATGCACAGCACAAACTGTTTCGCTTTGGACTTTCCACCGTGGCGTATACCGACAGTCACGTACAACTGATGGCAGCAGCTGTATTGTCACCGCAGGATGTGCTGGTGGTGATTTCCCATTCCGGTTCTTCACGTGATTTATTAGACGCCATTAAAATTGCCAAAGGCAATGGTGCCCGAATTATCGGCCTTACCCGTGCCGGTTCACCGGTAGCGCAGGTCTGCGACTGCGTTATTAGCGTGGTTACTCCTGAAGACAGTGAAAAATACACTCCCATGATTTCACGCTTGTTGCAGCTAATGGTTATCGACATGCTTACCATCGGGCTGGCATTACATCTGGGTGAGAACGTTAGTGAAATGCTGGCCAAAACCAAAGCCGGCGTTAAGCTGAAATTTCTGCAACACTGATGACAATAGTGGCATAAGTACCCGTCTGATTTATCTGAAGCATTACAACAATTAACCGTATTGAAGCAGCTTCAGGTATGATTCAACCTCAAAATCTTTGGTAATCCTGCTATTCAAACCGAAACTAAACTGGCTGCACGATACAGCCACTTGGATTATAGCCGGATTAAAAACTTAAATTGGTCGCCATGGAATAAGCGCAAGTGAGTAATAAAACCCGACAAATCAAACGTCAAGCCGAACAACAATCTGCCAAAAAAAACACTACTGCAACAGCCGCTGAGCAAAAACGAGGTTCTGCTGTACTGGTAGGCATAGTAGGTGCCTGTCTGCTGGCTGGTGGTCTTTATATTGGGGGCTGGTTTAATCTGGTAACACCAGCACAAATTCAGCGGTGCGAAACTGAAGTGAGACAAACTTATCCACAGTTAGCTGACCAGCAGGCTTTGCTGCCCAAATGTAATAACCGCCATATGATTGAAGGTATGAGTAGTCCGGCTAGCCAGAAACTGAGTGCCAAACAAGTATTAGACAGTCTGGATGTAGGCAAAACTGTTGATCTGGTTTCTATGTTTATCGGAGGTGCGCTGATTGGAGCCGCCATCGCCGCCTTTGCTGCCAGCTACCGCATTTTTCAGCGCAAGCGTGGCAAAAGCGTGGACTGACACAGCTTAATTTATTTCAACCCAGCATGTAAATTCTTACTGGGCTAAATAAATACTGTATCATTAACCATTATTTACCAATTATTCTAAAATGCAGACATGAGTAAAAAACTTATCCGAACATGGTTTACCGCTGTTGTTTTCCTGTTGTTCAGCCTGAATGCCTATGCACAGAAACCTTTTCATCTGCAAAACGGCGACCTGATATTTATAGAAGAATGTGATGGCGGTATGAATAGCGCCATCAAAGCGGCTACAAGTGGGCTTGATGGCTATAACTTTACCCATGTTGGCATCGTCTGGCAGAAAAAAAATGGTCAGAATAGCATCATTGAGGCCACTCCGCCTAAAGTCAGAATTACCCCAGTGCAAACCTATTTGCATCCGAAAAACCAACAATGTACACCACGTGCAGTGGTTGGCAGATTAAAAGCCCAATATCAGCCTCTGATCCCTTCTGCCATTACTTTTGCCAAACAGAAAGTGGGCAAACCGTACGATAATGCCTTTAATATTCACAACGACCAATATTACTGCTCCGAATTAATCTATCAGATTTTCAAAGAAGCCAATCATGGTAAAGAAGTATTTCCATTGCGCGCCATGACCTTCAAATCTAAGGAGACCGGCGAATTTCCAGTTTACTGGGTAGAACATTTCAAAAAAATGGGCATTCCTATTCCTGAAGGAGAACAAGGAAACAATCCCGGAGATATGTCTCGTTCAGATTTAATTGATATTGTGCATTTTTATCAGTAATTAACGTATAAAACAGGACTTCTTTATTCTGCCTATCTGGCAAATTGGATAAAAAGTCCTGATATAAAATCAGCTATTTATATTGTAATCATTAACTCACTGTATTCTATTTAGTCCGTTTAAATAAAACACAGCTCTTGCTTTTAAAAAATCCAGTAGAGAAAAAATGTAATCTCTCTAATCAATCTAAGAGAGATTTGTTTTCCAATTGCTGAAAATAATTATTAATTTATATGATATTGTCTCGGATTTTCCGATATCAGATAATCGATAAAGTGGAAATAAATTCTGCAACAGTCTCTTAGGCTAAACAATGGCAAAAACTTGCCAAATAGAAGCTATGGATATTAGTTTTGAATGAAGGCAAATCGAAAGTAAAACATAGCTTACTATCAGCATCATTACTGACTTGGTGCTAAATATTTTATTTTTGACCCGAATAATAAATATAGGTAATTAGTCGTTTAAAAAATCAATTAAAATTTTTCGCCGCATGAGCAAGAAGCTTGGGCTAACCTGATACCTGTTTTACTGGCATGGCAACGCTGTTGAGTCTCAAGCATTTTAAGCTATTTTTTTATTATTTCACTGTTGAATATACTTAGATTATTATTGAATAAGCTTACATTTCTCAATTATAATGTTGCTTTCATTATTATCTGTAAAGATATGCTATTTACTGTTCTGAAATCGGTTTTTGGCGTGAATAAAAATATATTCTGTCTCTAATTTATTGTGTTAAATCGGAATTTTTGATAAGTGTCTACAGCTAGCGTACCCTCACCAGTACAGGAAATCAAAAGGGGGCTTATTACCGCTCTGCCTCTTATGCTCAGCTTTATTCCATTCGCAATGGTATTGGGTGCACAGGCTATCCAAAAGGGCATGAGTACAGGCGAAATATCACTGCTTACTGCTCTGAACTTTGCTGGTGGTTCTGAATTCGTTGCCGTAAATTTATGGACATCCCCGCCGCATATGCTCCTCATTGCTCTGATGACTTTACTCGTCAATAGCCGTCATATTCTTATGAGTGCAGCACTTACCCCTTACCTAAGCGCATTGAGTAAACGTAAAGTACTTGCCTCCCTCTTTTTTATGTGTGATGAAAGCTGGGCACTGACTTTTACCGATATTAGAAAATCTCCAGCGCAGACATTCAGTTATTACTTTTTTCTTGGTAGTGGCGTTGGCCTCTATCTGTCCTGGGTGGGTTTCACTACCTTAGGTGCTCTGATAGGACCGCTTATTGGAGATGTCTCCCATTATGGTTTTGATATGGCCTTTGTTGCCGTCTTTCTGGTTTTAATCAAGGGCATGTGGAAAGGGATTAAAGCTGCTATCCCATGGGTAGTAAGTTTGTTAGTAGCGATCGTTACTTACAATTTGCTGCCAGGTGCTTGGTATGTATTGCTGGGTACACTGGCAGGTCTGGCACTGGCATTTATTATGGCGGCGTATGATTGATTTATCGGCTTTATGTACCATTTTGGCCATGGCGGCAGTAACGTACATTACAAGAATAAGTGGCTATCTATTACTCCGTAGACGAAAACTGAGTCCCCGTCTCACTCGCGTACTGGAATCCATTCCTGGCTGTGTACTGATCGCGGTGATTGCACCGGCTTTTGCTACAACTCAGCCAGCCAATCTATTAGCAGTAATCATCACCCTACTGCTGGCGTGGCGATTTTCTCTATTGCCCACCGTTATTTTAAGTGTCGGCATTACTGCTGTATTGCGCCATTTACTGCTTTATTAAATCAGACTGTTTCATCCGATAATCGCCCTATATTGGATGAAATTATATTTCTATAAATAAAAAATAATGTAAAAACAATTTGTTTGTTCATATCATTCAGTTGCCCCAATCAGAATAAATAAATCAATTCCTGATAAGAAATGCTGAGTAACCAGCACTTAAACACACTGTTTTTCAGGCAAATTAAAATTGTTTTTAGTTGTTAATTATTGTTTTACAAATAATAAAATTATTTTTAACCATCATTTAAATTAAACTTGTATTCGCCGCAAGGGGTGGGAATACTGTTTTTTTTCCGTTAACATGGTAATAGATGTTGTTTCGCAATTCATAATTTAATTACAGAATGATAAAGGAACTAAAATGAGCAATGCATTGATTGAAGCCATTGAAAAACGTCGTACCCAATATGCACTTGGCAAGAATATTACTCAGGAGCAGGAAGAAATCACAGCATTGGTAGAACAAGCTGTAAAGCTGTCACCATCTGCTTTTAATTCACAAAGTTCACGCGTTGTGGTTCTATTTAATCAGCAAAGTGAAAAGTTTTGGCATATCGTTATGAATGAGTTGCGTGCCATCGTACCTGCCGACAAATTTGCGCCTACCGAAGCCAAAATCAACGGCTTTGCCGCAGGTATTGGTACCATATTGTTTTACGAAGATCTGCAAACCATTGCCGGCCTGCAACAGCAATATCCGAGTTATGCTGAGCAGTTTCCGATTTGGTCAGAGCAGGGAAGCGGTATAGCTCAGTTTGCGGTATGGACAGCATTGGCCAATGCCGGAATCGGAGCCAGCCTGCAACATTATAACCCGTTGCCAGATGCAGCTGCCGCCAAAGAATGGCAAATACCCGATAGTTGGAAACTACGCGCAATGATGCCTTTCGGTTCCAATGAAGCACCTTTCCCTGAGAAAACCTTTATAGACGATACCGAACGCTTCAAAGTTTTTTATTAAATGAAATGCTAAATATTTGCCGTGAATGAGAAGAAAAATTATCCGGCCGGATTGGTTATCAATCCGGCTTTCTTTTAATAAGTGACAGAGATGCAATATCTTATTTAATTATTCAGAAAAATAGCTTAACTTTCTCAAAAAATGCGATAAGCAGCAAAATATGTGTAAATTATCTTAGAATATTGATTCTAAACAAAAATATTATTGTCTACTAATTAAAAACCTTTAACTTATATTGGTATTTATATTATTTAAATAGAAATACCAAATAAATACATAAAATAGCAATTTATCATTAATAAGTATTGATAATCGCAATAAAATGCTAATATAGAGTTTATTAATTTTCAAATTATACTGATTTAGGAATATATTCAATATCAGTAATTCGATTTTAGATTTATATTAAAATCAAATAGATATATCATAATAATGATATTTTTTGTACTTAAATTTCTTAAAATATAAACACTATTTTTCTTGATATGATGTTCCATTTCATTATCTGATAATAATCAACTCAGTTGTAATTATCGTAATCTAACTTTAAAATTAACTAACTTTAACATTCAATAAGCATTAAATGAAATGCGTTTAAAAAAATTGTCATGCTGGTATGGCTGCTGAGCAATGGAATGGCAACTGCTTACGCCTCTCCGGTATCAGAAGTAGCTTCCCAGCTGGACCGTCAGCAGCAACAGCAAATCATTCGCGAACAGCAGCGTCAGCAGCAGTTTCAGCAGCAAATGCAGCCCGAAGTAAATATTCGTCTACAGCCACAAGAAGAAAACCCAACACAGACAGACAAACTGATAACCAACGAAACCCCGTGTTTTGCCATCAACAGCATCACCCTGACAGGAGAAGAAGCCAGACGCTTCCAGTTTGCCCTAAAAAAAGCGCAGCGCCAGAGTCAGTTTACCGCAGGCATGTGCCTAGGCAGCAAAGCCATCAA